>NZ_JARQVW010000004.1:0-122578 GCF_029589235.1 Streptococcus taoyuanensis
GAGCCCACTCAACCACTGCGTCTTGCTCGACAATCCAAAAATAATTGAGAGGCTAGGACTTTTGTCCCAGCCTCTTTGCCATTAGATAAACAAACTAGCGGTTAGGATCAGATAGAGCAAGAAGGTGATCAGAAACCCAGCGCGCCAGAAGTATTTGATAAATTTCGGATAATAAAAACTCTTTTTCTTTTTTAAGAAATAAACCGTTAGCCCCAAGGCCAAAAGCGAAAGGCTCAAGGCTAATAGTGGTAAGAGACTGTGGTAAAAAGCGCTGTCTGAGATCAGGTAGTACTCCAAGGCAAATAAAGGAAAGGCAATATCGGTGGATCGCCATCCTCTTTTTTGGAGTTTAAAGAGGTGAACAATGATGCCGCTCAGAATCAGCGTTAAAAAAATAAATAATACAGAAGCAACTTTGATTAACATAGCTTCATTCTATCATAAAACGAAAAAAAAGTTTACTATATTTTAATTTTTTCTTGCAAAAAAAGAGAAATCGTGTATAATAGAAAGGTATGCACAAAGCATACTTGTGGGAGGTAAAAATCTGTAATTACCGCCAAAACCACAAAGGAGGATTTAAGAAATGGCTAAAAAAGTCGAAAAACTTGTAAAATTGCAAATCCCTGCTGGTAAAGCTACTCCAGCTCCACCGGTTGGTCCAGCGCTTGGTCAAGCAGGTATCAACATCATGGGATTCACTAAAGAGTTTAACGCTCGTACAGCTGATCAAGCTGGTATGATCATCCCAGTTGTTATCACTGTTTATGAAGACAAATCATTCGATTTCGTTACAAAAACACCACCAGCTGCTGTTCTTTTGAAAAAAGCTGCAGGTGTTGAAAAAGGTTCAGGTACACCGAACAAAACAAAAGTTGCAACTGTAACTCGTGCACAAGTACAACAAATCGCTGAAACTAAGATGCCAGATTTGAACGCTGCAAACATTGAGTCTGCAATGCGTATGATCGAAGGTACTGCTCGTTCTATGGGATTCACTGTTACTGACTAATTGTAACAATCCTATTTGCCCGCAATACACTTGATCAAATGACGAGTGACGTGGGAGATGAAAATCGATATGACCACATTACAAGGAGAAAGATAAAATGGCTAAAAAAAGCAAACAACTTCGTGCTGCTCTTGAAAAAATCGACAGCACAAAAGTCTACAGCGTAGAAGAAGCTGTAGCTCTTGCAAAAGAAACTAACTTTGCAAAATTTGACGCAACTGTAGAAGTTGCATACAACTTGAACATCGACGTGAAAAAAGCTGACCAACAAATCCGTGGTGCAATGGTATTGCCAAACGGAACTGGTAAAACAGCTCGCGTACTTGTATTTGCACGTGGTGCAAAAGCTGAAGAAGCAAAAGCTGCTGGTGCAGACTTCGTAGGTGAAGATGACCTTGTTGCGAAAATCAACGATGGTTGGTTGGACTTCGATGTAGTTATCGCTACACCTGACATGATGGCTCTTGTTGGACGTCTTGGACGTGTCCTTGGGCCACGTAACTTGATGCCAAACCCTAAAACTGGTACAGTAACAATGGATGTTGCGAAAGCAGTTGAAGAGTCTAAAGGTGGTAAAATCACTTACCGTGCTGATAAAGCAGGTATCGTTCAAGCGATCATCGGTAAAGTTTCATTCGATGATACTAAATTGGTTGAAAACTTTAAAGCTTTCAACGACACAATCCAAAAAGCAAAACCAGCTACAGCTAAAGGTACTTACGTAACTAGCTTGACTTTGACTACAACTCAAGGTCCTGGTATCAAAGTGGACGTTAACTCACTTTAATTGAAATGAAAAGCTGCCTTCGGGTAGCTTTTTTTGTACGCCATTTTTATTTGCTACAGTTGGTAAAACTAATCGGATGGAAAAAAGAAAATTTTAATGGATATGACTATATAAAAAACGTAATTTATGGTAAAATAATACAGATCAAAAAAGGAGAGAGAAAATGGTAGAACCTAAGTATAAACGTATCTTAATCAAGCTATCTGGTGAAGCCCTTGCTGGCGAACGTGGTGTCGGAATCGATATCAAAACTGTCCAAAATATGGCTCAAGAAATCAAGGAAGTTCACGAACTTGGAATTGAAATTGCCTTGGTGATTGGAGGGGGAAACCTTTGGCGTGGAGAACCTGCTGCAGAAGCAGGGATGGATCGTGTCCAAGCAGACTACACAGGGATGCTTGGGACTGTCATGAACGCCCTTGTGATGGCTGATTCGCTTCAACAAGTTGGCGTGGATACCCGTGTTCAAACTGCGATTGCTATGCAACAAGTTGCAGAACCATATATCCGTGGTCGTGCCCTTCGTCACCTTGAAAAAGATCGGATCGTGATCTTTGGTGCAGGGATCGGTTCTCCTTACTTCTCAACAGATACGACCGCAGCCCTTCGTGCAGCTGAGATTGAAGCAGATGCCATTCTCATGGCTAAAAATGGGGTCGATGGTGTTTACAATGCCGATCCGAAAAAAGATGCTTCAGCTGTGAAATTTGAGGAATTGACTCACCGCGATGTGATCAATAAAGGTCTTCGCATCATGGACTCAACAGCCTCTACTCTCTCCATGGACAACGACATTGATTTGGTTGTCTTTAATATGAATGAACCAGGCAATATCAAACGCGTTGTCTTTGGTGAAAATATCGGTACAACCGTATCAAATAACGTAGAAAAATAATAGAAAATAGAGGAAGATTATGGCAAACCCAATCGTAGAAAAAGCAAAAGAAAGAATGACTCAGTCTCACCAAAGTTTGGGACGTGAATTTGGTAGCATCCGCGCTGGACGTGCAAATGCAAGTCTTTTGGATCGTATTTTTGTAGAATACTACGGAGTAGAAACACCATTGAACCAATTGGCATCTATCACGATTCCAGAAGCGCGTGTCTTGTTGATCACACCATTTGATAAATCATCTTTGAAAGACATCGAGCACAGCATCAATGCTTCTGACCTTGGAATCACTCCAGCCAACGATGGATCTGTTATCCGCTTGGTCATCCCAGCTTTGACAGAAGAAACTCGTCGTGACTTAGCAAAAGAAGTGAAAAAAGTTGGTGAAAATGCTAAAGTAGCGATCCGTAACATCCGTCGTGATGCTATGGATGAAGCGAAGAAACAAGAAAAAGCAAAAGAAATCACAGAAGATGAATTGAAAGGTCTTGAAAAAGAGATCCAAAAAGTTACGGATGATGCTGTTAAGCATGTAGATGAAATGACAGCTCACAAAGAAAAAGAATTGATGGAAGTTTAATCCATCCCAACCATTACAGGAAAGAAAGACTCAGTTGGCACTGCTGGCTGGGTTTTATTTCCATTATTCTTGTGAAGAGGCAAGAGGAAAGAAGGAAACATGAATACGAATCTAGCAAGTTACATCATGGGAATGGTCATTGATGAAAATGATCACTTCTATTTTGTTCAAAAAGATGGCCAGACCTACGCGCTTGACAAGGCTGAAGGCCCGCATCAAGTTGGAGAAAGTGTCAAGGGCTTTGCCTATACAGATATGAAGCAAAAGCTCCGACTCACGACACTTGAAGTCACTGCAACTCAAGAAAGCTTTGGCTGGGGAACGGTCACGGAAGTTCGCAAGGATTTGGGAGTCTTCGTGGATACAGGGCTTCCAGATAAGCAGATTGTTGTCTCATTAGATATCCTACCGGAGATTAAAGATCTATGGCCTAAAAAGGGCGATCGTCTCTATATTCGCTTAGAAGTCGATAAGAAAGATCGGATTTGGGGGATCTTAGCCTACCAGGAAGATTTCCAGCGTTTGGCTCGTCCAGCCTACAACAATATGCAAAACCAAAACTGGCCAGCCATTGTCTACCGCTTGAAATTGTCTGGAACCTTTGTTTACCTTCCAGAGAACAATATGCTGGGCTTTATCCACCCAAGTGAGCGCTATGCAGAACCTCGTTTGGGAGAGGTCGTAAATGCTCGCGTCATCGGTTTTCGTGAGGTGGATCGGACCTTGAATCTATCTTTGAAGCCACGCTCCTTTGAGATGTTGGAAAACGATGCACAAATGATTTTAACCTATTTGGAAGCCAATGGAGGCTTTATGACCTTGAATGATAAGTCATCTCCAGAAGAGATCAAGGCGACTTTTGGGATTTCAAAAGGCCAGTTCAAAAAGGCTTTGGGTGGCTTGATGAAGGCCAAAAAAATCAAGCAAGACCAGTTTGGAACAGAGTTAATCTAAGAGGAGGCTTATGCGAAAATCGTTTTATACTTGGCTGATGACGGAGCGCAATCCTAAAAGCAATGCTCCTAAAGCCATTCTAGCAGATCTTGCATTTCATGAGTCTGCTTTTCCCAAGCATACAGATGACTTCGACGAGGTCAGTCGCTTTCTAGAAGAGCATGCGAGCTTTTCCTTTAATCTTGGCGATTTTGATGCGATTTGGGAAGAATACCAAGCCCACTAGAAAAGGACAGGTCGAGGATGGTTTTTTCTCGGCCTCTTTGTTATAATAATAGAAAAACACAGGTAGAGAGGTTCTTTATTTGCAAGAACATTCAGTTGAAATTACATTAACGCATCCAGACGATCTCTTTCATTTGTTTGGATCTAACGAACGCCATCTCCGTTTGATGGAGCAAGAATTTGGGGTAACTATTCATGCCCGGACAGAAATCGTCCAAATCATTGGGGAAGAAGAAAACTGCGAGCAGGTTCGTCAAGTCATCCAGGCTCTTTTGGTCCTCGTTAACCGTGGTATGACCATTGGTACGCCAGATGTGGTGACCGCCATTACCATGGTGAGAAATGGGGAATTGGATAAGTTCATCGCTCTCTATGAAGAAGAGATTATTAAGGATAGTTACGGCAAGCCCATTCGGGTTAAAACGCTTGGTCAAAAGATCTATGTCGATAGTGTCAAGAACCATGATGTCACTTTTGGGATTGGACCAGCGGGGACTGGGAAAACCTTCCTAGCAGTGACTTTGGCCGTGACTGCCCTCAAGCGTGGTCAGGTCAAGCGGATCATTTTGACCCGTCCTGCTGTAGAAGCTGGAGAGAGCCTTGGTTTCCTACCAGGGGATCTCAAAGAAAAAGTGGACCCTTATCTACGACCGGTCTATGATGCTCTTTACCAGATTTTAGGGAAAGACCAAACCACTCGGATGATGGAGCGGGAGATTATCGAGATTGCGCCTTTGGCTTATATGCGGGGGCGGACCTTGGACGATGCCTTTGTCATCCTCGATGAAGCGCAAAATACCACCATCATGCAGATGAAGATGTTTTTGACCCGTCTTGGTTTTAATTCCAAGATGATTGTCAATGGGGATACCAGCCAGATTGACCTTCCTCGAAATGTTAAATCCGGCTTGATTGATGCCCAGGAGAAATTGAAGAACATTTCTCAAATTGACTTTGTGCATTTCTCTGCCAAGGATGTCGTTCGTCATCCAGTAGTAGCAGAGATTATCCGGGCCTACGAGCCCATTCCGAATCCAGTCCTCAAAGAAGAACCGGATGTGGAAGAAGAATAAAAGAAAAGGCAAAGATCATCGGATCTTTGCCTTAAATTGACGATAAAATCATCTTCTAACCTTTCCTTAGGTGAGAACGGACGTCAGCGAACTTCGTAGAAGTTCCATGACTAATTATTGAGCCTAAGGTCTCAATAATTCCGAGTGCCTGAAACTAAATTGTTTCAGGCACTTTTCTCACGGCGGAAAGTCTCTGAAAATGATTTAAAAAATTCAAAACAACTTGTTTTTTCCAAAACATTTTTAATTAGTTCATATGAAAAAAATAAGTTGTTTGTTTTTTTCGATGGTGATTCTTTTATGATAGTTTAAACCAATTCATCGATTGGTGTGAAGTCGCGCTCTAAACCAGTAGCAACAGGTTGGCTTGTGATGTGACCTTGGTAAGTGGTGACCCCTTGGCGCAGGCCTTCGTCGAGGGCGATGGCCTTGTGGAAGCCATTGTCAGCTAGGGATTCGACATAAGGAAGGGTAACATTGGTAAGGGCGATAGTAGAGGTACGAGCGACAGCCCCTGGGATATTGGCAACAGCATAGTGGAGCACACCATGTTTTTCGTAAACTGGCTCCGTATGCGTTGTGACACGGTCTGCTGTTTCAATAACCCCACCTTGGTCAACGGCCACATCGACGATGACTGAACCGGGACGCATCTGTTTAACCATATCGTCTGTCACTAATTTAGGAGCTTTAGCACCAGGAATCAAGACAGCACCGATGACAACATCGGCATCACGGACGCTGGCCTCAATGTTAAATGGATTGGACATAAGGGTTTGGATTTGGTGACCAAAGACATCTTCCAGAACAGCCAAACGTTTAGCACTGATATCTAAGATGGTCACTTGGGCACCAAGTCCAAGGGCGATACGAGCCGCGTGGGTTCCAACGACACCGCCACCGATGATGGTGACTTTTCCTTTGGGAACACCTGGTACCCCACCTAGGAGGACTCCTGATCCACCTTCTTGTTTGGTCAGGAAGTGAGCACCGATTTGCACGGCCATCCGTCCAGCAACCTCACTCATTGGCACCAAGAGTGGTAATTGTCCATCTAAGTCTCGAACGGTTTCGTAGGCTACACCAGTTGTCTTGGCTGCAACCATGGCATCTGCTAATTCAGGAGCAGCAGCCATGTGCAAGTAGGTGAAGAGCAAGAGGTCTTCACGAAGGAAGCCATATTCTTCAGCGAGGGGTTCTTTGACTTTGACCACCATCTCAGCGGC
Source organism: Streptococcus taoyuanensis (assembly GCF_029589235.1). Taxonomy (NCBI): domain Bacteria; kingdom Bacillati; phylum Bacillota; class Bacilli; order Lactobacillales; family Streptococcaceae; genus Streptococcus; species Streptococcus taoyuanensis. Next base: position 6,750 of record NZ_JARQVW010000004.1, read on the forward strand.
CCAAGCTTCTGTAGCAGTCGCAACGATGGTTGCCCCTTGCTTCGTGTAATCTTCATCCGCAAAGCCAGAACCAAGTCCAGCATTTGTTTCCACCAAAACTTGATGTCCTTTCTTGACCAAGCTTTGTACGCCTGCAGGAGTCAAACCGACCCGATTTTCGTTGTTTTTAATTTCTTTAGGAATTCCAATGAGCATTCTTGCCTCCTTGCTCAGATTTAGGTGTAAAAAGGCCATTGGTGTGAGATGGCTCTCTTGACTCAATGACCTTTTCACTCCTTATCTGATTGTTTTGATTGATTTAATTGTATAGAAAAGTGGGTTAAAAAGCAAGAAAAATTTGAGCTTGCCTTCCTTTAGGTTATTTGCTAAACTAATCCCTAAAGAAGGAGTGTCAAATGGAAAATTTATATGTGAAGTTAGCGGCTTATCGTGAAGTGGAGACAGAGCGTTTGCACTTGCGTCCGGTCACTCTTGATGATGCACCAGCTATGTTTGAGTATGCTTCTGATGAGACAGTTACGCGCTATACCTTTGCAACCAATCATAGTCTTGAAGAGACGCGTAATAATATTGCCCTCTTTTACCTAGCGAGCCCACTTGGAAAATGGGGGATCGAGCTCAAAGAAAATGAAAAATTTATAGGGACGATTGATTTACTGGATTTGGATCTTTGTCTGAAGAAGGGGAGTATCGGCTATGTTCTGAATAAAGACTATTGGAACCAGGGTCTTGCGACAGAGGCTACCAAGGCAGTCATTGCCTTGGCTTTTGAACAGTTAGGGATGAACAAGCTAATTGCTGTTCATGATCAGGACAACCCAGCTTCTGGACGGGTGATGGCCAAATCAGGGATGAAATATTCTCACGAGGAGCCCTACGCGATGCTAGACCTGCATGAAGAAGGGAGAATGGTGACAAGAGTTCATTATGTCCTCACTAAGGAAGAATATTTGTCAGAAAAATGAGTCAGGATATTGACAAAAGGCCTATCTCCATGATATAGTAGATAGGTACTGCTGGTTTAGCTCAGTCGGTAGAGCGCATCCATGGTAAGGATGAGGTCGCCGGTTCAATCCCGGCAACTAGCATATCAGAAGAGAGAAGCTTAGAGAAGATCTAGGCTTCTTTTTTTGCGAGTCCATCTTTAAAAGTCCGGTTTTTTCAACAATTTTCAAAAAAACGTTGACAAGCAAGGAAATCCGTGGTAAAGTTAGAACAACAAAGAGAAAGGAGAAAACCATCATGAACAAAGTAGATGTTTTGATGACACAATTGAATACACAGCTTCTCCAATCTCAGTTGAGTTCGATGTAAACTATAAATGGAACCCAAGATGGAGGAGTTTGTCTTGGGTTTTTTGTATGCATTTTTACCTGCCTTAACTGAATTGGTGATAGGCATCAGAAGGCCCAAGTGTGGACTGAGCACGTACTCAGCTCCTTGCTTGGGTTTTTTCTGTGCCATTTTGAAAAGGAGAATATATGATCAGAGCTATTTGGGAGTATATCAGGGAGCGCAAGTGGCGATATGTGAAGATCGCTATGGTCCTGATTCTTTATGATTACACCTTATTGATCCCGACGCAAGTTATCCAGCGTTTAGTGGATCATTTGAGTCAGCAGACGCTGACGCAATCCAACTTTGTATGGGATATGGTCCTCTTGGTGGGATCAGCCATCCTCAATTACCTGACGGCTTTTTATTGGCAGTTGCGACTCTTTCAGTCGTCAGTCCATTTCAAGGCGACCCTTCAGGGACAAGCGTTTCGTAAGCTAGTAGCTATGCGGCGTCCCTTTTTTGAGAAATTTCGCTCAGGGGACCTCTTGACGCGCTTTACGACGGATGTGGATGGCATGGCCGATATGGCTGGTTACGGGATGATGGTGCTCCTGTTTGGCGGTGGCTTGTTTGCCTTTATTATTCCGACCATGTTTTTCATTTCTTGGCAATTAACCTTGATTTCCTTTATTCCCATGATCTTCCTCGTCGTCTCTACCTATTTTTTGAGTAGAAAGCAGGAGGAGTATGTTGAGCAAAACCGGGAAGCGGTCGCTCAGTTGAATGATGAAGTCTTGGAGTCGATCGAAGGAATTCGGGTCATGCGGGCCTATAGTAGACGGGACCAGCAGGTCAAACAGTTTCAGAAAAAAACGGCCAGTCTATCCAAAACGGGGGATAAAATTGCCTCTATCCAGTATTCTTTTGGACCTTTAGCCCTGTTGTTTATTGGATTCTCGACAGTCTTGCTCCTGCTATTTGGAGGCCAGTCCCTGGCAAGCGGGCAATTGAGTCTTGGGAAATTATTGGCTTTACAGCTGTATTTGGTCTTTTTAATTGAGCCTATGTGGATGATGGCGGACTTGATCTTGGTCTACCAGACAGGGCAAATGTCCTATAAAAAATTAAAAGAAGTGATTGATGAAACGGATGATCTGGAGCCAGATGGTTCTCACTACCTAGAGCAGATTGATTTGGTGCAGTTTAAGGACTATTCTTTCAGCTATCCTGGTGCTGAGCGAAAGAGCCTATCAGGCATTGATTGGACTATCCAGCGAGGACAGACGGTTGGAATTGTTGGTCGTACCGGAGCAGGAAAGACAAGCTTGGTTCGACAATTCTTGCGGCAGTACCCAGTTGGTGAGGGAGAATTCTTGGTCAACCAGCAACCGATCGTGGACTACAACCGACACTCCATCGAAGAAAAAATTGGCTATGTTTCCCAAGAACATATTTTATTCTCCAAGTCTATCCGTGAGAATATAGCGTTTGGTAAAAAAGGAGCCAGCCAAGAAGACTTGGTGGAAGCAGTAGCCCAAGCTGCTTTTGCGGATGATCTCGAGCGGATGTCTCATGGAATGGACACCCTGATCGGTGAGAAAGGGGTCTCTGTGTCAGGAGGTCAAAAACAACGGATCTCTCTGGCGCGTGCATTCTTAAGAGATGCTGAGCTCTTGCTGTTAGATGATTCCCTTTCGGCGGTGGATGCGAAGACCGAACAGGCCATTATTGACACGATTCAAAAGGAACGAAAAGACAAGACGACCATCATTGTTTCCCATCGTTTGTCGGCTGTTCATCAGGCGGATTGGATCATCGTCTTGGATCAAGGGCAGATTGTAGAAGAAGGCAGGGCTAGTGATTTATTGGCTCAAGAGGGCTGGTATTATGAACAATACCAACGGCAACAAAAACAGGAAGGAGAATAAGATGAAAGTTTTGAAACGATTATTATCTAGGATCACGCTTTATCCAACTGTCTTTCTTGCTGGCTTTATTTGCCTCTTACTAGCCACCATTTTTTCTGAATTGTCTCCCTTTCTTCTCCAAAAGATGATCGATGGGCCTTTGACTGCGCTGACCCACGGTGGAGGGCAAGGGGACTTGCTTCAGATGGGAGGATTCTATCTCTTGGTCTTGAGCATCGGACAGCTAATTAGCTACCTAGGGAATCGGATCTTGCTACACGGAAGCAATCAAGTGACGGCTAACCTAAGAGACCAAGCCTTTCAAGTCATGCAAGGGTTGCCTATTTCTTATTTTGATGATAAGCCGGCTGGGAAGATCGCGACAAGAATTGTCAATGATACGGAGACCTTGCGGACCCAGTTTTATAACTCTTGTATGATTTTAGTCATCTACTTGGTGCGTTTCCTCTTTATCCTAGGGATTCTCTTTTACCTGAGTCCTATGATGGGCCTTCTCTTGTGTTTGGTCTTTCCGATTTTCTATGGGATCCAGTATCTCTACAAGGTCATGACGGACCAGCCTATGAAGGATTTCTTTGATGCGCGAAGCGAGGTCAATACCCAGGTCAATGAACTCTTGCATGGTGCCAGTATGATTCAGCTCTATCATCAAGAGCCTGGTGTGGTGGAGGAGTTTGAAGCCACTACCCAGAAGATGTTAGGAGCTAATGATAGAATCCTCCTGGCTGATTCTATCGCTTCTTGGACCTTGACGGAATTGCTCAAGTTTTTAGTGATTGCGGGCATTTTGACCATCGCTGGGATTTCTTTCCTACAAGGCAATATCGGTGTGACGGCTGGTTTCTTATTTATCAATATTAACTATGTGATTAATCTATTTGATCTCATGGCCAATCTTAGTCGTCAATTCCCAAATATTCGGCGATCCTTAGAAACGGGGAGCCGCGTCCTTGCTTTCTTAGACCAACCTTTGGAGGCCGATGGTGTATCGGAACTGAAGATAGAAAAAGCTCAAGTCGTGTTTGACGACGTTCAATTTGCCTATGAAGAAGGCAAGCCAGTTCTGCGGAATATTGCCTTTCAGGCTAGTCCAGGTCAAACCATCGCTCTGGTGGGCCATACTGGATCGGGTAAGTCTTCGATTATGAACCTGCTCTATCGTTTTTATGATCCTCAAGAAGGAGCGATTTTGATCGATGGTCAAGATATTCGCCAAGTTTCTCGTGAGAGCCTGCGAAGCCACATGGGGATTGTTCTGCAGGATCCTTATCTATTTACAGGGACCATTGCTAGTAATGTGGCCATGAGTCAGGATCACATTGATCGGGAGGCAGTCCAAGAAGCCTTGAAAAAAGTCGGGGCTTGGCCCTTTGTAGAGCGCCTTGAAAAGGGAATCGACCATCCAGTCGTAGAAAAAGGATCCGCCTTTTCAAGTGGCGAACGCCAATTGATTTCCTTTGCGCGGACGCTCTATATGAATCCGCAAATTCTGATTTTGGATGAGGCAACCTCTCACATCGATACGGAAACAGAAGAAATCATCCAGAAGGCTATGGCAGTCCTGCAAAAGGGACGGACCACCTTTATCATTGCCCATCGCTTGTCCACTATCCAAGATGCGGATCAGATCTTAGTCTTATCTGAAGGACGCATTGTGGAGCGTGGTAGACACGAGGAACTAGTCGCACAAGGCGGGATCTATGCCCAGATGAATGCCATCCAGCAAACAGTGGTGTAAGATTGTCCTGCAAAGAAAAAGATTGAAAACCAGCCTGTATCTAGTATATAGGCTGGTTTTATGCTATAATGAGGTGATAATAGTGAGGTGATCCAGATGTATATTGAAATGGTAGATGAGACTGGTCAAGTCTCTGACGAAATCTTAAAACAAACGCAAGAAATTTTAGAATTTGCTGCTCAAAAAATTGGGAAAGAAGACAAGGAAATGGCTGTGACTTTTGTAACCAATGAACGCAGTCATGAACTAAATCTTGAATACCGTGATACGGATCGCCCGACGGATGTCATCAGTTTAGAATACAAGCCAGAGATGGAGATTTCTTTTGACGAGGAAGACCTTGCAGAAAATCCAGAATTGGCAGAGATGATGGCTGAATTCGATACCTATATTGGGGAGCTCTTTATTTCAATTGACAAGGCGCGTGAGCAAGCCGAAGAATATGGCCACAGCTTTGAGCGCGAAATGGGATTTTTAGCAGTGCATGGTTTTCTTCACATCAATGGCTATGATCACTATACGCCGGAAGAAGAAAAGGAAATGTTTGGCTTACAGGAAGAGATTTTGACAGCCTATGGACTCACAAGACAATAAGAGAAAATGGAAAAATCGGGACTTCACTTCAAGCCTGGAGTTTGCGATAACAGGAATTTTCACGGCGATCAAAGAAGAGCGCAATATGCGCAAGCATGCCTTATCAGCCCTTGTTGCAATTCTTGCTGGTTTGGTATTTAGGATTTCTGCGACAGAATGGCTCTTTTTATTGCTCAGCATCACCTTGGTGATTGCTTTTGAAATTATGAATTCAGCCATTGAAAATGTGGTGGATTTAGCTAGTAACTACCATTTCTCCATGTTGGCAAAGAATGCCAAAGACATGGCGGCTGGAGCAGTCCTTGTCGTATCAGGTTTTGCCCTACTAACAGGACTGGTGATTTTTGTGCCCAAATTCTGGGCCTTGGTATTTGGATAAGAGGGAGTATGCCCTCGTGAAAGGATAATATGACATTTAAATCAGGTTTTGTAGCCATTTTAGGACGTCCCAATGTTGGGAAGTCAACTTTTTTGAACCACGTCATGGGGCAAAAAATTGCCATCATGAGTGACAAAGCGCAGACAACGCGCAATAAGATTATGGGGATTTATACGACGGATAAGGAACAGATCGTCTTTATCGATACCCCAGGGATTCACAAACCCAAGACAGCGCTTGGAGACTTCATGGTGGAGTCGGCCTATAGCACCCTTCGAGAAGTCGATACCGTTCTCTTTATGGTCCCAGCAGATGAACCGCGTGGGAAGGGCGATGACATGATTATCGAACGCCTCAAGGCTGCTAAGGTGCCGGTTATTCTTGTGGTCAATAAGATCGACAAGGTGCACCCAGACCAACTCTTGGCGCAAATCGATGACTTCCGTAGTCAGATGGATTTCAAGGAAATCGTGCCGATTTCAGCCCTTCAAGGAAACAATGTTTCGCGTTTGATTGATATTTTAAGTGAAAACTTAGAAGAAGGTTTCCAATATTTCCCTGCCGATCAAATCACCGATCACCCAGAGCGCTTCTTGGTCTCTGAAATGATCCGTGAAAAGGTTTTGCATTTAACGCGGGAAGAAATTCCCCACTCTGTGGCAGTAGTAGTGGATTCTATGAAGCGGGATGAAGAGACCGATAAGGTCCATATCCGTGCAACCATCATGGTCGAGCGCGATAGCCAAAAAGGCATTGTCATCGGAAAAGGCGGGGCTATGCTTAAGAAGATCGGAACCCTTGCGCGTAAGGATATCGAACTCATGCTAGGGGACAAGGTCTTCTTAGAAACCTGGGTGAAGGTCAAGAAAAATTGGCGGGATAAGAAATTGGATCTTGCCGATTTCGGATACAACGAAAAAGAATATTAAGAAGAGGTGGGCAGAAGGCCTGCTTCTTGTTTTTGAAAGGAGTTCTATGCCTGAATTACCAGAAGTAGAGACGGTTCGACGCGGTCTTGAGAAATTAATTCTTGGAAAAACCATCCAGTCCGTGGAAGTAAAGTATCCAAAGATGATTCAGACGGATCTGGATGCTTTTCGTCAAGATCTCCCAGGTCAAGAAATTCGGGTCCTAGGACGCCGTGGGAAATATCTCTTGTTTTATCTGACGGATCTGGTACTCATCTCGCATTTGCGAATGGAAGGTAAGTATTTCTTTTATCCAGACGAGGTTCCTCTTCGCAAGCATGCCCATGTCTTCTTTCATTTTACAGATGGTAGCACTCTGGTCTATGAAGATGTCCGCAAGTTTGGGACCATGGAAGTCCTCACACCTGAGCTTGTCGACAGCTATTTTTTGGCGAAAAAAATTGGTCCAGAGCCGACGGAAGTGGATTTTAAAGAACCAGCCTTTCAAGCAGCTCTTAAAAAATCAAAGAAACCCATTAAATCAGCTCTTTTAGACCAAAAATTAGTGGCTGGTCTGGGCAATATCTATGTGGATGAGGTCCTTTATCGAGCCAAGGTTCATCCAGCTCGTTTGAGTCAAAGCTTGACTGCTAGAGAAGCCAAAGCCGTTCGCAAAGAAACGATTGCCGTGCTTGCTCAGGCTGTTGAAAAGGGTGGTTCCACCATTCGCTCCTACAGCAATGCTTTTGGTGAGGATGGCACCATGCAGGAAGAACACCAGGTCTATGGGAAAACAGGCCAGCCTTGTTTGCGCTGCGGGACTCCGATTGAGAAAATCCAGCTGGGGGGACGCGGAACCCATTTTTGCCCCCACTGTCAAAAGGAGAACTAGATGGCAAGAATCATCGGATTAACAGGAGGGATTGCTTCAGGAAAGTCCACTGTCACCTCCTATTTGAAAGAAAAAGGATATCCTGTCATTGATGCTGATCAAGTGGTCCGTGAGTTACAGGTTCCAGGGGGAGCCCTCTACCGTGTCTTAGTGGATCATTTTGGTAAAGAGATCCTTACAAAAGAAGGAGAGCTGGATCGCGTCGCTTTGGGTCAGCGGATCTTTTCAGACCCTAGTGAAAGAGACTGGTCCAATCGCGTCCAAGGCAGACTTATTCGAGAGGCTCTAGCTGAGGTAAGAGATAGACAAGCTACACAATCCGATCTCTTTTTTATGGATATTCCACTCTTAATCGAGCAAGGCTATGAAGAGTGGTTTGAATCTGTCTGGTTGGTAGCTGTCTCAAAAGAAACCCAGCTCAAACGCCTGATGGAACGCAACCACTTATCAGAACTGCAGGCCCAAGAACGCATTGCGTCTCAAATGCCGCTAGATGAAAAAAGCGCCCATGCAGATCTGGTCTTAGACAATAATGACGATCTAACGGCCCTCTATGCCCAATTAGATGCAGCCCTACAACAATTAGAAAGAAGATGATCTTATCACAAGAGAAATCAATTGGCGTAAAAATCTATATATTGCCTGGATCGGCTGCTTTTTCATCGGAGCCAGCCTTTCTTTAGTCGTTCCTTTTATGGCCCTCTTTGTGGAAGAGTTGGGTGTTACGGGCAAGGCTGTTCCCCTTTATGCTGGCATAGCCGTTGCGAGTTCTTCTGTGACCTCTGCGATCATGTCTCCCATCTGGGGGAGCTTAGCCGACCGCTATGGTCGAAAACCCATGATGCTTAGAGCCTCCATTGCCATGACACTGACCATGGGAGGCATTGCCTTTGTACCATCCGTCTTTTGGCTCTTGGTCCTACGCTTGCTCAATGGGGTCTTTTCAGGCTTTGTCCCCAATAGTACAGCCCTGATTGCCAGTCAAGTTCCAAAGGACCAATCTGGCTACGCTCTAGGGACTTTATCGACTGGTGTCGTGGCTGGAACCTTGATGGGGCCTTTGATTGGGGGACTCATTGCTGAAAATCTAGGCATGCGCAATGTCTTTCTCTTGGTCGGCTTCTTCTTATTTTTGGTTTCCCTCTTAACCTTCTGGGGCATTGAGGAAGACTATGAGCCCCTTCCAAAAGAAGAACAAAAATCCAGTTGGGAGTTGCTCATGTCCATTCAGCAAAAAGATATCCTCTTGGGACTCTTTTTGACCAGCATGACCATTCAAATGATCGCCCAATCTATTTCTCCGATCCTGCCTCTTTATGTGCGAGCTTTGGGACAAAGAGATAACCTGATCTTTGTATCGGGGATGATTGTTTCAGCTATGGGAGTCTCTAGTATGCTCTTTTCAGGTTGGATGGGAAAACTCGGAGACCGAATCGGGAATCACCGGCTCTTATTAATCGCCCTTCTCTATAGTGGCTGTCTCTATATCCTTTGTGCCCAAGCGCAATCACCCCTTCAATTAGGGATTTTACGCTTCCTCTTTGGGATCGGGACAGGAGCCCTACTACCTGGAGTTTCTGCATTATTGAATCGTTTAACCCCTCCTGAAGGGATTTCTCGGATCTTTAGCTACAACCAGCTCTTTTATTACTTAGGTGGTGTATTAGGGCCAATGATGGGGTCGAGTATTTTCATGCATTTTGGCTATCATTGGGTATTTTACGGTACAGCCCTTTTGGCTTTTACCGATTTGATGTTCCTCTTATTCTTATTTAGAAAGTATTTGAAAGTGAGAGACGTACGTGCGAATTAAAGTTCAATTGACCTGCACCAGCTGTGGGAGTCAGAATTATTTGACCAGTAAAAATACCAAAACCCATCCTGAAAAGATCGAGGTCTTGAAGTATTGTCCCAAGGAAAGAAAAGTAACCTTACATATTGAATCAAAATGATTTTCATGGTATAATAGTGAAGATTTTAAGGAGTTTTGAATATGAGCGGAGCATTAACAACTATTTTACTAGTATTATCAGTATTGATTATTATCGCAATTTTTATGCAACCAACAAAAAACCAATCGAGCAACGTCTTTGACGCAAGCTCAAATGACTTGTTTGAACGTTCAAAAGCGCGCGGGTTTGAAGCCGTGATGCAGCGTTTAACAGCTATTATGATCTTCTTTTGGTTATTGATCGCGATGATCTTAATGGTACTTTCTAGTAGATAAGATAGGCTCAGACAATGTCTTTGCCTATTTTTATTTTGTAAAACAAAGACACAAGTGGATAGAAAAAAGGAGGCTGGATAACCAGCAAATAAATCAATGAAAACAAGTATTAAAGAATATTTACAAGAGCATGACAAGGCCCAGATCAATGATCTGGCAGCAGCTCTAGGAAAGGAAGGGTCTAAGGATTTCCGTGACTTGGTCAAAACCATCTCTCTGATGGAACGCCGTCATGAGTTGAAATTCGAAGATGATAGCTCTCTTCGTTTGGCTCAAAAGAAGGCCCCAGCTATTACCCTCAAGGGGATCTTTCATGCGCATAAGAATGGCTTTGGCTTTGTCAGTTTAGAAGGCGAAGAAGAGGACCTCTTTGTTGGCCGAAATGATGTCAACCACGCTATCGATGGTGACACCGTTGAGATCGTCATTACCAAGGTGGCAGACCGAAACAAGGGAACGGCAGCAGAAGCTAAGATTATTGATGTCTTGGAGCATAGCATTAAAACGGTAGTTGGACAAATTGTCCTGGATGAGGAAAAGCCTAAATATGCCGGCTACATTCGTTCGAAAAATCAAAAGATCAGCCAGCTGATCTATGTGAAGAAGCCAGCCATCCAATTGGAAGGGACCGAAATCCTCAAGGTCGAAATTGATCAATACCCGAGCCGCAAGCACAATTATTTTGTGGCGACTGTGCGGGATGTGGTTGGTCATGTAACAGATCCAGGAATCGATGTCTTGGAAGTGTTAGAATCCATGGACATTGTCTCAGAATTTCCAGAAGAAGTGCTGAAAGAGGCTGAGAATGTTCCAGATGCACTGTCTGCAAAGGATTTAGAGGGACGCTTGGATCTGCGAGAGGAGATCACCTTTACCATCGACGGAGCAGATGCCAAGGACTTGGACGATGCGGTCCATATCAAGCTACTCAAGAACGGTAACTTTGAGCTGGGTGTTCACATTGCAGATGTCTCTTATTACGTTCAGGAAGGTTCAGCACTCGACAAGGAAGCTCTAAATCGGGCGACCTCTGTCTATGTGACCGACCGAGTAGTACCCATGTTACCAGAGCGTCTCTCCAATGGGATCTGTTCTTTAAATCCAAATGTGGACCGCCTGACCCAGTCTGCCATCATGGAGATTGATCCTCATGGCAAGGTCGTCAAGCACACCATTACCCAAACAGTGATCAATACGACCTTCCGAATGACCTATAGTGACGTCAATGATATCTTAGCAGGCGACGAAGAAAAGGCTCAAGAGTTTAAGAAAATTGTCCCAAGTATTCATCAAATGGCCACCCTGCATGGTATTCTAGAAAGCATGCGGATTCGCCGAGGAGCCCTCAATTTTGATACCAATGAGGCTAAAATCCTAGTCAATAAAGAAGGAAAACCGGTCGACATTGTCCTCCGTCAAAGAGGAATTGCGGAGCGGATGATTGAGTCCTTTATGCTGATTGCTAATGAGACAGTGGCGGAGCACTTTACACGAATGAAACTGCCATTCATCTACCGGATCCACGAAGATCCAAAGGCAGAAAAAGTACAGAAGTTTATCGATTATGCTTCTAGCTTTGGGATCCAGATCTACGGAACGGCTAGTGACATGAGCCAAGAAGCCCTGCAAGAAATTATGCGCAAGGTTGAAGGAGAACCTTATGCAGATGTCCTTTCGATGATGTTGTTGCGCTCGATGCAACAGGCCCGTTACTCAGAGCACAACCATGGCCACTATGGGCTTGCTGCGGAGTATTATACCCATTTTACTAGTCCCATCCGCCGGTATCCGGACTTGATGGTTCATCGAATGGTGCGCGAATACGGTAAATCCCAAGAAGTGGCAGAACACTTTGAACAAGTCCTTCCAGACATTGCCAGCCAATCCTCTAGTCGAGAGCGCCGGGCTATTGACGCCGAGCGCGAAGTAGAGGCTATGAAGAAGGCAGAATACATGGAAGACTATGTTGGGGAAGAGTACGATGCTGTGGTTTCCAGTGTGGTGAAATTTGGCCTCTTTGTGGAGTTGCCAAATACGGTTGAAGGCTTGATCCATATTACCAATCTCCCTGAATTCTACCATTTTAATGAACGGGATCTAACCCTTCGCGGAGAAAAATCAGGAGTGACCTTCCGTGTCGGTCAGCAAATCCGGATCAAGGTAGAAAGAGCCGACAAGATGACAGGAGAGATTGATTTCTCTTATATTCCAAGTGAATGGGATGTCGTCGAAAAAGGTCTCAAGTCTAAAGGACGTGACCGAGATGGCAATCGTAGAGATCGCAGACGCAAGGACAAAAAAGTTTCTAAGGGATCAACCGCTAGAAAAGATGACAAGCGGAAAGATTCTTCCTCTAAATCCAAAAAGAAAAAAGGGAAGAAACCATTTTACAAGGAAGTAGCAAAGAAAGGAGCCAAACATGGCAAAGGGCGAAGGAAAGGTAGTCGCGCAAAATAAAAAGGCGAGACATGACTACACCATCGTGGATACGATTGAAGCAGGGATGGTGCTGACGGGGACAGAGATCAAAAGTGTCCGTGCGGCACGCATTAACTTGAAAGATGGCTTTGCACAAGTAAAAAATGGCGAAGTTTGGCTTAGCAATGTCCACATTGCCCCTTATGAGGAAGGCAATATCTGGAACCAAGACCCAGACCGTCGTCGCAAGCTCCTTCTTCATAAAAAGCAAATCCAAAAGCTGGACCAAGACACCAAAGGGACCGGAATGACCTTGGTGCCTTTGAAGGTCTATCTCAAGGACGGCTATGCCAAATTGCTTTTGGGACTCGCTAAAGGGAAACATGATTATGACAAGCGTGAATCCATCAAGCGTCGGGAACAAAACCGGGACATCGCACGGGTCATGAAACAATACAATACACGTTAAAGAAAAAGACAGTTTTGAAACTTGTTTCAGATCTGTCTTTTTTATGCTTTCTGCTTGTAATCGCTTGCAAAACAATTGCTTATATTATATACTAAAATTAGGGTGTTGGTATAGTTGCTTTTCTTAGGCTTGAAAGTTTTTCTAGCCTCTTTTGTAGTCAATAAGGAGAAAGACTATGAAGAAAATCCTATTCAAACTACTGTTTGGCCTCATGCTGATCGCTCTCTTCCCTGTGCAGGTTGCACAAGCCTGTTCCGCCTTCATTGTGGGAAAGGACTTAACCACGGATGGCTCTATGCTTTACGGTCGTACAGAGGACTATCCCTATGCACCAGATGGCGGGCGCCACAATCAAAACTTTGTTGTAGTTCCAGCAAAGGACTACAAGGAAGGGGATAAGATCGAAGATGAGTCCAATGGCTTTACCTATCCTCATTTGAGCCATGAAATGAAGTACACAGCGACCTATGATGCTGCGCGTGGTGATGGTAGCAACGGGAACTTCGGAGCTCATGGTTTTAATGAAGTGGGCGTGTCGATGACAGCGACGGTATCAGCGACTCCGCATGACAAGATTTTGAAAGCCGACCCTTTGGTCAAAGATGGCCTACCAGAAGCTTCCATGATCGACTTGGTCTTGCCTCGTGCAAAAACTGCTCGAGAAGGAATCGAAATCGTTGCCAAGACTCTGGATGAAAAAGGTTCTGCTGAAGGGAATATTATTGTCGTAGCAGATAAAAATGAGCTCTGGTACATGGAAATCCTCTCAGGTCACCAATATGTGGCTATTAAATTCCCACAAGACCGCTATGCTATTTTTGCCAATACCTACTATCTGGGACATGTCGATCTCAAGGACAAGGACAATGTCATTGCTTCAAAAGATGTAGAAGCAGTAGCTAAGAAAGCCGATCATTACAAGACGGATAAGGATGGCAAATTCCATATTGCGGATTCTTATGGTCCGGACGAATACACCGAACGCAACCGCTCACGGACCTATGCAGGGATTACCCTGATGGATCCAAAGGCAGATGTCAAATATGATGATCAACACTTTGATCTGCTTCGTAAACCAACGGATCCTTCTAAGAAGTATAGTCTAGAAGATGTTTTTGCCGAACAACGGAACCGTTTTGAACACCTCAAACAATTTACAGCAGATGACTTGGCCGAACCAGGTAAAAAAGTTGATACCAAGAAATACAAGTATGCTCTAGGAAATGAAAACGTCATTGATGCCCATGTCTATCAAATCAAGAAAGACTTACCAAGTCCATTTGGTGGAATCGTTTGGTTGGGTCTTGCCCAAAGTCGCAATACCCCATATGTCCCATTCTATGGCTTAGTCAATGACACCTACGGTGCCTTTAAAGTCCGCTCTGCTAAGTACGATCCAACTTCATGGTATTGGGCTGTTTGGCACATCGACCAAATGGTCATGAAATATCCAGACCTCTTTGGCACCAGTATCCAAGATAAATGGAAAAAAATGGAAGCCGGCTGGATCAAGGAACAAGCTGCTTTGGATCAAAAATATAGTGGTCTCACAGATGACCAAGCCAAAGCTCTTCAAGGTGAAGTCACCAAGGAATCCATGGATCGAGCAGATGTAATCTTCAAACAAATCAAGGCTACTGAAAAGGAAATGGAAGATAAGATTCGTGAAGAAAAGGGCTTGGAAGCTGACTTTGTCTACGATGGCTATAACAAAGCGAATTTAATGGCTGCTGCTGAAAAAGACAGTTCAGACAAGAAGCCAGAAACTTGTCAGGAAGCACTTGGGGATACCCCTAAAAAGGCTAGCCAGACCCAAGATTCAAGTGTGGTCTTCTCAGTCCTTCTTGGAGTATTGGCCGTTTGTGGATTTAGTTTAGCTGGATTCTTTTATAAGAAATCAAAAAAATAAAGAGGATGATGAGATCCTAACAAGGAGGTTCTGCTAGAAAGCGGAGCCTCTTTTTCCAACTTGTAAAAAGGAGCTTTTTTCTGTATGATAAGGGTAGTGAAAGAAAAAGGAGAAGCAGCATGACACAAAAATTGATTGCTTACAAGCGCATGCCTATCTGGACCAAGGATACCATGCCAGAAGCTCTTCAAAGAAAGCACAATACCAAGGTCGGAACCTGGGGAAAGATTACAGTTTTAAAGGGTCAGTTACGATTTATTGAATTGACTGAAGAGGGGGAAGAAATCGCGAGCCACCTCTTTGAAGCAGGAGCAGAGAACCCCATGGCCGAGCCTCAGGCCTGGCATCGTGTGGAAGCGGCGACAGACGATGTGGAGTGGTACCTAGAATTTTACTGTGAGCCAAAAGACTATTTCCCCAAAAAATACAACACCAATCCTGTCCATTCAGAAGTGCTAGAAGCAGTGGGAATTGTCCCCGCTGGAAAGGCATTGGATCTAGGATGCGGGCAAGGCCGCAACGCCCTCTTTTTGGCCCAACATGGCTTTGACGTGACAGCTGTAGATCAAAATGAACTGGCTCTTGAGATTTTACAAAGTATTGTCGCTGAGGAAGATCTAGAGATGCCAGTGGGCCTTTATGATATTAATGCTGCAGCTCTTACCCAAAACTATGACTTTATCGTATCAACTGTGGTCCTCATGTTTTTAGACGCTGATCGGATTCCAGCGATTATCCGCAATATGCAAGAGCATACCAATCCAGGTGGCTACAATCTCATTGTCTGTGCCATGGATACGGAAGATTATCCTTGCCAGATGCCTTTCTCGTTCACCTTCAAAGAAGGAGAATTGGCGGAGTATTACAAGGATTGGGAATTGGTCAAGTACAATGAAAATCCAGGCCATCTCCATCGGCGAGATGAGAATGGCCATCGGATTCAACTTCGATTTGCAACCATGTTGGCAAAGAAAAAATAAAGAAAAAGCAGGATCCTAGCATCCTGCTTTTTTGCTTTCTACAAACAAGTTGAACAAGGTGATCTACATTTTGTTCATTTGCCAAAAAGAAAAACCTTCTCCATAAAGGAAGGAAAAGGTTGGGGAATTTAGTTCCAGTTAGCAAAGTTGCAGACGCTGAGAATAATCGTCCCGATTTCGATTGGCTCTTCTTTCGCACCGGATTCTAACCAGGTCACAATCACAGATTCAATCGTAGCGATGAAAATTTCTAGACCATACTTGTATGGAACTTGAAAGTCTGAAATGATGTGTTCTTCAGCATGGGGAGTATCGTCTAATGCATGGAGGGTAAAACTTCTTATTAGTTTACGGAAGTCTGAGCAGCAGGATTGGGACAATGCATAAATAAAATCATAATTTTCTTTAATAGCAGTCAACACATTAAGAAAGTTCACCTTTACAGGGCTTCCTTCAACGAAGAGGCTATCCAATTCTTGCATCATGTCCATTTTCATTTGCTCAAACATGTCGTATTTATCGACATAGTGCAAGTAGAAGGTCCCGCGGTTAATCCCAGCGGTTTCAGTTAATTGTCGAATAGTGATGCTTTCAAAAGGTTGTTGCAAGAGGAGTTTTGAGAGCGCATTTCGTAAGTCTGACTTGGTTGTTGTTTGTCTTTGGCGTACCATATGTTCCTTTCTGTAGTTGTATCAATCTGTTTCTATTTATTTGACGTTAAAATAATTTATATGTTAAATAATTTTACGACACTAACAAAGAGCATTATACTCCAAAAGAATAAATTAGACAACAATTCTCATTTTTGTACAGATAACGAAAAGTGTACAAAAATTTCACAAGTTTATGAATGACGGGCACTGGCAAGATTTTGTGAAAATCTCACAACAATTAGTGATTTAAAATAATTCCCTCCTAAAAAAATGGTCAGGAAATTTTTAGGAAAAGGAGGAGCAAGATGGAAAAGGGAGTGTAATAAATAAAAAGAGGCTGGGACAAAAGTCCTAGTCTCTCAATTATTTTTGGATTGTCGAGCAAGACGCAGTGGTTGAGTGGGCTCTACTACGCTGATTTCATCAGCTTTTACAGCCCTACTCAACTGTGCGGAGGTGGGACGACGAAATCGAATTCTAACGAATTACCGATTTCTGTCCCACTCTCTCTTTATTTGATAAAAGTTGTCACGATCAAATTGAAATTTAAGATGGTTAAGACAATCGCAACGAGATAGCCTAAGAAAGTGTTCCACTTCGCATTGACATGCTCTCCCATGATTTCCTTGTTGGAGGTGAAATAAACCAGAGGGAAGATGGAGAATGGAAGAGCCGCTGATAGGAAGACTTGAGAATAAACCAGAAGGTCATCAAGGACATGTTCCTGATCTCCAAATAAGATCGCAACGATGATGACAGGAAGAAGGGCAATGATCCGAGTCATGAGACGAACGACCCATTGTGGTAAGCGGAATCTCAAGAAACCTTCCATAACGATTTGACCGGTTAGGGTCCCAGTAATGGTTGAATTTTGACCACTGGCTAACAAAGCGATGGCAAAGAGGGTGGATAAGAAGGGACTAGCGATAGCACCGGCAATATGGTTATCCTTGAGGGCGTTGTACATGCTAGAGAAAGCACCGATCTTATCTCCGTGACCAAAGAAGAGGGCCGCTCCAAGAATCAAGAGGAGGGAGTTGACGACAAAGGCCAAGCTCAATTCAATATTTGAATCCCAGGTCATAAAGCGCACTGCCCGTTTGATATCTGCTGGATCCTTGTAATCGACTTTTCGCGTTTGCGAAATGGAAGAGTGGAGATAGAGGTTGTGGGGCATTACGGTTGCACCGATGATCCCAAGCGCCAAGGTTAAGGCTTCATTTCCTTTTGGAAGCCCAATTCCTAGCACCTCTTTTTGAGGCAGGAAGCCAGCGAAGATTCCTCCGATATCAGGTTTCGATAGGAAAACCAGATAGCCAAAAATTGCAAGGATCGTGAGGATCAAGGTTGATACGATGGCCTCGATCTTTCGAAATCCTAGATGCATGAGCCCCAGTAATAGGAAGACATCAAAGATGGTGATCAGGATAGAAAAGAGCAAGGGCCAGCCAAAAAGAAGGTGGAGGGCAATCCCTGATCCGATGACTTCCGCTAAATCTGTCGCCATCAAGGCAAGCTCAATCACAATCCAAAGGGTATAGCGAAGCCATTTTGGTAAATGATGGGCGGTTGTTTGGGCCAGATCCTTACGATGGACAATCCCTAGTTTACCAGCCATTTGTTGCAACTGCATGGCGATTAAAGACGAGAGAAGAACCACTGATAAGAGGAGGTAGCGGTATTGGGCCCCTCCAACGACACTAGTAATCCAGTTTCCCGGATCCATATAGCCGACAGCTACTAGACTTCCTGGCCCTGAAAAGAGCAGGAGAGTCTTCCAAAAAGGGATCCCTTTTGGCACGTCAATAGATTGGTTGATTTCTTGAAGTGATTTCCTTTCAAACTGTTGTAAACTCACAATGAGCCTTCTTTCTAAGAATAAATCAAATTTGTCTCTAATTATAGCATAAAATTTATAATAGTTCATGATAATTTAGGATAACCTTGTTTTCTACTACCTCGATTTCTTTGTAATCTATCAGAAAAGGACTATAATATAGATAGGAAGTAGGAGGGAGGAGAGGAAATGGCCTTCATCGAAATGCAGCATTGTTACAAGCGCTATACGAGTGGAGAGACAGAGATTTTCGCTAACCAGGATGTTTCCTTTGAGATTGAAAAAGGCGAGCTGGTCATTATTTTAGGGGCGTCAGGAGCTGGAAAATCAACGGTTCTCAATATCTTAGGAGGGATGGACACCAATGACGAGGGGCAGGTTCTGATTGATGGGGTGGATATTGCAAAGCTCAATGCCCATCAACGAACCAATTATCGACGAGATGATGTTGGTTTTGTCTTTCAATTTTATAATTTGGTCCCTAATTTGACAGCTAAGGAGAATGTTGAGTTGGCTTCAGAAATTGTTTCTGATGCTCTAGATCCGGAAGCTGTTTTAAAAGAAGTAGGACTTGGCAATCGTCTTGATAATTTTCCTGCCCAATTGTCAGGGGGAGAGCAACAACGGGTGGCGATCGCTCGGGCAGTGGCTAAAAACCCTAAAATTCTCCTTTGTGATGAGCCGACGGGAGCCTTGGATTACCAGACGGGTAAGCAAGTATTGGGGATTTTACAGGATATGTCTCGAAAAAAGGGAGCGACGGTCATCATCGTAACCCATAATGGTGCCCTAGCTCCGATTGCAGACCGTGTGATTCGCATGCATGATGCCAAGGTCAAGTCGGTAGAAATCAATGAGCTTCCTCAAGATATTGCTACGCTAGAATATTAGAAGAGGTGGTAGCATGAAACGAAAAGTCTATTGGAAGGATCTATTTGCTTCCTTTACACATTCAAAAGGACGTTTTCTCTCCATCTTAACCTTGATGTTATTGGGAAGCTTGGCCTTGGTTGGCTTAAAGGTGACTACTCCAAATATGCACCGAACGGCTAACCAGTTTATTCAGCAACAAAAAATGCTAGATCTTGCTGTCATGGGGGACTTGGGATTAGACCAGGCAGACCAAGAGGAACTTTTAGGAGTCAAAGGAGCGCGTGTCGAATTTGGTTCCCTGCTGGATTTGACAGTGAAAGGAACAGGAAAGGCAATTCGACTCTTTTCTGCCCCAAAAAGTCTTTCTTCTTTTCGTGTGACCAAGGGGCGCCTGCCCCAAAAAGAAGGGGAACTGGCCCTAGCAAGTTTTTGGGAGGATCGCTATCAGATAGGGGATACCCTCACACTTGAAGAAAAGGCTGGAACGCGCTCTAGTTTAAAGCGAAAGCAATTCACCATTGTTGGTTTTGTTCAATCCTCTGAGATGTGGTCTCAAAAGAATTTAGGCACTGCCATGAGTGGTAGTGGAAATCTAGATGCCTATGCACTAGTTTCAAAAGAGGTCTTTACGACTAAACTTCCCGCGATGGCGCGGATCCAGTTTGATGATCTGAAGTCTTTAGATTCTTTTTCGCAAGTCTACCAAAAAGGGCTCAAAGCTCATCAAGAAGAGTTAGAAAAACTTCTGAAAGACAATGGAAAGGCCCGCTATCAAAGACTCAAGCAGGAGGCGGATGGGCAGATTCAAAAAGGCCAGAAAGAACTCAGTCGTGCCGAGGAAACACTCCAGTCAGCTAAAAATCAGATCGATCAGGCTCAAAAACAATTAGACTTGCAGGAGGCCCAGTTCAAGAAATTAGCTCCATTTCTGCCAGCTAAAGAGCAAGTAGCCAGTCAAGAAAAGCTCCATCAAGCCCAAGAACAAATTGATCAGAAAAAGAAGGACTGGACTGCAGGTGAAACGGAGCTCGCAAAAAAAGAGGAGGAGCTGAAAAAAGCGCAAAGGGAGCGAGATCAGCTGGAAATTCCAACTTATCATGTCTATGACCGCAAGACCATGCCAGGTGGACAAGGTTACTTGATGTATAGCAATGCTAGTAGTAGTATTTCCGCTGTCGGAAATATTTTTCCGGTTGTTCTTTATCTAGTAGCCGCCATGGTGACCTTTACCACGATGACCCGCTTTGTCGATGAAGAGCGAACCAATGCAGGGATATTTAAGGCGCTGGGCTATCGTACCAGGGACATCATTCTCAAATTTGTCCTCTATGGATTCTTTGCAGGGACGATCGGTACCCTTCTAGGAACCTTGCTGGGCCATTATTTCCTATCGGGGATCATTTCCAACATTATCACGCAAGGGATGGTGATTGGAGAGAGCAGAGAGTATTTTTATGGGGATATGACTCTGATTGCGCTCGGACTGTCTTTCGTTGCGAGTGTGCTTCCGGCTTACTGGGTTTCGCGTAAGGAATTAAAAGAAGAAGCCAATCTTTTATTACTGCCCAAACCACCGGTATCTGGTTCGAAGATTTTCCTGGAGTGTCTCCATTTTATTTGGAAACGTCTGAGTTTCACCCACAAGGTCACTGCTCGTAATCTCTTTCGTTACAAACAACGGATGCTGATGACCATATTTGGAGTGGCAGGTTCTGTTGCTCTTCTCTTCGCAGGGCTAGGGATTCAATCTTCTGTAGGAGGGGTTCCCAAACGCCAATTTCAAGAGATCTTATCATATGAGTTGATTGTAGCCAAAAAAACGAATGCATCAAGCCAAGAAAGCAAGGAACTAACCAATCGTCTGGAAAAATCAGATATCAAAGATTATCGACCGATCTATAGTAAGGTCATCGAAGCATCTTTAAAGGGTGGACGCGACAAGCAGACCATTACGATGATGGTTACAAATCGTGCAGATTTTTCTCCCTTTGTCAGCTTGCGTTCTCTCAAGCAAGGAGAGCCCTTGTCTCTCAAGAAAGGGGTTATCATCAGTAGTAAACTAGCACAACTAGCCCGGGTTACAGTCGGTGATCGACTGACCTTAGATGGCCATACTTTTACGGTAGCAGGAATCACTGAAAATTATGTAGGCCATTTTGTCTATATGGATCAGGCAAGTTACCAAAAAATCTACGGAAAGCGGACTTCAGCAAATAGCTATTTGCTGCAGTTGAAAAATCCTTCTACACGACAAGTGCAGGCTGTTAGTCGGGATATGATGAATCTTGCAGCTGTGAAGGCGGTTCGTCAGAACGCTTCGATGATTTCCCTCTTTAACTCAGTTGCCAAATCTTTGGACACCACTATGATGATTCTAGTAGTCGTATCGATCTTGCTAGCTATCGTGATCTTGTATAATTTAACCAATATCAATGTGGCAGAGCGGATCCGTGAATTATCGACCATTAAGGTCTTAGGATTCCATAATAAGGAAGTGACGCTCTATATTTACCGCGAAACCATCTTATTGTCTATCATAGGGATCCTCATGGGATTAGTGGGTGGTTATTATCTTCATCAATTCCTCATTGCAATGATTGCACCAGATGCCATTCTCTTTTACCCTAAAGTGGGACTTAGCGTTTTTCTCTTTCCTGTCGGAGGAATGCTCCTTCTCTTGCTCCTGTTAGGAATTTATGTTGACCATTATCTCCGAAAAGTAGACATGCTCGAAGCTCTCAAATCAGTAGACTAAGATACAAAGAGTTGGAGGCGTGTTCGTTTATAAGATACAAAGCCCGTGGCTGATATCGTCCAATAAAGATCTCTATCCTTATTTTTCATTTCTGGTAGCATGGAATGTTCATAAAACTTTCACCTTTGGGTGGAAGTTTTTCTTCTCTTTGTTATAATGGAGAGAAGGAGAAGATCATGACTAAAATTGCTTTACTTTCAGATATTCATGGAAATACGACAGCATTGGAAGCTGTCCTAGAGGATAGTCGAAAAGCCAAGGTGGATGAATATTGGCTCTTGGGAGATAGTTTGATGCCGGGGACAGGGAGACGGGCCCTCTTGGAGCTGTTAGAGGAGTTACCGATTACGGTCAAAGTCCTTGGAAACTGGGAAGATAGTCTTTGGCGGGCTATGAGGGGGATGTTGGATGAGACCAGACCCAGTCATCGCTACCTCATGCGCCAGTGTCAATATATTCTTGAAGAAATCACGCCCCAGGAAATTGAAGACATGCAGAAAATGCCCATGCAAGTCCATAGAGAAATCGCAGGTTTAAAGATCGGCATTACCCACCACTTACCTGATAAGAATTGGGGTCGCGAATTGATCCACATTGGTGAGCAGAAGGATTTTGACCGCTTGGTGACAAATCCGTCTTGTGATATTGCAGTCTACGGACACATTCACCAGCAGTTTTTCCGCTATGGTACAGGAGGAGAACTGATTATCAATCCTGGCTCGATCGGTCAGCCTTTCTTTCTGGAAAAGAATCTTCGCAAGGACCTTCGGGCCATGTATGCTATTCTTGAATTTGATCAAATGGGGTTAAAAGATGTAGATTTTAGACGGGTGGACTATGATGTCCAAAAAGAACTGCAACTGGCAAAAGACCTCCATCTTCCTTATTACCAAGTGTATTATGAAAGTTTGGTCAATGGCATTCATCATACCCACAATCATGAGCTCCTTCATGAAATTGAGCAGAGAGAAGGTCATGATCGAGAAATCGATGCTTGGCTAGAGGACTTCTTCCAATAGTGTAACTGTTGACATTACAACTGAAAAGAGTATAATAGGAATAACGAAAGTCGTCCCTTGACGGTTGTTCAATAGACTCTACCTTCAAAACGGGTAGAAAGGAGTGAAGTTATGCAAATTTCGAGTCGCTTTACCATTGGGACTCATGTCTTGATCATGATTGCTCTACAAGGAGAAAAAACAAAAGTAACCAGTGATTTTTTGGCAGGAAGTGTCGGCGTGAACCCTGTTATTATTCGAAAGACCTTGTCTCAGTTGAAGAAAGCAGGATTGATCCATGTAGCGCGTGGGACAGGCGGAGCTGAGCTCGCAAAAGCATCCGATGAGATCAGCCTGCTGGATATCTATCAAGCGGTAGAATGCTTAGGTTCGACAGGTCAATTATTTGGTTTTCATGACAATCCAAATCCAGCCTGCCCAATTGGCCACAATATCCACAATGTTTTAGATGGGAAGCTTGAGGACATTCAGACTGCTATGGAAAAAGAAATGTCCCAAACCACTTTAAAAGACGTCGTAGAAGATACGCAGAAAAGAATGAAACTCGAATCGGTTTCATAAGAAAAAAGAGAGTGGGACAGAAATCGGTAATTCGTTAGAATTCGATTTCGTCGTCCCACCTCCGCACAGTTGAGTAGGGCTGTAAAAGCTGATGAAATTAGCGTAGTAGAGCCCACTCAACCACT
Organism: Streptococcus taoyuanensis; assembly: GCF_029589235.1. Taxonomy (NCBI): domain Bacteria; kingdom Bacillati; phylum Bacillota; class Bacilli; order Lactobacillales; family Streptococcaceae; genus Streptococcus; species Streptococcus taoyuanensis. The sequence goes on from NZ_JARQVW010000004.1 coordinate 30,293, forward strand.
GCGTCTTGCTCGACAATCCAAAGATAATTAAGAGGCTAGGACTTTTGTCCCAGCCTCATTTTTTATAGTTATTAACGAAACAAGATGTTTGTTATATATTGAAACGACTAAAGGATTAGTCAAAGTAAAGTAAGTCTTTGCTGGTTTCAGTGAAGAGTCCAAATCCGTCTTTTGTGACGTACCCACAATCTTCGATACGGACACCGACTTTACCTGGAATATAGATTCCTGGTTCGACTGAGAAGCACATGCCTTCTTCAAGTACCATGTCATTTCCTTCCATAATAGAAGGGAATTCATGCACGTCCATTCCGATCCCGTGTCCGAGGCGGTGGTTGAAGTACTCACCATAACCAGCTTTTTCAATGACGCTTCGAGCAGCTCGGTCTACGTCATGTGCTGTTACACCAGGTTTGATCATGTTAATGGCTGCTTGTTGAGCTTCTAACGTCAAGTGGTAGATTTCTTTTTTGAAATCATCAGGTTTTCCAACAGCAACAGTACGAGTCATATCAGACGCATAACCATTCACCATACAGCCAAGGTCAAAGAGCAAGAGGGCATCATTTTCGACTTTGTTGCTTCCAGGAATTCCGTGTGGGTTAGCTGCATTATTTCCAGTCAAAACCATGGTTTCAAAGCTCATTTCATAACCCAAGCGTTTGATACCAAAGTCGATTTCTGCTACGATATCAGTTTCTGTTTTATCCAGTGAGATGGCGTCGAATCCCATATTGACAGCCTTATCTGCATATTGACCAGCCACCAACATTTTTTGGATCTCATCAGCAGATTTGATCAAGCGCATCCGGTTAATCCGTGGTGTCAAGTTAGTGAATTCCGCTTTTTCAAAGACAGTACGCAAGCCATTGTATTTGGTAAGGATCAAGTTATCATATTCAAGTGCAACGGTTTTGGCATCGGGTTTTGCGATAGCCCCTTTAATCTTTTCCCAAGGGTTTTCAGAATCTACATAGCCAACCACTTGGAAATCAACAACTGCAGTCGCCCGTTCCACTTCAAGTGCAGGAACGAAGAGAAGGGGTTCGTGGTCTGTATAGACGAACAAGAAGAGTTGGCGTTCGTGGGGATCACTGTAAAATCCAGTCAGGTAATTGATGGTGACAGGATCGGATACAACAGCGACATCTGTTTTTTCAGTTTCAAGAAAATCGACGATTTGATCTAATTTAGACATAATGCTACCTTCTTTCTATGGATCTATTTTGTCAAATTTTCCCCAAAAAAGCAAGAGTTTACAAAATTTTACCAAAATGCTTGAAAGTGTTTACAATAAGTGATAAAATAGGATTAATTAGAGAGTGAAAACGAAATTTTCAACAATGAAAGGAAATCTTATGAATACAGACGATACAGTTACAATTTATGATGTCGCCCGTGAAGCAGGGGTTTCAATGGCAACCGTTAGTCGTGTAGTAAATGGAAATAAAAACGTTAAAGAAAATACACGTAAAAAAGTTTTAGAAGTGATCGAACGCTTGGATTACCGTCCAAATGCTGTTGCGCGTGGTCTTGCTAGCAAGAAAACCACAACAGTCGGTGTTGTGATTCCAAACATCACGAATAGCTATTTCTCTACATTGGCTAAGGGGATCGATGACATTGCTGAAATGTACAAGTACAATATTGTTCTTGCAAATAGCGATGAAGACGATGACAAAGAAGTTTCAGTGGTAAATAACCTTTTTTCAAAACAAGTGGATGGGATCATTTTCATGGGCTATCATTTGACAGAAAAGATTCGCTCAGAATTTTCACGCTCTCGTACGCCAGTTGTTCTTGCTGGTACAGTGGATGTTGAACACCAATTACCAAGTGTCAATATCGACTACAAGCAAGCGACTGTGGATGCTGTTACACAGTTGGCAAAACACAACAAGAAAATTGCTTTTGTAAGTGGCCCATTGGTGGATGATATCAATGGAAAAATTCGTTTGACAGGCTACAAAGAAGCTTTGAAAGCGAAAAAATTGAGCTACAGCGAAGGACTTGTGTTTGAATCCAAGTACCGTTACGATGAAGGTTATAACTTGGCAGAACGCATCATTGCGTCAAAAGCAACAGCTGCCTTTGTAACAGGGGATGAATTGGCTGCAGGTCTCTTGAACGGCTTGTCTGATAAGGGGATCAAAGTACCAGAAGACTTTGAAATCATTACTAGTGATGATTCACAAGTAACTCGTTACACGCGTCCAAATCTATCAACGATTGGCCAACCCTTGTATGACCTTGGTGCGATTAGTATGCGTATGTTGACCAAGATCATGCACAAAGAAGAGTTGGAAGAACGCGAAGTACTGTTGTCTCATACGATCAACCAACGTGGAACGACCAAAAAATAAGGATTAGTAGACTAGAGTCTCGACTTGGGAAGACGTGTCTACTAGTCTGAGAGGCTAGAACAGAACTGTTCTAGCTTCTTTTTATATGTGTCATTAATCATAAGTAATGATGAAGTGAAATTGAATGAGTGTTGGTTCAAATATTGATGTGTAAGTTACAATTAAATCGTTCTAGAGTTTGTTAAAATACCATACAACAAAATATGATGAATTTGTTTTGTTTCGTCTTCTATGTTTTTATTTGGAGATAGATGATTTCCTGTGCTATTGAGAGCACTCATGACGTTTAATATAACCTCTGTTGACAAATCTTTAGCAATTATATTTTCATTTTTACCTAGCTCAATATATGCACGATATATTTCACGCTTTTTCTCATCTATCGCTTTTGTCATAAGTTTCGTAAAAGTAGGATCCTCTAACGTTTTTTCTTGAAAGTAGTTAGAAATCTGTTGGCTTATTTTTTTCTGACATAAAGCTAAGGCTTGATTTAATTTTGATTTATAATCTATATTACTGAGTAGAATGTTTTCAGCTTCTTGTATGATGTCTTTAAACAATTCATTAATACATAAAGCTACTAAATTATCTTTCTTATCAAAGTAATTGTAGATTGACACAGGAGAAACTTCTGCGACTTTTGCAATTGATTGTATACTTGTTTCTTTAAACCCTTTTTCTTTAAATAAAGAAAGAGCAGACTGAATAATAGCTTGCTTCTTTTTTTCTGTTGTTTTTTGATATTGATTCATTTGAACACTCCATTTGATATCAATTATAGCACAACTTTGAAATTTATCTCAGATTATTTCATTAATTCTTGACGATATCTGATATTTACAATACAATTAAGTTTGAAATATAATTAATGATATTTCAAACTTATAATAATTGAGGGAAGATATTTAATGTTAACTGAATTTCTTATTAAGCAGTCTCAAAAACCTAGTGGTCTTATTGGTAGAGTCATCACAAAAATATGGTCATTCTATTTTAAAAAACTTAGTCTTTGGGCGATTAAACAGACTACTATTTCAGATAATTATAGAATTTTAGAAATTGGTTACGGTGGCGGGAGTACTATCAAGAACCTTCTTGCTTTAAATAAAAATCTTGAGATTCATGGTATTGATATTTCTAAGGAATCATATAGAACTGCCCAACGTGTTCATTCAGATTCCATAAGAAAAGGTAGTGTCCAACTTAAGATTGGAAATGTGGAGAATATGCCTTATCAAAATAACTATTTTGATAGAATATTTGCTATTCAGACCCATATTTTTTGGAAGGATATAAAAAAGAGTTTTCAAGAAGTTTATAGAGTCATGTCCAGCAATTCTACTTTGATAATTGCTTCTGAAAAAGAAAAAATACATTATCATATGACAGATTATCGTACAAGTCATGAATTTAGTCAGTTACTAACAAGTATTGGTTTTTCAAAAATTGAGGAAAAACAGAATCGCAATTGGATTTTGTATACCGTATATAAATAAAATAGAATTTTAAATTTCGAACAGAACTGTTCTAGCCTCTTTTTTATACTGCAAACAGGTAGAGACTTGCTGGGCACTCTTTATTTCGGTATAATAGAAAGTATGAAAGTTTTACTGTATTTAGAAGGAAAATCCGTATTACAAAAATCAGGAATTGGTCGAGCCTTGCAGCATCAAATGCATGCGCTGGATTTGGCTGGGATTCCGTATACGACAGATATTTTAGGAGATTATGATGTGGTGCATATCAATACCTATGGCCCACGGAGTTTCCTTTTGCTCCATGCAGCAAAGCGTCGTGGAAAGAAAGTCATCATGCATGGCCATTCAACCCGTGAGGATTTTGAAAATTCCTTTATCGGGTCTAACTTTTTTGCGCCCTTGTTTGGGAAGTATTTGGCTCACATGTACCAAAAGGCAGACTATGTGATCACGCCATCTGAGTATTCCAAACACCTGATTCAGTCTTATGGGGTGACCACACCGATTATCGCGGTTTCCAATGGAATTGATTTGGAAAAATACAAGAAGGATCCGAAAAAAGAAGAAGTCTTTCGCAAGCATTTTAATATCCAAGAAGGCCAAAAGGTTGTCATCTGTGCAGGGCTTTATTTTAAACGCAAAGGGATTGAAGATTTCGTAGAAGTGGCTCGTCGCATGCCGGATGTGCGCTTTATCTGGCTAGGTTCTATCAACAAATGGATCATTCCGCGTAAGATTCGTCGTATCGTGGAAAAGGATCATCCAAGTAATGTGGAATTCCCTGGCTACTTCAAGGGAGCGGTCTTCCAAGGGGCCATGACGGGTTCAGATGCTTTCTTCTTCCCATCTTATGAAGAAACAGAAGGAATCGTTGTTTTGGAAGCCTTGGCCAGTCATCAGCACACGGTCTTGCGGGATATTCCAGTATACAATGGCTGGATCGACGAGACGTCTTCTGAATTGTGCCATAATGTAGACGAATTTGTGGATTCCTTGAACAAGGTCTTGAACGGACAAGTAGACAAGCGGGAGGCGGGCTACAAGGTCGCTGAAAGTCGTTCGATCGACTTAGTGGCTTATCAATTGGTCGAAGCCTATCAAACAGTTTTGGAGATGTAAGATGCGTGTAGGGTTATTTACAGATACCTATTTCCCGCAAGTTTCGGGAGTGGCGACCAGTATTCGGACGCTCAAAACAGAATTAGAAAAATTGGGTCACACGGTCTTTATCTTTACGACAACGGATAAAGATGTCAACCGCTATGAAGATTGGCAGATCATTCGGATTCCAAGTGTGCCTTTCTTCGCCTTTAAGGACCGCCGCGTTGCATATCGTGGCTTCTCAAAGGCGCTTGCCATTGCCAAGCAATACCAGCTGGATATTATCCATACCCAGACTGAGTTTTCACTGGGCCTTTTGGGAGTGTGGATTGGACGCGAGTTGCGGATTCCAGTCATTCATACCTACCATACCCAGTATGAGGACTATGTCCGCTATATTGCAAGAGGCATGGTCATTCGCCCAAGTATGGTCAAATACATTGTGAGAAGTTATATGAATGATCTGGACGGCGTGATCTGTCCTAGTGAGATCGTCTATGACTTGCTCCAAAAGTACAAGGTCAAGGCAGAAAAACGCATTATTCCGACAGGGATTGATTTGGCCAAGTTTGACCGACCAGAAATCACTCCGACAGAGACAGCAGCCCTTCGTGAAAAATATGAAGTCGCAGAAGATGAAACGCTTTTACTGAGTCTGTCGCGGGTTTCTTATGAAAAGAATATTCAGGCTGTTATTGCGGCTCTTCCTGATGTCCTCAAGGTCAATCCAAAAGTTAAGTTGATCGTGGCTGGAGATGGTCCTTATTTGGATGATTTGAAAAAACAAGCGGCGAAACTGGGGATTTCAGATGCGGTTGTCTTTACAGGGATGATCCCACCAAATGAGACAGCTCTTTACTATAAGGCGGCTGACTTCTTTATTTCAGCTTCAACGAGTGAGACGCAAGGGTTGACTTATTTAGAGAGTATTGCGAGTGGTACCCCGATCATCGCTCATGGCAATCCTTATCTCGATCATGTGATTGATGACCCTATGTTTGGAAAGCTCTTTTATGAAGAGAGTGATCTGGCACAAGCGATTCTTGAAGCGATTGAGGAGATGCCTCCAATCGATGAGACCAAGTGGGCAGAAAAGATTGATGATATTTCTGCAGCAACCTTTGGCCGTCGGGTCTACGAATTTTACTTGGATAAAATCATCTCTAAAGACTTTTCAAATGATTTGAATCCTGAGCAAAGTCGGGTTAAGCGGATGTCTAAGACCATTGTGAAAATCCCGACCAAGGTGATTGCTCTTCCGGTCAATGGATCTGTGAAGATGATGAAGGCTTCGGTCAAACAAGTGAAGAAAATCCGTAAAATCACGCATTTCTTTGATTGAAAATGAAACTTTTTCTTGCAAAATTTTTCAATCGTGCTATAATAACTGACAGAGACATATCAAATCTAGGAAATCTGATAGAGAGCGCGTGGGGCTGGAAATCGCGTAGAGGATAGGTTTGGGACTACTCGTGATTCTTTTATGCAAACATAAAACGGTGGCTACGTTAGAGCCAATCAGAGGTGTCCCTCTTTTTTGAGGAACATAAATGAAGGTGGAACCACGTTGCGACGTCCTTTCGAGGAGGTCGCTTTTTTGATTTCTTCATGAAGACATCAAAAGGAGTGACGATTCCAATGTTCAAAGACACCTCCCACCCATTTAGCTACTAAAAACTTTATAAGGAGAAAATCATGATTAAGATTACTTTCCCAGATGGCGCTGTTCGTGAATTCGAATCTGGCGTTACTACTTTTGAAATTGCCCAATCTATCAGCAATTCTTTGGCTAAAAAAGCTCTTGCTGGTAAATTCAACGGCAAATTGATTGACACAACTCGTGCCATCACCGAAGATGGAAGCATTGAAATCGTGACACCTGATCACGAAGACGCTCTTCCAATCTTGCGTCACTCAGCAGCTCACTTGTTTGCCCAAGCAGCTCGTCGCCTCTTCCCAGATATCCACTTGGGTGTTGGTCCAGCGATTGAAGATGGTTTCTACTACGATACAGACAACCAAGCTGGTCAAATCTCTAACGAAGACCTTCCTCGTATCGAAGAAGAAATGAAGAAAATCGTGAAAGAAAACTTCCCATCTGTTCGTGAAGAAGTGACCAAAGATGAAGCGCGTGAAATCTTCAAAAATGATCCGTACAAATTAGAATTGATCGAAGAACATTCAGAAGACGAAGGTGGGTTGACCATCTACCGTCAAGGTGAATACGTTGACCTTTGCCGTGGACCACACGTCCCATCAACTGGTCGCATCCAAATCTTCCACCTTCTGAACGTTGCTGGTGCTTACTGGCGTGGAAATAGCGACAATGCGATGATGCAACGGATCTACGGTACTGCTTGGTTCGACAAGAAAGACTTGAAGAACTACCTTCAAATGCGTGAAGAAGCTAAAGAGCGTGACCACCGTAAACTTGGGAAAGAGCTTGATTTGTTCATGATTTCTCAAGAAGTTGGTCAAGGGCTTCCCTTCTGGTTGCCAAATGGTGCGACCATCCGTCGTGAGTTGGAACGCTACATCGTAGACAAGGAAGTCGCTGCGGGCTACCAACACGTCTACACTCCACCAATTGCTTCTGTAGAACTTTATAAAACTTCAGGTCACTGGGATCACTACCGCGAAGACATGTTCCCACCAATGGATATGGGGGATGGAGAAGAGTTTGTTCTTCGTCCAATGAACTGCCCTCACCACATTGAAGTCTACAAACACCATGTGCATTCTTACCGTGAATTGCCAATCCGTATCGCTGAAATTGGGATGATGCACCGTTATGAAAAATCAGGTGCTTTGACTGGTCTTCAACGTGTCCGTGAAATGTCTCTGAATGATGGTCATACTTTTGTGGCTCCAGAACAAATCGAGGAAGAATTCAAGAAGATCCTTCAATTGATCATCGATGTGTATGAAGACTTTAACTTGACGGATTACCGTTTCCGCTTGTCTTATCGTGATCCTGAAGACAAACACAAATACTTTGACAACGATGAAATGTGGGAAAATGCGCAACGCATGTTGAAAGCAGCCGTTGATGATATGGGTGTTGAGTACTATGAAGCTGAAGGAGAAGCAGCCTTCTACGGACCAAAATTGGATATCCAAGTGAAAACAGCTCTTGGTAAAGAAGAAACTCTTTCAACTATCCAATTGGACTTCTTGCTTCCAGAACGCTTTGATCTTCATTACATCGGAGCAGACGGAGAAGAACACCGTCCAGTCATGATCCACCGTGGGGTTATCTCAACGATGGAACGCTTTACTGCGATCTTGATTGAAAACTACAAGGGAGCTTTCCCAACCTGGCTTGCTCCTCACCAAGTAACCCTTATCCCAGTATCGAACGAAAAACACGTGGACTATGCTTGGGAAGTGGCTAAGAAACTTCGTGACTGTGGTGTTCGTGCAGATGTGGATGAACGCAATGAAAAAATGCAGTTCAAGATCCGTGCTTCACAAACTCAAAAAATTCCTTACCAATTGATTGTTGGTGACAAGGAAATGGAAGACAAGGCTGTAAACGTACGTCGTTATGGTCAAAAAGAAACAGAAACCATGTCAGTGGATGCATTTGTAGAATTGATTCTTGCAGATATTGCAAATAAATCCCGTGTTGAGAAATAAACCATTTAACCTAGAACAAAATCTCAGCCACCTAAAAAGCAACAACTGAAATAGTTGTTGCTTTTTTACATTTTGATTAAGCTGAGCTAGTAGTGATCTGTCAAACCACCACAAATAGTATCCTCATCAACAATCCTTTCTATCCACTAACTTTTGGATATAGGATATCCTCCCAAGATTTGCTTCCTCGAGTTAGATAAGTTCACTATCCTCAGTCCTTGTCTGCTTCATTTTCTTTTACGAGATCTTTTTGAGAATCTTTTTCAGAGAGTTTTTGATCGATATACTTGTTAATGGTTTCATAAAATTCCTTGGTCATCTCACTATCTAATTTTGTCGAATTATGGACTTGATTGACTTTCAATTGAACAGATTGAATACCGTAAGAGGCTTGCTTTTGGCGAATTGTTTCTAATTCTTCTTCTGAAATCGGATCTCCAACAACTGTCAAGACTAATTCATTGCTACTTGACTTGTAGACTTGATTAATGATCGTATGATTAGAGAACTCTTTGCCTACAAACTGTTTAATCCCTTCTTTTCGTGCTTGATCCATCGTCAGAGTGACTGCTGAATAGCTGGCTGGAAGAACCAATAATACAATCAAGGATATCAAGCCAATTTTCATTTTAATGTTTAGCTCTTTAAATGAACTTAAGGGAGATTTTCTCATTAAAATTCTTGTTCCAACAATATTGGTTAGCATGATAAAGACACAGTTAATCAAGAAAAGATAGAGAGCCCCGAATAAAAATCGCACATTTCCATTAGCTAAACCATAGCCTGCAGTACAGATAGGTGGCATCAAAGCTGTTGCAATGGCTACGCCAGGCACGATATTGTTTGCTTCTTTTTTCCTTGAACCAATTACACCTGCTATCCCACCAGCAATAGCAATGAGAACATCCCAAATGGTTGGAGAGGTTCGTGCAATCAACTCGCTACTTGCATAAGATAAGGGAGTAATCCAGAAATACAGAGTCGAGACAAGCAAACTGACCAATACTTGAGTAAATAAAACCTCTAGAGATTGCTTGATTAAACGCGTATCAAAAATAGCTAAACCGAATCCCAGTCCAACAATCGGTGTCATAAGAGGGGAAATCAGCATGGCTCCAATAATGACAGCTGTTGAATTCATATTTAGACCTATAGAGGCAATAAAAATCGCACACATCAAAATCACTGTATCTCTTAATCGAACATGAAGGTCATCATATAGTTTCTCGCGGAATTCACGTGTTGAATAGTTTCCGGACATTGGTTACTCCTTTTATTTCATATAATCTTGTTTCTGCATGGATGATGGTAGAGAGCCTTCTGTCCAAACTGACATGTTTTTAATTCTTACCTATGATTTTTTTGAACATTATCTTTTAACTATCCATCAGTCCATCCTTGACATTATATCAAAAATTTTACAGTCTTTCTCTGAAGAAATCAATTAATTTAAAAGATAGTGAAGGCAGAAATTTTTGTATCCTTATCCGAAGAAGAAAAACGATATCTCCTCTGAAAGTAGATACCGTTTTAATGTTTAAACATGATGAGTATGTAGCAGGAATCCTAGCTGATATCGCCAACAAATCACGTGTTGAGAAATAATGAAAAAATAAAAAGATTGAGATGTAACGATCTCAGTCTTTTTGCTTTGTCTTATTGGAAAGTCCAGCAATTGAGACTCCACATTTCTTCATAAGTTTGATATAATAAGAAGATAGAGATTGATAAGGAAAAGTAGCATTAGAAACGGGTATGTAAGATGAAAAAAATATTAGTAGTTGATGATGAAAAACCAATTTCAGATATTATCAAATTTAACATGGCAAAAGAAGGCTATGAGGTATTGACAGCCTTTGATGGTCGGGAAGCTTTAGAGGTCTTTGTGGCTGAAAATCCGGATATCATTATTCTAGATTTGATGTTGCCAGAGATTGATGGCTTGGAAGTGGCGCGGACGATTCGTAAGACTAGCAATGTGCCGATCATTGTCCTATCTGCTAAGGATACGGAATTTGATAAGGTCATTGGGCTTGAAATCGGGGCGGATGACTATGTCACCAAACCCTTCTCGAATCGGGAATTGCAAGCGCGTGTGAAAGCCTTGTTGCGTCGTTCTGAGTTTGCGGCTGATCCTCAGCTTGAAAATGAGGCCGATACGGAAATTGTCATTGGTGATCTTCACATTCTTCCAGATGCCTTCTTGGTTCAAAAAGGCAACAAAGAATTGGACTTGACCCATCGCGAATTTGAATTGCTCTATCACCTTGCGACCCATGTCGGTCAAGTGATGACTCGTGAGCACCTTCTTGAGACGGTGTGGGGCTATGATTACTTTGGTGATGTTCGGACAGTAGACGTGACGGTTCGTCGGTTGCGTGAAAAAATCGAGGACACACCGGGACGTCCAGAATATATCTTGACCCGTCGTGGTGTTGGATATTATATGAGAAACAATGATTGATCAACTAAAACAATTTGTAATGTCGTCGAACTTTGTCTTTGTTCTAATTACGGTTGGGTTTATCATTGTGGTAGCCTTGCTTTTGTTAGAAAACCGTAGGGACAATATTAAGCTCAGACAATTAAACGCCAAAATTAAGGATCTGATTGCAGGGGACTATTCTGAAGTGGTCGACATGCAAGGGAGTCCAGAACTGACCGATATGACCAACAGTATCAATGATCTGTCTGAGGTTATTCGCCTGACGCATGAAAACTTGGAACAAGAAACCAAGCGTTTGACCAGTATCCTTTCTTACATGACAGATGGGGTGCTTGCGACCAATAGACGTGGTCAGATCATCATGGTCAATGAAATGGCCGCCAAGCAATTGAATGTCAATCCAGATGAGGTGCTCAATACCAGTATTCTGGATTTGCTTTCGCTTGGAGATGACTATGATCTACGAAGCTTGATTACAGAAGTACCAGAGTTGACCATCGATTCCCAGGATGAAAATGGGGAATACATAAGTCTTCGTGTGCGCTTTGCCTTGATTCGTCGTGAGTCAGGTTTTATCTCTGGTCTGGTAGCTGTCTTGCACGATACGACAGAGCAGGACAAGGAAGAGCGGGAACGTCGCCTCTTTGTCTCCAATGTGAGCCATGAATTGCGGACTCCCTTGACCAGTGTGAAATCCTATCTGGAAGCCCTAGACGATGGCGCTTTGTCAGAGCCAGTAGCACCAGATTTTGTCAAGGTTTCACTCAATGAAACCAACCGCATGATGCGCATGGTCACAGATCTTTTGAGTCTTTCTCGAATCGACAATGAAACTAGTCAGTTGGAGATCGAGTTGACCAACTTTACGGCCTTTATCACCTTTATTTTGAACCGCTTTGATAAGATCAAGAGTCAATCGCAAGAAGATACCAAGAAGTATGAACTGATCCGGGAATACCCGATCACTCCGATCTGGGTGGAAATTGATACGGATAAAATGACCCAGGTGATCGACAATATCTTGAACAATGCCATCAAGTACTCACCTGATGGTGGAAAGATCAAGGTAGGGATGAAAACGACAGACGCCCAGTTGATTATCTCCATCTCAGATGAGGGCTTGGGGATTCCCAAGAAAGACTTGCCGCGCATTTTTGATCGCTTTTACCGAGTGGATAAGGCGCGTAGCCGGGCCCAAGGTGGGACTGGTCTGGGCTTAGCCATTGCTAAGGAGATCGTTAAGCAACACAAAGGCTTTATTTGGGCCAAGAGTGAATATGGCAAGGGATCTACCTTTACCATTGTCTTGCCGTACGATAAAGACGCTATTAAAGACGACTGGGATACAGAAGAGGAAGAATAAGGAGTCAATGACAGAAGAGGGATTTAAGTATAGTATTTTAGCTTCAGGTTCTAGTGGGAATTCTTTCTACCTTGAGACGCCAAAGAAAAAACTGCTTATTGATGCAGGGTTATCAGGGAAAAAGATTACGGGACTATTGGCTGAAATTGATCGCAAACCAGAAGACTTAGATGCCATTTTGATTACGCACGAACACTCAGACCATATTCATGGTGTGGGTGTTTTAGCGCGGAAATATGGCATGGATCTATATGCTAATGAAGCAACTTGGAAGGCTATGGAAGGCACCAAGTATCTAGGCAAGGTCGATGATGCTCAAAAGCACATTTTTGAAATGGGGAAGACCAAGACATTTGGCGATATCGATATCGAAAGTTTTGGGGTCAGTCACGATGCTGCTGCCCCTCAATTCTATCGCTTTATGAAGGATGGCAAGAGCTTCGTCATGCTGACGGATACGGGCTATGTGAGCGACCGCTTGGCAGGAATCGTCGCGGATGCGGATGGCTATCTGATTGAGTCCAACCATGATGTAGAGATCCTTCGAGCAGGTTCGTATGCTTGGCGCTTGAAGCAGCGGATCTTGTCAGACCTAGGCCACCTTTCTAACGAAGATGGTGCAGATGCCATGATCCGAACCTTGGGAAATCGTACCAAGAAGATTTATCTGGGGCATTTGTCAAAAGAGAACAATATCAAAGAATTGGCCCATATGACCATGGAGAATCAACTGGCTCGAGCAGATCTAGCTGTTGGCCATGATTTTGAGGTGTTAGACACCTCACCAGATACCGCAACTCCATTGACGAAGATATAAGATGGAAAACCACCTGCGGGTGGTTTTTTATATGCCTATTTGAGGAAATCTATATCTAGTACTGAATTTGCTCTTTACCCAAAATTCGTGTATGATAGGAAAGAACGAATTCTGAGTGAGAGTCACGAGAGTAGAGGAGAGATAATAAATGAAAAAAATGATGTTATTACTAGCTAGTTTGGTTGCTTTAACTGCTTGTAGTCAGTCTATGCAAGATACGAAAGAGTCGACTTCCAATCAAACGACGAAGGAAACAAAAGTATCAGAGTCTTCTAAAGATAAAGAAGAAAAAGGTTTGAAATTTGTGGTGGCCCCTCAATATGAAGGAAAGACGTCTGATCTCATCGAGCTAGGAAGAAAATTGGTTAAGGAACATCCTGAAGTTGGTAGTGAAGGTCATATGGTAGTCTACTATACTGGGGCTGTATCTGAAGGAAGAGCAGCGCTCATGTTGGTCAATAAGACAGATGTGGATATCAAGAAAGATTTGAATTTTTCAATTTCTTGGTCTTATGATGGAAAGACTATTTTTGATAATCAAAAGGTAAGTTATTTCATCAAGGATAGCGGCGAATTACCATCTCATTCAGCAACTTTGATATTGTTGCCATTGAATGAGGAACAACAGAGGATTGTGGATGGAATGTCAGATCCATCTAAGATGAAGCTTCAACTATCCGATATGATGTTTGCGGAATGATAACAAAAAGGAATCATACAAAGGAGAAGTAAATGCGCCTTGTTTATCTTACGATTGGTTTTATGTCTTTGGGATTAGGAATTATTGGGATTCCATTACCGATTTTACCGACGACTCCCTTTTTACTGCTATCGATGGCCTGCTTTGCTAAAAGTTCCAAACGCTTTGAAGAGTGGCTCTACCAAACCAAGCTTTATCAAACCTATGTAGCGGATTACCGAGAGACCAAATCGATTGCCAAAGAACGGAAGAAATGGATCCTTCTTCAGATCTACATTCTGATGGGGATTTCGATCTTTCTGGCACAGATTATTTGGGTGAAGCTTGCTCTAGGGGCTTTGACGATTTTTATCACCTATTATCTCTTAAAAGTGATCCCTAATAAGCCTGAAAATCCAACAGAAGAAAATCCTGATTAAAATTGGAGAATTCAGGACCTAGAACTAGGAAAAGAAGTGCGTTCGTGCTTCTTTTTTGGTATAAAAATAAAAACCCTTGTGTATCAAGGGTTTTGGTGTGTTGACTACGTTTTTGACTACGCTTCAAGAAATTTTAATAAGCAATCTGCAACATCTGACCACTGTCTATCGTTTAAGTGTGTGTACATATCGAGTGTCGTTTGGATATTTGAGTGGCCCAGCCTGTCGGATATGGTTTTAGGTTCTAAATATATAACATCTTTTCTATCTACCGTCCTGTTTTTGGGGGGGCGGTTTTTTGTTTTACATTAAACTAAAAATAAAATTCAGTAGTGGAATCAAGAGTAAGATAATAATGATTAAGTACCCCAAATTGCTGAGAGCTTCTCCGCACCCTTGCCTAGCTTCCCCAGCACCTTCGAGAGCATTGCCCACTTGCGTGGCTTTGCTATTCTCTACATGGCTTTCGTAGTCATAAAAGATTTGCTTCACCTCGTCTGGATCATATTCCATTCCATACTTTGGGCATCTGCGCGTGTGGAATGTTAAGATGATGTCATTCTTGCAGTGTTCACATTGTAATTTTAGCCTTGCATTTTCTAAATCTATAATAAGCTCCCGCTAAGTATTTTATTTGTCGTAAATCATCGTGCCGTTTTCTTCGTGCGCAAGTTGGACTTCGTCCTTGTCATGCACATAAACGGGCGGTGCGGTAAAGTTTGCGTCAGTCATTTTATACGTTTTCTCTACATCGTTTTTGATTTTAAGCAGGCCGTCTGCGGTTTGATGTAACTGATCATTTGTGAGTTCGGACGATCCAACAGGTAGCAATACTGCGACCCTATCGCTACGATAGTAAACTTCCATTTGACTTGACTCAAGCCATTGTTTATAAGAGTTCGCAAACTGATCCAGTAGCGGTCTAACCGTGCTAACGTGCCCAGTAGCCTTTCTGTATTGCTCCTCGCCTTGATTTTCTTCTTTGCTTTTAGCTTTGGCCTTTTCGACCAACTCCCAAGCCTTTTCTTTTTTCGACTTTTCAGAGCTTTGCTCTGTAGCTACTTGCTCAGTTGTTTCTTCTTGACTTTTGTCTGTATCTGGTCCATTTTGACTGCACCCAGTCAAGAATAGTGTGAGTGTTACAATTGCTACGAATGTTACCTTTTTCATATTATTCTCCTTTTGGCTATCCCACTAGCCTATATAATTTGTCAACCACCATCATTTAATTTACAATGGTTTTTTATTTTTCTTCTCTACACACATCCACGACTTTACCTATGATTCTAAAATCGCTATCGGAGTTGATTTGTATATCTTTGTATTTTTTGTTAAAACTTCTCAAATAGGCCTTATCTTTCTCTATTACCAGTTGTTTGATGAACTCTTCTCCCTCGTAGTCAAATACCACAACCGTACCACTTGGAAGCTCTACCGTTAGTTTTACAAATACATAGTCCCCAGATTTGTAATCTGGTTCCATGGAATCTCCGTAAATCGGGCAGACAAAGTCAGCGTCCACCTTCACAGGCAACTGGATTGTATCAATTTGTACCTCATTTAGATATTGCCCAGTACCAGCAAAAACAGGCTGGTCGTAGTAGTTGTATGCGAAGTACTGGACAGACACTTCACGGACCTCGGCAAGTCTCTTCTTGGTTTGATTTTGCTCCTCAAGTTGTCCTTCTGCGTAAGTTAGTACATTATGCTGGTATGGTTCTGGGTCGAGTTGAGATACAACTTTATCAATTTTTTCTGCGATTTCGCTTTTAACAATAGAAGAAGTATCTAATCGAGGATCAATCTGCTCGAAAGGAACGTTAAAGAAGTCAGCTAATTTCTTACTATTTGTCTTGGAAGGCAATCTCTTTCCAGAAAAATACTGACTCAACGTGCTTTGCGATATTCCAGATTCTCTAACAATATCTTGCCGACTGAGTTTAGCCATTTTTTAAGTCTATTTAACTCATCAGCGATTTTTAAACGCATTTCTATTCAAGAGGCGTCAGTTTATCTCTTCCTACCATAATTATTTCTTCCTATATTTATTCTTTTAATGAGATTGTACTACAATTTATCATATAAAAAATATATGGATTTTGAAAAATCAATTGTAGAAGAATTTGCTGAATCGATTACAAGCAGACTTCCAAAAAATTCTCCCCAAGAGGAGTGATAGAAAAACACATTTTTTCAATACTAATTTCTGGATAACTTTGAAGAACATGTTGAACATAATAGTTGTTTCTAATGAAATCATACTTTGAATCATCTGCAGAATATCTATCATCTTCAATCTTTAACAACCCTAGTCGTTCTAAGTTCGTTAAAGAAGGAGCAAGTTCATCAATTCTTTCAGATCCATCTATAAAGTAGATGATTGGCAGTATAGTTTTAGAACCAATATCGGATTTTATGACAGCTTTCATGCAAGGAATCGGTGAGCCTGCTGTGTGGTCATGCTCTTTTAAGAATTGGAGAATACGTGCATCTGTGACATCTAGTTGCTTAATAATCTCAACAAAAGAGGGGTGGATAACTGAGTTTTTTCGATTATCAAATGAACTAGATAATATTTTTGCGAACATAGAGCGTAGCTCTTCTTCTTCAATATAATACTTAGATGCTTCCAAAGCAGGACCTATTATTTTTAGGGGTGGTTCTTGAATATTCTCTGGTGGGATAGCTGCCACTTCTTGAAGCGTGCTATTTTTGAGATTCTCAACATCAATTTCGTTTTTTGCACGCAATAATGCTGCTTGATTAGAAACGTTGTAGCCATAATTGATATACCACCAATCTTGCAATGTTTGAATTGGGCCAGCGAATACACCGGCTGAAGTAGCTCCTCCTAAAAATCCTGTAACAAGAGGAAGAAAGTCTTGTAATTGGTTAGGGTCCATAATTATTATTTCTTTCTGTTGAATTTTGACTAAAACGGTGAGAGGTCTCAGTCAAGATAGATTATAATGCAAAAGCTTTCATTTGTCAATATATAGTAATAAAAAGGGTTGGAAATATTGAAAATACACAACATATAGTGTTTAAGCTGTAGGAAAAGATTGAACAACAATTAAAATCAAGGGGCTGGTCGGTGTATCGACTAGCTAAAAAGTCAGGTATTTCTCAATCGAATTTTTCTAACTTAAAGGCTGGAAAATTGAAAGAGATGTCTTGGACGAATATGTGCAAATTAGCTGATGCACTAGAGGTCAGCTTGGACGAATTTAGATAGGAGGTGAAAATTACATGGCTAATGCAAATGTTGATATTGTATATGAAATTTATGCAAATAATATTAATGATGCTATCGACGCAAAAAATAAAATCATCGCCAACACGCTTGACGATGAAAAAGTACATATCAATATTAAAACAAGTGGAGATGTTTGAACTGTAGTTCATTATGACAATGGAACTAAAATTAGCGAAACGCACGTAACAGCGCCATTGTAGATTGTCTTATAGTACTTGGAATCTCATCTGTTTTGTTAGATTCATTTAAAGTGTATGACATAGTCAAACCTATATTTGTATCCAGTGTAAAAGTATCTTGGTATACTTTCCTATTGTTATCTCTGTATGAAATCGTGATTTTCGATGATCCTTTAAAATCATCTTCAATATTAGAAGTGAATTTTTGACCAGGAGCAATCATATTTCCTACAAGAGATTTAAAATTATGCTGATTATAGATACCTAGATTCCCATGGACAGTTATGTCGGTAATGTAGGCAGGTGTCTTTCCGAAATTTTTAATAACATAAACTCTTTGTCGGTCCTTTATTTCAAATAAATCGACAAAGACATTTACATATGGCCTAGCCATATCTTCCTCGGCTCGCTTTGTACGATGAAGGGATACAATGTTAAAAAAGAACCCCACTAGAGCAATAACCACAGTTGTATACAATGTCCAAGTTTGGACTTCAAGTTCAGTAAAAGGCATATAAAGCCCTCCTTTCTGTGACTATTATATCAGAAAGGGGTAAAAAATAAGGAGGTTAAGAAATAAAACCTACTATAAGGAATGGGGGTTAAGTTGGTAAGATATAGAAATGCGCCAGTTGAAGAAAGTTAAAATTCATGGAGTAAATTTACAAAACGTGGTATTCAACTTATTTGAGCGATATCCAAACACACCTAAAACATAGTGAATCAACTAACCGTATCTAATGGATATCTAATGGTAATCGTATTAAAATTTTGGTATACTTAAGAGTATGAATTTATTAGAAAGTAGGCTTCCCATGGAGAAATTACAAGCCCTGTTATCGGAACGGTTTCAGATCGTTTTTTCAGATAGCAGTTTATTAGATACAGCTTTTACGCACACCTCTTATGCCAATGAGCACCGCCTCTTAAAAATTTCACATAACGAACGTTTGGAATTTTTAGGAGACGCTGTTCTTCAATTAGTTATTTCCGAATATTTGTATAAGGAACACCCAAACAGACCGGAGGGAGATTTGTCCAAATTCCGTTCCATGATTGTCCGTGAAGAAAGTCTGGCTGGTTTTTCTCGGGATTGCCAATTTGACCATTACATCAAACTAGGCAAGGGCGAAGAAAAATCTGGTGGTCGGGACCGCGATACGATTCTTGGCGATTTATTTGAAGCCTTTTTAGGTGCCTTGCTCTTAGATCAAGGTGTGGAAGCGGTCAAACGCTTCATCTATCAGGTCATGATTCCTAAGGTTGAAACGGGTCAATTTTCTCAAGTCATTGACTACAAGACTCGTCTGCAAGAACTGTTACAGGTTCACGGAGATGTGGAGATCCAATACCAAGTGGTTAGCGAGTCCGGTCCAGCTCATGCGAAAGAGTTTGAAGTAGAAGTGTTCGTGAACGGTCAAACGATGGGACATGGTCATGGTCGTTCCAAGAAATTAGCGGAGCAGGAAGCAGCCCGCAATGCAGTTGAAACGAGGAATGATGGGCCATGTATCTAAAAGAGATTGAAATCCAAGGCTTTAAATCCTTTGCGGATAAGACAAAAGTCGTATTTGACAAAGGGGTCACTGCCGTTGTAGGGCCTAATGGATCTGGAAAATCAAATATCACGGAGAGTTTGCGCTGGGCCCTGGGGGAATCTAGCGTCAAGAGTTTACGCGGGGGCAAGATGCCCGATGTCATCTTTGCAGGGACAGAATCGCGTAAACCGCTGAATTATGCCTGTGTCACAGTTGTCTTAGATAACCAGGATGGTTTTATCCAGCAGGCTGGTAAAGAAATCCGGGTCGAACGGCATATTTATCGTTCAGGAGACAGCGAGTACAAGATCGACGGCAAGAAAGTACGTCTCAGAGATGTTCATGATTTGTTCATGGATACGGGATTGGGACGGGATTCTTTCTCCATTATCTCCCAAGGTCGGGTAGAGGAGATCTTTAACTCCAAACCGGAAGAACGCCGGGCAATCTTTGAAGAAGCTGCAGGTGTCTTGAAATTTAAGACGCGGCGCAAGGAAACCGAGACCAAACTCAACCAAACCCAGGAGAATTTGGACCGTCTGGAGGATATCCTCTATGAATTAGAAGGACAAATCCAACCTCTTGAAAAGCAAGCGACTGTCGCTCGCCGTTTCTTGGAATTAGACCAAGAACGGCAGGTTCTCTTGCTGGATGTTTTAGTTGCTCAAGTCGATTTGACAAAGGACCTTTATGAAAAGGCTGATCAAGAAGAAAAGGCCATTCAAGAACAGTTGGCTTCTTATTACCAACGTCGTCAGGTCTTAGAAGAAGATAATGTACGTATCAAGAAAGCCCGCCATCAGTTGGATGAAAGCTTAGCTGAGGACCAGGCCAGCTTGCTTGAGGTTACTCGTTTGATCAGCGATTTGGAAAAGCAAATCGAAGTAGCTAAGTTGCAATCGAGTCAAGCAGCCCATAGTCGCAGGGAAAATCTTGAGCGGCTGGATGCTGTTTTAGCCCGTCTGGAAGAAGCGAAACAAGAGCTGGCTCAAAAACAAGAGACGCTAGCTGTGCTTCAACAAAGACTGACAGAGAACCGTCAGCAACAAGAAGAGTTGGAAAAAGAATTAGCCAACTACGAAGAAGATCCGGAACAAGTCATTGAGCATCTACGCGAGCAGTATGTCGCGCTCTTGCAGACAGAGGCTGAAAAATCGAATGAGCGAACAGCCATTGAGAGCCGGATCCAAGCACTCTTGCAAGAATCAAGCCATCGTCAAGAGGATTTGACCAAGGCACAAACAAACTTTGAAACTGCTAAGGAAAAAGAAGTCCGACAATTGGAAGAGTTGGAGCAGGCACAAGCGACGGTCAAAGGCCTATTAGCAGAATACCAAGAGCAATTGGTAAAAGTGGAGCAGGCCAAAGCTGCCTACCAAGAGGCTCAAGCGGCCATGTTTGACTTGATGGATGAGAGCAAGAATAAGCGGGCGCGGATCAATAGCTTGGAAGCTATTCAGAAGAACCATAGTAACTTCTATGCAGGAGTCAAGAGCGTTTTGCAAGAAGCAGAACGGTTAGGAGGCATCTGTGGGGCTGTTAGTGAGAATTTGAGTTTCTCAAAAGACTACCAGACGGCGCTTGAAATTGCTCTGGGAGCTAGCAGCCAACAGATCATTGTCGAAGATGAAAAGGCTGCAACGCGAGCGATCGATTTCTTGAAACGCAATCGCTTGGGACGGGCAACTTTCCTTCCGCTCACGACGATCAAAGCTCGTCAACTATCCCCTCGGAATCTAGAATTGATTCAAGCCAGTGCAGGATTTCTAGGAATTGCGAGTGACTTAGTGACCTATGAGCATCGTTTTGAACAGATTTTCCAAAACCTGCTTGGCGTAACGGCCATCTTTGATACGACGGAGCATGCGCGTGAGGCGGCCCGTAAAGTCAACTATCAAGTTCGGATGGTGACCTTGGATGGGACTGAATTGCGGACCGGAGGATCATATGCCGGTGGTGCCAATCGTTCCCAAAATACGGTCTTTGTCAAACCAGAATTGGATAGTTTGAAGCAGGAAATGCAAGCTCTGGATGCTCGTTTGAGAGAAGCAGAGCAGGAGGTCGAGACCAAGGACAATCTGCTCAAGCAGGCGCAAGAATACCTGGCCTCTATTCAAAGCCAAGGTGAGCAAGCGCGTCTAGAGCAACAGCGGGCCCAATTGGCCTACCAACAAAGCCAAGAGCAACTGAAAGAAATTCAGGAACTCTTAGAAGCTTTGAAGTCAGAATTGGCAACAGATGCGACCCAGTCTCTCCAAGAAGAGCTGGAATCCCTTACTGAGCAATTAGCAAAAATTGAGCTTCAAAAAGAAAATCTGAATCGCGACATTGAAACCATGAAGTCGGACAAAGATGTCCTGCAACAAAAAGTACAAAACTTGCAAGAGCAATTGGCAGAATTGCGACTTCAACAGACGGAATGGTTGAGCCAACAAAGCTATGAGCAAACAGATGCTCGTCGCTTGGAAGAAACGATCTCCCAGTTGGAAGTAGAAGAGCATCAGTTGCAATTGCTGATTGAACAAGGCGAGGCCAAAGTTCAGACAGTGGATGTAGAGCAGCTAGCCAACCAATTGACACAGGCCCAAGCCAAGAAAACGGAACTGGAACAAGGGGTCATTCGGAAACGCTTTGAACTAGATGATTTGGAAGGCCAGGCCGAAGATGTGGCAGAACAGATGGAACAAGCGCGCAAGAAAAACGAAGAGTGGATTCGTCAACAAGCCAAGGCTGAAGCGACACGTGAAAAGCATGCGGATCGTTTGAACAAGCTCTTAACGCAAATTACCGATGAATTCATGCAAAGCTTTGACCAAGCCAAAGAACAGGCCAAACCTGTTGAAAATCTTGCTGCAGCTGAAAACCAGCTCAAGAGCATCGAAAAAGATATTAAGGCTCTTGGTCCAGTCAATGTGGATGCGATCGAGCAGTACGATGAGGTGAAGGGACGCTTTGATTTCCTTTCCAGCCAGCGTGAGGATGTCTTGGCTGCGAAAAATATGCTTCTGTCTACCATCAACGACATGAATGACGAGGTCAAGGAACGCTTTAAATCAACTTTTGAAGCCATTCGTGAATCCTTTAAAGTCACTTTCCGTCAAATGTTTGGTGGGGGTTCTGCTGATTTGATTCTGACAGAGCCAGATCTTCTGACAGCTGGTGTTGAGATTTCTGTGCAGCCACCTGGTAAAAAAATCCAATCCTTAAACCTCATGAGTGGTGGAGAAAAGGCCTTGTCTGCCTTGGCTCTCCTGTTCTCGATTATTCGTGTCAAGACCATTCCATTTGTCATTCTAGATGAGGTAGAGGCTGCCCTAGATGAGGCCAATGTCAAGCGCTTTGGAGATTATCTGAACCGCTTTGATAAGGAAAGCCAATTTATTGTCGTGACGCACCGGAAGGGAACCATGTCAGCTGCAGATTCCATCTATGGTGTGACCATGCAGGAATCTGGGGTTTCTAAAATCGTCTCAGTAAAATTGAAAGACTTAGAAAATGAAGAATAATGATATTAAATTGATCGCTACGGATATGGATGGAACCTTTCTAAATGCCCAACATCAGTACGATCAAGACCTTTTACGCAAGGTATTAGCAAGCTGCAAAGAAAAAGGCATCTATTTTGCTGCTGCGAGTGGCCGTGCCCTGCTTTCTCTCAAATCCCTCTTTAAAGGATTTGAAGACCAGATGATTTTCATTGCTGAAAATGGTAGTGTGGTAGAATTTCATGGAGAAGATCTCTACGAAGCGACCATGTCCAAAGACTTTTATTTGGGTGTTTTTGAGGCTTTGAAAGCTTCCCCTTATGCAGATCCGAATAAACTGCTTTTGACTGGGAAAAAAGGGAGCTATGTCTTGGAAACAGTAGATCCCGACTATCTGGCCTTGAGTCAGCACTACAATGAAAACATTCAAAAAGTGAAAAGCCTAGTGGATATTCAAGATGAAATCTTCAAATTGACCACCAACTTTGATGCAGCTCTTGTTCTTGAAGGAGAGCAATGGGTCACTGAGAATATCCCAGGCGTCAAAGCAATGACGACAGGTTTTGAATCGATTGATATTGTCCTCGATTATGTCGATAAAGGAGTGGCGATTACCGCCTTAGCGGATAAACTAGGGATCTCGATGGATCAGGTGATGGCTTTTGGGGATAACCTAAATGACCTCCATATGATGCAAGTCGTGGGTCATCCTGTAGCGCCAGAAAATGCACGTCCTGAAATCTTAGCGATTGCTGAAACAGTCATCGGCCACCATGCGACGGGTTCTGTCTTGCGCTACATGGAGGAAATCGTATGAGTCAGATTTCCTTGATTGCGCTGGATTTAGATGGGACCCTTCTCAATTCTGAAAAAAAGATCTCCCCTCGCAATAGAGCAGCTCTCGCTGCTGCACAGGCCCAAGGTGTCAAGGTGGTTCTAACCACTGGTCGCCCCTTGAAAGCCATGGATTTTCTTTTAGAAGAATTGGGAACAGCAGGCCTCAAAGAAGAGTATACAATTACCTTCAACGGTGGTTTGGTGCAGCGAAATAATGGAGAAATCCTCTCGAAAGTTGTCTTGGCACCAGAAGATGTCGCAACCATTCATGATGAAACAGCCCGTCTCGGACTTCCGCTGGATGCGATCAGTGAGGGAACGGTTTATGAGATTTATTCGGAACGGAAGTCCCTCTATTCCCATTACAATCCCTATCTAAACTTTGTTGAGACAGATTTTAAAGACCTGCCATCCAAGATTTCCTACAACAAGTGTGTGACAGCCGTTGATCAAGACTTTTTAGATGCAGCGATCAAGCAGATCAGGCCGGACTTATTTCAAGACTATGAAATTTTTAAATCTCGGGAAATGTTGCTGGAATGGTGCCCCAAAAATGTTCACAAGGCAACAGGTTTAGAGGCATTGGCAGCTATTTTGGGTCTTAAGGCAGATCAAGTCATGGCCTGTGGAGATGAAGCCAATGACCTGTCTATGATCCAGTGGGCTGGACTGGGGGTTGCCATGGGCAATGCGATTCCAGCAGTGAAGGAAGTTGCAGCGCTTGTGGCCCCTGTGACCAATGACCAAGATGCTGTCGCATGGGCGATTGAAAATTATGTGCTAAAGGAGAGTGAATAAATGGGATTATTTGATCGTTTATTTGGAAAAAAAGAAGAAACTGAAAAAGTGCTTCCGTCTTCGGAAGAAGTGACGGAAAGTACGGAGGTTGAAGAAACTGTCAAAGAGGAGCCGACGGCTACCCAAAATGACAAGGAAGAGCAAAAAATCGCTGATATGGAGGCTTACTACCAAGAGCTCAAAGCGCGAATTGCAGCCACTCATCAACCTGTTTCAACCGTTGCTCAAGAAGAGCCGGCAGAGGAACCTCTTGTTGAAGAAATAGGAACTTCAGAGACTCCTGAAGTTCAAGAACCGGTAGAGGAGTCTCCAGTTGCCTTTGAACCTGCTCAAACAGAAGCAATTCCTGAAGAAGTTTCACCACTAGCTGATGACACGGAGACTGAGCCTCTTGAAGAAGTGAAAATTGAAGCGGAAGAAACTGAACATGTTGAAGAAGCTGATGAGATTGATGTTATAAAACTGGAAGAAGAGTCACCATCACCTGACGCTGAGCTAGTAGAAGGGAGCACGACAGAAGAGGAGTCTCCAGAACTAGTAGACGCTCAGGATGAGGTTTCAGAACCTGAAGTATCAGAAGCGATTGCTCAAGTGGAGGAAACTTCAGAAGTAGCAGAAGCCGAGTCTAGACTTCCTGAAGGAGAAGCCGCATCAACCGTTGAGGAAAGAACTGTTGAAGAGGCAGAAGAGCCAATTCCAGATGAGATTGAGCCTCAGCAAGAAACCATTCAGGAAAAATATGATCGTAGCTTGAAAAAGACACGAACTGGATTTGGAGCACGTCTCAATGCCTTCTTTGCCAATTTCCGTTCAGTCGATGAAGAATTCTTTGAAGAATTGGAAGAACTCTTGATCATGAGTGACGTTGGGGTTCAAGTAGCCTCTAATTTAACCGAAGAGTTGCGCTATGAAGCCCGTTTGGAAAATGCCAAAAAACCAGATGCTCTCAAGCGTGTGATCATCGAAAAATTGGTGGACTTGTATGAAAAGGATGGCCAATTTAATGAAGCCATTCGTTTTCAAGATGGTCTCACGGTCATGCTCTTTGTTGGGGTCAACGGAGTTGGTAAAACAACCTCTATCGGGAAGTTAGCCCACCGCTACAAACAAGAAGGCAAGAAAGTCATGTTGGTTGCAGCAGATACTTTCCGTGCAGGAGCAGTGGCTCAACTGGCAGAATGGGGACGCCGTGTAGATGTTCCAGTTGTAACAGGTCCTGAAAAATCAGATCCTGCTAGCGTCGTCTTCGATGGAATGGAGCGTGCGATCGCTGAAAATATCGATGTTCTGATGATTGATACAGCGGGTCGTCTGCAAAACAAGGACAACCTCATGGCGGAGCTTGAAAAAATCGGACGGATTATCAAGCGTGTGGTACCTGATGCTCCGCATGAAACCTTGCTGGCCCTGGATGCTTCAACCGGTCAAAATGCCTTGGTGCAAGCTAAAGAATTTTCAAAAATAACGCCTGTGACAGGGATTGTATTAACCAAGATCGATGGAACGGCTCGAGGTGGGGTTGTTCTTGCGATCCGTGAAGAATTGGACATCCCGGTGAAGTTGATTGGATTTGGAGAAAAGATTGATGACATCGGACCATTCCATTCAGAAAACTTCATGAGAGGTCTCTTGGAAGGCTTGATTTAAAGTCGAATAAAAAAGACAAATTGTTGGAAGAACAATTTGTCTTTTTGTTTCCTTGCGCTATCAAAAAAACCACCCGAAGGTGGCTTTCCTTAATTCTTAGGTTCAGGTTTCCAAACCCATTCGGCTCCGTATTCTGCAAGGAGATCATCGGATGCAGTTGGTCCCATGGATCCAGACTTGTATTCATAGAGTGGTGCTCCATTTTCGGCCCATAGTTTTTCGATTCGGTCAATCAATTGCCATGAAGCACGAACTTCGTGCCAGTGGCTGTAATTGGTTGAGTCATTGTTCAAAACGTCAAAAATTAATTTTTCATAAGGCTCTGGGGAAGCTCCAGTTGCAGTCGCATCTGTTTCATAGTCAAAGGAAATCGGTGCGATACTGAATTTTTCTCCGACCTCTTTTCCGTTGATGCTCAATGAGAAACCTTCGTTTGGTTGGATATAAATGGTCAAGACATTTGGTTGCAAGCCATGTCCAAAGATGGAGTCGGTTTGCTTGAAGACCACATTGACCATGGTTCCTTTTTGCGTCAAGCGTTTTCCAGTGCGGAAGAAGAAAGGCACCCCACGGAAGCGATCGCTATCGACAAAGAACGCACCAGAAGCGTAGGTCTCTGTTGTCGATTCAGGATCAACATTGGGCTCGCTGCGATAAGAGATATCTTTTTTCCCTTCGATCGTACCTGAATGGTATTGACCACGGATAAAGAATTTCTTTAGTTCGTCCTCTGTTGGGTTGTGCAATTGCTCAAAAACTTTAATCTTCTCTGCCCGAATCGCATCCTTAGTAAATGTAGCTGGTTTATCCATGGCAAGCAATGACAAAAGCTGAAGGGTATGGTTTTGCACCATGTCCCGAAGGGCCCCAGAGTGATCATAGTAGCCACCGCGTTCTTCAACACCCAAGCGTTCAGCAAAGGTGATTTGGATATTGTCAATAAAATCTCGGTTCCAAAGATTATCAAAAATAAGATTTCCAAAACGAATGGCAAAGATATTTTGGATCATTTCTTTTCCAAGGTAATGGTCGATCCGGAAGATTTGTTCTTCATCAAAGGTTTCTTCCAATTCTTTGTTGAGCTGACTAGCCGTTTCTAGGTCTGTACCGAAAGGTTTTTCAACGATCAAGCGCTCAAAGCCTTGCCCATCCACAATGCCTTCTGATTTGAGGTGTTTGGCAATGGTTCCAAAAAATTGAGGAGCCATGGACAAGAAGAAGACCTTGTTGTGTTCTGTTTGGTATTTTTCATCCAAGCTATTTTGCAATTCACGCAGGGCAATGTAATGTTCGGTATCATTGACATCGTGGCTTTGGTAGTAGAAATGGCTAGCGAATTCTTGAGCTTGTTGTGGGCTATCTGCCAGATCTGTGATAGATTCTACCACGACTGATTCAAAGTATTCCTTGCTCCATGGTCTGCGAGCTGTTCCGATAACCGCAAAGTGTTCAGATAGATTTCCTGATTTATAGAGTCTAAAAAGGGATGGGTAGAGTTTGCGCTTGGCTAAATCTCCACTAGCCCCGAAAATGGTTACAATAACTTTTGAAGACATTTAAGTACCTATTTCCTATTTTATTAACCATATTTTACCATAAAATCTACAAGATTTCTTTGATGGAATCGTTGTTCCGAATATTTTCCGCTTGGATTAGAGGATTTGAGAGGAAAGCATAAAAAAAGCTAGAACCAATGTAGATTCTAGCTTGAAAAGTTATAAGATGTTTGGATCTACAACGGAAGCTCCATCAGAATACGCGGTAGACATAAGGATTGGCTGGTTTTGTAATGGTCTGGCAATCGCTAATGTGGAGGACAGGCAAGCTTTGCTTGAGTTGCTTGTGGTATTCAATGGACAAGGTTCCTTTGGCATGGATCCAGGTATTGTTTTCGAAATGCTGCGGAGCACCCGTCGTTAAGAGACCGTAGACTCCGGAATCTGCGATACAGTGGATGATCCCAAAGCGAAAAAGAAATTGGCTGTTCTTGTTGTTGGGGTCATTGTAAACAAAGCCGGTCAACTCGATCGTCTTTCCTGCAAATTGGTCAGGATAATCATAAATAACTTCCATGACTTCCATGTAATTCTCAGTGGTCACCTGGATCACTTTTTTATCAACATATTTCTTTGCCGCCTGCTTCATTTCTGACTCATAGGCTGACTTGGTAAAATAGCTACTAGTATCTGGTTTGAGATACTGGGTAGTTGTTCCTTCGTCCTGCTGGATTTCCTTGGAAGAACCAGCTGCAACTGGGAAGTGGTAGCCTTTGGCAGAGACTGTTTGGGAATCCAGTGTCACTGTAGGGAAAAATAGCCCGACAAACAAAGGAATACAGAGTAAGAAGATACTCGCCACTTTTGCCCAGAAGCCAGAGAGATGACTGTGGATCTTCATCTGCTTAACCCAGATGATTAGCTGCACAAGAGCTAAAACAAAGGACAAGAACATGGAAATATAAGCCAAGTAAGAATAGTGTAAGTTGATGTATTGATTGAGCTTACCAGATAATTGCAGGTACATGGTGAGCTCAAAATAGCCAGCTAATATCAAGAAACGAATCATAGCACTACCCCCACAAACCAAGCATAAAGGAGCACAACTCCACTCACAATCCCGATAAATTGCCAGATGAAACGAGTCTTGAGATAATTTTTCATCATGAGGAGATTTTTGACATCAAGCATAGGCCCAATCACCAGAAAGGCAAGAACCGGCGCTACTCCAAAACTTGTTAGAAGAGAGGATCCAACAAAGGCGTCCGCCTCGCTACAAAGTGAGAGGAGAAAGGACAAGACCATGAGAAGGAGAATAGCAATAACCGGTGTCGCACTGATCGAAGTGAGGATCCGTGTTGGGACGTAGACTTGGACGAGGCTGGCAAAGAGGCAACCAAATACCAGGTAACGTCCCGTATCAAAGAATTCATCAATCGCCTGCACCAAGACTTGGAAGAGCTTTTGACCTTTGCTCAAGTCCCTAAAATCATGTTCATGTACAGCCTTACGATGTTCTTTTTGGATCGAATCTGTCTGAATAAAACCAAGAAAGATCCCTAGCACCGTTGCGACCAAAAGGGAACCAAGGGCTCGGTAGAAGGCCATCTTGACAGAATTCCCAAAAGCTGAGTAGGTCGCAAAGAGAACGATGGGATTGATGACCGGTGCTGTCACCAGAAAGGGAACAGCAGTATAACTTGGGACTTTCTTTTCTAGAAAGCGATTGATAATGGGAACAATTCCACATTCACAGGAAGGAAAGATAAAGCCGATAAAGGTCCCAAAGAAGATCCGCCCAAATTTATTCTTGGGAAGAAAGCGGTAGACCCTTTCGGGGGTGATATAGACCTCAATAATCCCTGAAATGATACTTCCGATTAGGACAAAAGGTAGGGCCTCGATAATAATCGAGAGAAAAATAGCCCCAGCCTGCAAGACGCTAGAGGGAAGGTGTTGAAAGAATGTCATTACTTAACCTTCTTTGCTTCTTTAGCTGTAGCAGTTTCTGCCTTCTTTTTTTCTTCAGGAAATTCTACTTTCTTTTCTACATCCGGAAAACTTGCAAAGTTTTCAAACATTTTATCAAGATCATCTGTTTTTGAGAATTTAATAGCCATTGTTGGGCCTCCTTTTTATTTTCTTTCATTATAACAAAAAGGAAAGAGCAAGGGGGAAATGGAGCATAAAAGGAAAGATCAAGAGGGTCAAAATTATTCTATGAAAAATCCCTGAAACAGAGACCAGGACAGGCGATCTCACCCCTTGATGTCAGCAAAATATGCTATAATAGAAGCTATGGATAAATATGAAAAAATAGCCCAAGAATTGGGTGTTAGCTTAAAACAAATCGATACCGTATTGAGTCTGACCGCAGAAGGCTCAACCATTCCCTTCATTGCCCGCTATCGAAAAGATATGACGGGAAATTTAGATGAAGTAGCGATCAAGGCCATTATTGACCGGGACAAATCCTTAACGGCTCTAGCTGAACGAAAGGAAACCGTCCTTGCTAAGATTGAGGAACAAGGCAAACTGACAGAGGCGCTCAAGCAGGCTATTGAGGCTGCTGAAAAATTAGCGGATGTCGAAGAGCTTTATCTCCCTTATAAGGAAAAACGGCGGACCAAGGCGACGATTGCCCGAGAAGCAGGACTTTTCCCCTTGGCACGTCTCATTTTGCAAAATAGTCCAGACTTGGAAGCAGAGGCTCGGAAATTTACCTGCGAGGCCTTCCCAACTGAAACCGCAGCATTAGCTGGTGCAGTGGATATTCTGGTAGAGGCTATTTCAGAGGATACCCAATTACGGGCCCTCACCTATCAAGAAATTCATGGGCATTCCCTCATGACGTCAACCTTGAAGGATGAAAGCTTAGATCCTAAGAGAACCTTTGAAATCTATTATGATTTTTCTGAGAAGATCAAGAATATGCAAGGCTACCGGACTCTAGCTCTCAATCGTGGGGAAAAAATGGGCGTTCTCAAAGTCGGATTCGAGCACCAACTGGATCGGATCATTCGTATTTTTGAGGCTCGTTTTAAAACGAAAAATGCCTATGTCGATGAGGTTATTCAACAAGCGGTTAAGAAAAAAATCGTTCTTGCGATTGAACGTCGGATTCGGACAGAGTTGACGGAGGTGGCAGAAGACGGAGCCATTCAATTGTTCTCTGAGAATCTACGGAATCTATTGCTCATTCCTCCATTAAAAGGGCGCGTGGTCCTTGGATTTGACCCAGCCTTTCGGACCGGTGCTAAACTAGCCGTTGTCGATGAGACAGGAAAGATGCTTGCCACCCAGGTCATCTATCCAGTTGCTCCTGCAAAACCAGCTCAGATCGAGCAGGCTAAAAAGGAACTGTCTTCCTTGATTAAGGAGTTTGGAGTAGAAATTATTGCGATTGGAAATGGAACCGCCAGCCGTGAAAGTGAGGCCTTTGTCGCAGAGGTGCTTCATGACCATCCAGGAGTTCGCTATGTTATTGTCAATGAAAGCGGAGCATCTGTCTATTCAGCTAGTGAGTTGGCCCGTCATGAGTTTCCAGAGCTAACCGTTGAAAAACGCTCGGCCATCTCCATTGCCCGCCGCTTGCAAGATCCGCTAGCAGAATTGGTGAAAATCGATGCCAAATCTATCGGTGTCGGTCAATACCAACACGATGTCAATCAGAAAAAACTGACAGAAAGCTTGGATTTCGTGGTAGATACCGTGGTCAACCAAGTTGGGGTCAATATCAATACGGCTAGTCCCTCTCTCTTAGCGCATGTAGCAGGACTCAATAAGACCATCTCTGAAAATATTGTGAAATACCGGGAAGAAGAAGGAATGATTCTTTCACGAGCGCAAATTAAAAAAGTCCCTCGTCTCGGTGCCAAGGCTTTCGAGCAGGCGGCTGGATTCTTACGCATTCCTGAAAGTAAAAACATCTTGGATAATACCGGCGTTCACCCTGAAAGTTACAAGGAAGTTGAAAAACTTTTTCAACTTCTTGAAATTACCGACCTCGATGCATCAGCTCAGGAAAAATTAAAAGCTGTGAACATCGAGGAGATGTCTACTCAGCTGGATCTGGGACCAGAAACTCTGAAAGATATCATTGCCGATCTCCTAAAACCAGGTCGCGATTTGCGGGATTCCTTTGATGCACCTGTGCTCCGTCAGGATGTCTTGGATATTAAAGACTTGCATATTGGCCAAAAATTAGAAGGGGTTGTGCGCAATGTGGTTGACTTTGGAGCCTTTGTCGATATTGGCATTCACGAAGATGGCTTGATTCATATCTCCCATATGAGCAAGCAGTTTATCAAGCATCCAAGCCAGGTCGTCTCAGTAGGTGATTTGGTTACCGTCTGGGTGAAGAAGATTGATGTGGAACGCGAAAAAGTCAATCTCAGTTTGGTAGCTCCGAATGAATCTGACTGAGTATGTACGCCAAGTATCCCTAGAAGATTTTGGGAGAGAATTCCGTCATCGAGCAGAGTGGAATTCACGTCTTCAAACCACTGGAGGCCGTTTCTTTCCCAAGGATCGACACCTTGATTTTAACCCGAAAATATACCAAGCTTTCGGGTTAGAGGTCTTTCGCAAAATCGTCCGCCACGAACTCTGCCATTACCATCTTTACGATCAAGGTAAAGGATATCGCCATAAAGATCTAGCCTTTAAGCAACTCCTCAAGCAAGTGGACGGTCTTCGTTTCACACCTCCTCTACCAGATAGAACTGGACGAGTCAGGCGGATCTATCTCTATCAATGTCCCCATTGTGGCCAAGATTATAGACGAAAGCGAAAAATCGATCTGAAGAAATATGCCTGCGGTCGCTGTCGCAGCCGCCTGCAATTTCTTGAAATGAGACAAGAGTAAGAATCGGTCTTTAGGCGGATCTCTTTCCAGTTCGACTCTGCTAAAATAGGTCTAACTAGAAAGAGGAAAATCAAATGACATCATCATTTTACAAATTAAAACGACATCGCCTGGTTTCAGGTGTGCTAGCTGGCTTAGCTGATAAATTTGGTCTTAGCGTAACTCTCCTACGCTTCTTGTTTATTCTTTTCACGGTTTCTCATGCCTTTATCGGTGTGATTATCTATTTACTGTTAGATACGACCTTACCTTATAAGGACGAGGAGGAGCAGGAAATATTTGACAATGGCCCTCGACCTCGTCGAAGAAAAGAGGCCGAACCCATCCATGATCAGAATGATAGTCCATTTTTCTAAAAGGAGATGCGAGTGAAGCAGAAGTTCTATTCCCTTGCTTTTATTCTATATATCTTCTTTAGTTTTATAGGACAGTTTTTCATTTTAAATCGTGTTTTTGGAGAAGGAGTTGGAACAGTTTTGATCGGAATGGCCCTTTTTCCACTGGGCATTTGGAATAGTCTCTTCTACCTCTTGTTTCTGCCAACAGAAATGGCTAGAAAGCCACAAATTTATCGGTTTTCGATTTTATTTCTGCCGGTTTTGTATCTGGTTTTCTCCTTGTTGGGGGGAGGACCTGCCGTCTTTATGCTCGGATTGATCGCATTCCCTTCAAATGCGGTGGTCTATGCGGTCTCTACCGGAATCAAATCCATGATTACAGATTACTTGCATGGTGAAGGCTAGAGCATTTTTCATATGTTCCCATCATTTCCTAGAGGTTGGAGACCTTTGTCTTCGCCTCTTTTTGCTTGCCTTAAAAAGGAGTTGAAAATGGATCTTTCAAATGACACTTCAGGCTCTCGTCTGAAGAGAAAATCTGCTATAATAGAGAGAGAATTTGAAAAGGGAGAATGATATGGCAGTTACTGTTCGCGATCTACAGGAAAAGCTTCGTCTATCGGTTGTTTATGGGGATGATAGCCTCTTAAGCAAGGAAATTACGACTGCGGACATTTCACGTCCAGGTCTTGAAATGACGGGCTATTTCGACTATTACACACCTGAGCGGATTCAGCTTGTAGGAATGAAAGAATGGTCCTACCTGGTGAAGATGAGCTCTCACAACCGTCATCAGGTCCTGCGCAAGATGTTCCAGCCAGAGACACCTGTCATCATTGTCGCGAGGAATTTAGAAATTCCAGAAGAAATGTTGCGAGCTGCTGAAGAGAAGCAACTAGCCATTTTGAAGAGCAATGTTGCAACGAGTCGTTTATCTGGAGAACTTTCTAGCTATTTGGATAGTCGCCTAGCAGAACGTACGAGTGTACACGGTGTCTTGATGGATATTTATGGGATGGGTGTCTTGATCCAAGGAGATAGCGGAATCGGGAAAAGCGAGACAGGTCTGGAACTTGTCAAGCGGGGTCACCGCCTCGTAGCAGATGACCGAGTTGATATCTATGCGAGAGACGAGATGACCCTTTGGGGAGAGCCAGCTGAAATCCTACGTCACTTACTAGAGATCCGTGGTGTCGGGATTATCGATGTCATGAGTCTTTACGGTGCGAGTGCTGTCAAGGATTCTTCACAAGTCCAAATCGCCGTTTACTTGGAAAATTATGCTAAGGATCAGGTTTATGATCGTCTTGGTAATAATGCAGAAGAGTTGGAAATCGGTGGCGTGACCATTCCTCGTATACGCATCCCTGTGAAGACTGGTCGGAACATTTCGGTCGTGATTGAAGCCGCAGCTATGAATGTTCGGGCCAAAGAAATGGGCTATGATGCTACCAAAACTTTTGAAGAACGTTTGTCCCAGTTGATTAGTCAAAATGAGGTGAAGGAATGAATCCAGTAGCCCTTCAATTAGGTCCGATCAGTATTCGTTGGTATGCAATTTGTATTGTCTCTGGCTTGATTCTAGCCGTTTATCTTTCCATGAAAGAAGCGCCCCGTAAGAAAATTGATCCAGATGATATCATTGATTTCATTTTGATTGCCTTTCCGCTTGCGATTGTGGGAGCTAGAATCTATTACGTTATTTTCGAATGGGGCTATTATAGCCAGCATCTTGGTGAGATTTTCGCCATCTGGAACGGAGGAATTGCGATTTATGGTGGCCTCTTGACAGGTGCTCTTGTCCTCTATCTATTCTCTCGTAGACGTTTGATTGAACCGATCGACTTTTTAGATATTGCGGCCCCGAGCGTCATGATTGCACAGAGTATTGGTCGCTGGGGAAACTTCTTTAACCAGGAAGCTTATGGAGCTGCTGTCAAAAGTCTCAACTACCTCCCCTCTTTTATTCGAGATCAAATGTATATAGATGGTAGTTACCGTCAGCCAACGTTCTTATATGAATCCAGTTGGAATCTTCTAGGTTTTCTCTTGATCTTGATTCTTCGGAGGAAGCCACAATTTTTGCGACAAGGTGAGATCACAGCCTTTTACCTTATCTGGTATGGTTTTGGTCGGATGATCATCGAAGGAATGCGGACAGATAGCCTGATGTTTGCGGGCTTACGTGTTTCCCAGTGGTTGTCGATGATCCTGATTCTAGTTGGACTCGCCATCATCATCTACCAACGTCGCAAAAAAGCCCCTTATTATGTAGAAGCAAAGGAGTAATATATGTTTATTGAAATTGCCTACGGCCTCTTAGGCCTTGCCTTAGTAGCGCTTGTCATTTATATGATTTTTTTCCTCTCAAAGATTGGAAAAGTTGTAGATGAGACGCAAAAAACCATTCAAGTTTTGACATCAGATGTCAATGTCACCTTGCATCAGACCAATGATCTATTGGCAAAGGTCAATGTTTTAACGGATGATTTGAATCAAAAAGTGGCAACGATCGACCCCTTGTTTACAGCGGTAGCAGATCTTTCCGAGTCAGTCTCAGATTTGAATGACCAAGCACGTCAATTGAGTGTTAAAGCTGCATCAGCTGGTGGGAAAACTGTAAAAGCCTCTATCGGATTAAAAGCGATTCAGATGGCTTCAAAATTATTTAAATAGAATCGAGGAAAAAGATGGGACGTTTATCTAGTTTATTAATTGGTGTGATTTCAGGTGCTTCAGCAGCCTACTATTTGTCAACAGAGCAAGGTAAGAAAGTTACTAAAAAAGTGGTGCGCTTCGTAAAAGATTATCAAGAAGATCCTCAAGAAGTACATGAATCAGTGAAACAAACTGCTAAGGAGGTTTCAAAACAAGCAGCAGAAGTAATCCAACAAACCAAAGAAAAAGTTGGATCTGGAGAAATTACGACAGGAACCGTTTTGGAATCTGTCAAAGAAAAAACGCAAGATGTGGTTGAAAAATCTCAAGAAGTCTATCACTCATTTAAGGATAAACTTCAAAAAGAAAATCTAAGTGGCAATGACTTGGTTCAATCCATTCGCAAACAAACAGAATCAGAAGACATCGTGCTAGACTTGGATGAAAAAGATCCTGAAGAAGCAGCTGAAGAAGAAACAAAAGAAGCATAAAAAAATGAGGTTCTCGGAGCCTCATTTTAGATTGAGGACAAAGTCATCTAAAAAACTTTCCTTAGGTGAGTGCGGACGTCAGCGAACTTCAAAGAAGTTCCATGACTTAGTTTTGAACCTAAAGTTTCAAAACTCCCGAGTGCCTGAAACAATTATGTTTCAGGCACTTTTCTCACGGCGGAAAATTTTAGTAGATGATTGAATAATTCAAACGAATAAATTTTTTTATTTTTGTAGAATTTTTCAGATTTGTAAAGAAGAACAGTTTGTCTACGCTCTCAAAATGAGGCTCTCGGAGCCTCATTTTTTGTGGAAGTGAAACGATCAGTTGGTAGTTAGAAGTTATTTTTGTAAAAAAATTCGAGAAAAATAAAAAAATCAGGCGAACCTGATTTTTATTTTTTTCGTTTATTGTAGTAAATTCGGAACCCTTGAATACTAGCAAAGCTAGAACCAATAGCTAAGGCAAACGCAAAGAAGGTATTCATTTTCGTTGCTAAAAAGATAAAACTAAACACAACTGTCAACACACAGAAAATAGCGATATTTAAAAAATATAGCAATTCACTTAATTGAGGCGCGGGTTCAACTTCAGGAGCGTAGTCCTGAATAGGGGTTTTTTGGGTTTGTTTGGTTAATTCGATATAATCGAATTCTTCATCATAGTGTCTTAAATTTCTTACGGGCATTTTCTCTCTCCTAACAGTACTCTATTATTCTATCATGAATTCAGCTATATAAATGTTACAAAAATGTTACAAATTTTACAAAATAAATAAATTTTTCTAGAATATCGGAATTTTTGTTATAATGGTTCTATGAAAAATATTATGATTACAGCAACAGCAGAGAGTGTTGAGCAAGCGCAAGCCCTGATTGATGCAGGGGTTGACCGAATCTATGTCGGTGAAAAAGATTACGGATTACGATTGCCTCAAACTTTAAGCTATGACGAAATAAATCGAATTGCCCAATTAGTCCATGCTGCTGGCAAAGAATTGACAGTGGCTGTAAATGCACTCATGCACCAATCGATGATGGATTCAATCAAGCCTTTCTTAGATTTTCTAAAGGAAATTCAGGCTGATTATATTACTGTCGGAGATGCGGGCGTTTTTTATGTCTTGAAACGAGATTGCTATCCATTCAAAACAATTTACGATGCATCAACCATGGTCACTTCTAGCCGCCAGATCAATTTCTGGGGAAAACAAGCAGGAGCTTCTGAGGCTGTTTTGGCTCGTGAGATTCCATCTGCCGAATTATTCGTAATGGCTGAGAATCTTCAGATTCCAGCAGAAGTATTGGTTTACGGTGCTAGCATTATTCACCATTCAAAACGACCTCTTCTTCAGAACTATTACAACTTCATCAAGACAGAGGACTCTGTGACCAAAGATCGCGATCTGTTCTTAGCAGAACCAGGAGATCCAAATTCTCATTATTCGGTCTACGAAGACAAACATGGAACCCATATCTTCTCAAATAATGACTTGAATATGATGACCAAATTGTCTGAGTTGGTAGAACATGGCTTTGATCATTGGAAACTCGATGGTGTCTACTGTCCGGGTGAAAACTTTGTCAAGATTACAGAGTACTTTGTCAAGGCCCGTGATTTGATTCAAAAAGGAACATTTACACAGGATCAAGCCTATCTGTTTGATGAAGAAATCCGCAAATTGCATCCAGCCAATCGTGGTTTGGATACTGGTTTCTATGATTATGAACCAGATCGTGTAAAATAACAAATAATACTAGGGCTTCTTCGTTTGTGAGTTTTCCTTTTTCAGGGAACGAAGAAGCTATTCATCATATCGACAATCTTGTAAATTGGAGAAAACATGACAAATACAAAAAAACGTCCAGAGGTTTTGGTACCTGCTGGAACATTAGAAAAATTAAAAGTTGCCGTTAATTATGGGGCAGACGCAGTATTCGTTGGTGGACAAGCCTATGGTTTGCGTAGCCGTGCGGGAAACTTCACCATGGATGAGCTTCGTGAAGGTATCGAATATGCTCATGCCCGTGGAGTGGATGTGCACGTTGCTTCAAACATGGTGACCCATGAGGGAAATGAACAAGGGGCTGGTGAATGGTTCCGTGAATTGCGGGATATGGGCCTTGATGCCGTGATCGTCTCAGACCCGGCCTTGATTGAAATCTGTGCAACCTATGCACCTGGCCTCAATATTCACTTGTCTACGCAAGCTTCCGCAACCAATGTGGAGACCTTCCATTTCTGGAAAGAATATGGCTTGACCCGTGTCGTCTTGGCCCGTGAGGTATCCATGGAAGAGTTGGCAGAGATCCGTAAGCGTACCGATCTTGAGATCGAAGCCTTCGTTCATGGAGCCATGTGTATTTCCTATTCCGGACGTTGTACCCTTTCTAACCACATGTCTGACCGGGATGCCAACCGTGGTGGCTGTTCTCAATCTTGTCGTTGGAAATACGATCTCTACGATATGCCATTTGGCCAAGAACGCAAGAGTATCAAAGGACAAGTCCCAGAAGAATACTCTATGTCAGCCGTGGACATGTGTATGATCGAAAATATTCCAGACATGATTGACAATGGGGTTGATAGCTTGAAGATTGAAGGCCGGATGAAATCTGTCCATTACGTATCAACAGTAGCCAACTGTTACAAGGCAGCTTGTGATGCCTATATGGAAAGTCCAGAAGCCTTTTATGCCATCAAGGATGATTTGATCAATGAATTGTGGAAGGTTGCTCAACGTGAATTAGCAACTGGATTCTACTACCAAACACCGACTGAAAATGAACAATTGTTTGGGGCACGTCGTAAGATTCCTCAATACAAATTTGTAGGAGAAGTGGTTGACTTTGATCCATCTACCATGACTGCGACGATTCGCCAACGGAATGTCATCAATGAAGGCGACCAAGTGGAATTCTACGGACCAGGCTTCCGTCATTTTGAATGCCAGATCCAAGACTTGCATGATAAGGATGGAGTGAAGATTGATCGCGCACCAAATCCGATGGAACTTCTCACGATCACGGTCCCACAAGAAGTCAAGCCAGGAGATATGATTCGTTCTTGCCAGGAAGGCTTAATCAATCTCTACTCAAAAGATGGGGCAAGTAAAACTGTTCGAGTATAACAAAAAAAGAGAGGGTTAAACCTCTCCTTTTTGTTGGGCGATGCGAATGTTATTGGGGACCAAACTGATTTTCTGGATCTCAGAAATCCGAATAATCGTGGACATACTCTTTTTAAAATTTTTCACGATCAGTTGTCGGCGTTCTTGGTCATACTTGACAATATCTCCTGTAAAACTCTTGTTTGAAAAAATAACATGAACCCCTTGTTTTTTTCGCAATGCTTGTTGAATGATTTCAATAATTCTCTCATCTTCTAATGGGGCAGGGGTACTGACTTTTCCATTGAAAAATTCATTTGCTCGGTCTTTAACGATCTCGAGAAATTTTTTCATAGCTAAATTCTCCATAACTTGATACAATATATTATAGATAATTTCAACGATTTTGTAAATGATTTACGAATAATAGAGATGAGAAGGCAAGAAAGGAGTCGTGAAATGGCAGAATTTTCATTCCAAATCGAAGAACATCTACTGGTCTTGTCAGAAAATGACAAGGGTTGGACCAAGGAATTGAACCGTGTAAGTTTTAATGGTGCTCCAGCTAAGTATGATATCCGGACCTGGAGTCCCGACCATACAAAGATGGGGAAAGGCATTACACTCACGAACGAAGAGTTTCAAGTTATGCTCGATGCATTTAAAAATTAAAATAAAAAAGAGGTCCTTCAAGGACTTCTTTTTGTTATAGTCTAAGACTATATAGATGTCAAAGATATTAGATTATCCCAAACCCTTGTTTATCAGGTATTGGACTGCTATAATGGTTGCATTGATGAATTAATGTAAAACTTATAGGAAAGAGGAATTCATATTGACACATACACATGCACCTTATCGCATAGACCATGTTGGTTCATTCCTTCGTCCAGCAGCTTTGGTTCAAGCTCGTGAAGATTTCGCAGCTGGAAAAATCAGTCAGGCTGACTTAACAAAAGTAGAAGATCAAGCGATTCGTGACCTCGTTGAAAAAGAAATTGCTGCTGGTCTGAAGTCAGTAACAGATGGAGAATTCCGCCGTGCTTATTGGCATTTGGATTTCTTCTGGGGCTTTGGTGGCATTGATCATGTCCAAGCTGCTCAAGGTTATCAATTCCATGATGAAACAACCAAGGCGGACTCAGCACTTGTCGTTGGAAAAATCACAGGAGCCAATCATCCATTTGTAGAGCATTACAAGTTCTTGCGGGATCTTGTAGCAGATGTAGATGGTGTAGAGGCTAAATATACTATTCCAGCACCTGCGCAATTCTATTTTGAATTGATCCGTGATGCAGAGCATGTAGAACAATTAAATACCATCTATCCTGATTTTGTGGCTGTTCGTGAAGATATCAAGCAAGCCTATCTTCAAGTGATTCAAGATTTGTATGATGCAGGACTTCGGACCCTTCAAGTAGATGACTGTACGTGGGGTGTCTTGGTAGACGATCATTTCTTGACGGCTTGGGGAGCAGCTCAAGGCAAGTCAAAAGATGAGGTTCGCCGAGAACTCGCTGATCTCTTCTTGACCTTTAACAACGATGTCTACCAAAATGTTCCAGCTGGTTTGACCGTCAATACGCACGTTTGTCGTGGGAACTTCCATTCTACTTGGGCTTCATCAGGTGGCTATGCGCCGATTGCCAAAGAACTCCTTGGAGAAGAAGCGGTCAATGCTTACTTCCTTGAGTTTGACACTGATCGTGCTGGTGGTTTTGAACCACTTGCAGAAGTAACCCCTGGTAAAGGAGTGGTGTTAGGCCTTTTGACATCTAAGAGTGGTCAACTGGAGAACAAGGATGAAGTGATTGCTCGTATTAAAGAAGCAAGTCAGTATGTACCGTTGGAAAATCTTTACCTGTCTACTCAGTGTGGCTTTGCTTCGACAGAAGAAGGAAACATTTTGACAGAAGAAGACCAATGGAAAAAAATCGGTTTGATTAAGGAAATTGTCGCTGAAGTTTGGGGCGAATAAGGAGGAAGAAACATGTCAGATTTACTAAGTATTTATAAAGAATTGCAAGCTAAAAAATGGGTGGACTTGAGTCACCAAATCAATGCGGAAAGTCCACACTTCCCAGCCCTTCCTGCCTTGCAACAAGAAGACCTTTTTACATTAAAAGATGGTTTCCATGTTCAAAAATTTACAGTGGTTGGTCAATACGGAACGCATATTGATGCACCGATTCACTTTGTAGAAGGGGGTCGTTGGTTGGATGAGATTGCCCTCAAAGATCTCCTCTTGCCACTTTATGTTATCGACAAATCTAAAGAAGTTGCTGCCAATCCAAACTTTATCTTGAGCAAACAAGATATCTTAGACTTTGAGGCAGAGCATGGACAAATTGCTGAGGGTGCTTTTGTTGCCTTCCGCAGTGATTGGTCAAAACGTTGGCCAGATCAAGATGCTATGCGTAACCTAGATGAAAATGGTGTTCAACAAAGTCCAGGATGGAGCCGTGAAGCCTTGGAATTCTTGATTCATGAACGCTATGTTAAGGCTGTGGGTCATGAAACCTTTGATACCGATGCAGGTATTCCAGCAGCAGAGCATGGCTTGGTCAATGAATACTACCTCTTGGAACAAAATATCTACCAAGTTGAAGTCTTGAACCAATTGGACCAAGTTCCAGCTGTAGGTGCTTTGATTTCGATCGCTTTCCCTCACTGGGACAAGGCAACTGGTTCACCTGTCCGTGCCATTGCCATCTTACCATAAACAAAGAAAAAAGCTTGAAGACAGACGTCGCATTTGGACGTTTGTCTTTTTGTATTTACGAAACTATTTTCGTTATCATCTGATATTCCATCTAATAACCTGATTTATAAAAAATAAAAAGGAATATTCGTTTATTATCTCTCCAATGTTTTGAGATGTAGACGTACCGGTGTAAGCCAAATCTTTATAGGGCCTATACAAAGAAAAGAGAGTGGGACAGAAATCGGTAATTCGTTAGAATTCGATTTCGTCGTCCCGCCTCCGCACAGTTGAGTAGGGCTGTAAAAGCTGATGAAATCAGCGTAGTAGAGCCCACTCAACCACTGCGTCTTGCTCGACAATCCAAAAATAATTGAGAGGCTAGGACTTTTGTCCCAGCCTCTTTTTATCTATCAGAGAGAGCTAAAAATTTCTCTCTTTGTTAGTTGAACTATTTGTTAAGATGCATTGAAAATCTATTTCGTTAGAAAATTGACTATTTTTAATGAATAAATTATTGACGAGTCAATTTCCGTTTGATTCCAACAGCACCTGCTAAGACAAGAATTCCAGAGAAGACGAGTCCAGATGCAACAACTTCACCTGTGTTTGGAAGAAGCGATTTGCGACCTCCCCCATTGTTTCCACCATTTGAACCTGGCGCACTTGGTGTCGTTGTGGTACCAGAATGACTAGGTTTATTTGGATTTTCTGTAGTAGATGAAGAAGTCTTAGGCTCTGCAGTAGTAGTTGTTGTTGACGTTGTGTCTTCCTCACTACTATTGTGGTTTCCTGGTTCTTCTGGTGTTGTATCAGGAGTCTCAGGTGTAGTAGGTACAGTAGTCTTAGGCTCTTCAGAAGTAGTTGAAGTAGTTGTAGGCTCATCGGTTGTCGTTACTGTGGTCTTAGGCTCCTCAGTTGTAGTTGAAGTAGTCTTAGGTTCATCAGTAGTTGTTACCGTAGTGGTTGTAGTAGTCGGCTCTTGAGTCGTAGTAGTTGTGGTAGTCGGCTCTTGAGTCGTAGTAGTTGTGGTAGTCGGCTCTTGAGTCGTAGTAGTTGTGGTAGTCGGCTCTTGAGTCGTAGTAGTTGTGGTAGTCGGCTCTTGAGTCGTAGTAGTTGTGGTAGTCGGTTCTTGAGTCGTAGTAGTTGTGGTAGTCGGCTCTTGAGTCGTAGTAGTTGTGGTAGTCGGCTCTTGAGTCGTAGTAGTTGTAGTAGTCGGCTCTTGAGTCGTAGTGGTTGTAGTAGTCGGCTCTTGAGTCGTAGTTGTAGTAGTGGTTGTTGTAGTGGTTGATGTCATATCGCCATCCACTCCACCGTTTGCATTAATATTTGCAACAGATGCATTTACTTCCTTGGCAACAACGGCTTGCTCACCTTTAACGTGATACCAGACCTTAGTATTGTTTAAGAAATTCTTTTGATTTTCATTCTCTACTTTAGTCTGGTAAAAGATCAGGACACCAGTCTTATTAATTTCACTTTGAGGAATAGTAACCGTAATTTTTCCTGCTGCATCAATTGTGAAAGTTGCTCCAGGAAAGGCTGCTAAGAAATCATCGATAGCAGTTGAGCCACCGTAATATCCTGGTTTGTTACCTGTAGTAGTAATACTAAAACTATCTTTTACAAGTGAATGACCACCTTGGATGTCATCTTCAACACGAACATCACCATCTACATCTAAGTTCATTGCATTAATGGTTAGTGTCCAAAGAATATGTTCAGGATCATTCGCGTGCATATCACCCGCTTTGAGATAGAATGGAGCGCTGTTAACACCAGTAGCCATTTTCTTAACGTTTAATTCTACTTTTCTAGCTCCACTAATAATAGTGAATTTTCCAACATGCTCCTTATCGGTTGCTGTATCGTTATGACCCTCAATCTCAAACTCACCCCAACCGCGAATGTTTTGAAGGTTTTTGATAGCTTCATTGAAAGTAACTGTCGCAGATCCATCTGTAATGACCATGTCTCCAACGTAAGTTCCGTCAATACTTAGTGGAATAGTCTTTTTAAATCCTACCCCAAAGACTGTTCCAGAACTAGTCCAATTAACTTTTAATGTATCCCCCGGTTGAATCTTTTGTGCATGCTCATCAAATGTAAACTTAACAGTTGTTTGTCCACCATCTGTGATTTCTTCTGATGAAACAGTAAGTGAGCTAATATTGTTGCTGACATCGCCAGCTTTTACCATATCAGATTGCGACAATACGATGAATAATAATGGTAAAAATACAATAAAGAAGACTTTGGCAAGTCTACTTAGATTCATTTTTTTCATTTTCTTCTCCCATTTTTCTCCAATATTTACATCAATTTGTATGTTGTTGCCAAAAACTTACAAAATTGAGAAATTTTTATAGGTGTCTTTTAAGACGACATTAATAAAAGTGCACCCCCCACTCGTCTATTTTCAAAAAAGACATCTACAAAGTGAATTATATCACAAATTAGT
Organism: Streptococcus taoyuanensis; assembly: GCF_029589235.1. Classification (NCBI taxonomy): domain Bacteria; kingdom Bacillati; phylum Bacillota; class Bacilli; order Lactobacillales; family Streptococcaceae; genus Streptococcus; species Streptococcus taoyuanensis. Next base: position 74,481 of record NZ_JARQVW010000004.1, read on the forward strand.
AAGATTTTAACAATAAAAATATTTTATCTATGAAATTTTAAGGATTTTATAAAAATCAGATAAATGAAAAAGGACTATTGTTTGTTAAAATAGTCCTTTTAGCTTAAAGTGGAACAACTTCAAGCTTATGTTTTATCTCATTGTCACAAATTCTTCGGATCCGGTTGGGTGAATGGCGACGGTTGCGTCGAAATCAGCTTTTGTCGCTCCCATCTTGATAGCAACTGCAAATCCTTGGATCATTTCATCGACTCCGTAGCCAAGACCATGAAGGCCAACGACCCTTTCTTCGGGACCAGCAGTGATGAGTTTGAATTTTGCTTGCTGGCGGTGTTGGGTTACAGCAGTGTACATGGAAGCAAATTGAGAAGTATAGACTTTGATATGCTCTTTTCCATAAGTTTGCTGGGCTTCTTCCTCCGTTAGGCCAACGGTTCCGATAGCGGGGTGAGAAAAGACAACAGTCGGGATATTTGTATAATCCATTTTGGCATTGACTTTTCCATTGAATAGTCGTTCAGAAAGAGTGCGTCCAGCTTTAATAGCGACAGGGGTTAATTCTTTTTCTCCTGTGACATCCCCAAGAGCATAGATTCCTGGAATAACTGTATTCTGGTACTCGTCCACTGCAATGAATCCTTTTTCATTTAAGGTGACACCTGCAGCTTCTAGATTGAGGTCCTGGACGTTTGGTTTTCGTCCTGTTGCCCAGATAACATGATCTGCCACGTGGCTAGTCATATCCTCAAAATAAATCTTCACACGACCGTCTTCTAATTTTTCAAGCTTCATGGGAACCTTATGTTTGTGAAGCGGAAGGTTTTGTTTTTCCATTTCTTCCATTAAGCCATCGACAATGTAGGAATCAAAACTACGTAAAACCCGATCTCTTCGGATGAAGAGGTCTGTTTGGACTCCTAAATGGTGGAGCACACCAGCTAGTTCCACCGCGATGTAGCCAGCCCCGATAATGGCAACAGATGTAGGGAGTTCTTCCCAAGCAAAGACATCATCAGAAGTTTCGCCAAATTCAGCTCCAGGAACAGAAGGGATAAAAGGATGGGCACCGGTCGCAATCACGATATGCTTAGCCTTAATGGTTTCTCCATTTACCTCAACCGTATGAGCATCCACAAAACGGGCACGTCCTTCAATTCGTTCAACTCCATTTCGCTTGAAACTGCCATCATAGGAATTACGGGAACGATCAATATAGGCTTCGCGATTTTTTCTTAAGGTTGCAAAATCAAATCTTGTTTGTTCAGAAGTAAATCCATAGTCTGGTCCATAATCGCGAATAGCTTCTGCAATTTGTGCACCATACCACATAATCTTTTTAGGCACACATCCTCTGTTGACACAGGTGCCACCCAATTGTTTTTCTTCAATGACAGCAGCGCGCGCTCCGTGCTCCCCAGCCCGGTTCATGGTAGCGATTCCTCCACTACCTCCACCGATTGAAATAATATCAAATTCTTTCATGTTTTCCTCCTAAATGGGATTTCAGTTTGATTGTAATATCAACTGTTACAAAAGTCAAGGGTTTAGCATGTTACCAAGCATTTAAATTTCATTTTGCCGTGTCAATTTTAGATAGAAAAGTAAGGAAATATGGTATACTATGGTATAGAATAAAACGCTTTCTTTGATGGAGAAAAACGATGAAGAAATTGAAAAAATGGCAACTTTTTGCAGCTGCAGGTGCAGCTATTGCGGTGATTGGAACAGGAAGTGTGATGGTGTTTTCGCACCCAACTACACCTGATCAGGCAATCACGAAAGAAACTCCAATGGTGCAAACGGTCAAGGATGGATCGATCGCTTCTTCAGTCTTGTTAACTGGGAAAGTCACTGCCAACCAGGAACAGTATGTCTATTTTGATGGAACCAAAGGGGATTTGCAGTCGATTTTGGTCAATGTAGGAGATCAAGTGACGGCCGGTCAGCCAATTGTTCAGTATAGCAGTACAGAGGCCCAAACCGCTTATGATGCAGCCGTTCGTGCTGTCAATAAGGCAGATCGTCAGTTAAATGACTTACTGACAAATGGTGTGACCATTGATACGACAGGCGATGAAGAAGCAGATGCCAAATCAGCTTCGCAGACCCAGCGAACAGTCGATTCTCAAGCTAGCGATTTACGAGATGCTAAGTCGGATGCAGTCGATAATATGAACAAGGCTAAGGCTCTTCTGGATGCGACAACAGTTAGGAGTAATACAGATGGTACCGTGGTCGAAGTCAATAAAGATGTTTCAAAATCGACTACAGGGACCAACCAAACTCTGGTTCACATTGTGAGCAACGGGAATTTACAAGTCAAAGGGGAATTGTCTGAATACAATTTGGCCAATATCTCTGAAGGTCAGGAAGTGGTCCTCACTTCCAAGGTTTATCCGGATAAAACCTGGACAGGAAAGATTTCTTATGTAGCCAACTATCCGACCGACGCGGGTCAAGCAGGCACCAATGCAGCAGGTGGAACACAAGGAAGCGGTGGAGCCAAGTACCCATTCACAGTGGATATTACCAGTGAGATTGGGGAACTCAAACAAGGCTTTTCTGTCAATATTGAAGTCAAAAGTTCTACTCAACATCCCCTTGTTCCCGTGACAAGTGTCATGGCTGATGGGGATACGAGTTATGTATGGACGGTCGAAAATGGCAAGGCTAAGAAAGTAAAAGTGACGCTTGGTAACGCCGATGCTGAAAATCAGGAAATCTTGTCAGGCTTGAAGAAAGATGCTCAAGTTATTGTGAATCCTAATGAGAAACTGGAAGATGGAAAAGAGATCGGAAAATATGACAAAATTGATTGAACTAAAAGGAATCAATAAAACCTATAAAAACGGGGACCAGGAACTTCGTGTCTTAAAAGACATCGATTTAGAAGTCGAAGAGGGAGAATTTGTGGCCATTATGGGTCCATCTGGCTCAGGGAAATCGACCTTGATGAACGTCATTGGCTTGTTGGACCGCCCGACCAGTGGAGAGTATTTTCTAGAAGGTCAGGAGGTTGGAAATCTCAGTGAGAAAAAATTAGCACGTGTTCGAAATGAACAGATCGGTTTTGTCTTTCAACAATTCTTTCTTCTCTCTAAGCTCAATGCCTTTCAAAATGTGGAACTGCCTCTCATTTATGCAGGAGTTCATCCTGCTAAACGGAAGGAATTAGCTGAGCAGTACCTTGAAAAGGTAGAGCTCCATTCTCGCATGCACCATTTGCCTTCAGAACTCTCAGGAGGTCAAAAACAGCGGGTTGCGATTGCCCGAGCCCTTGTCAATCAGCCAGCCATCGTCTTAGCAGATGAGCCGACTGGTGCCCTAGATACCAAGACGGGGGAGCAAATAATGGACTTGTTAACTAAGCTAAACCAAGAAGGAAAAACCATTATCATGGTTACACACGAGCCAGAAATTGCAGCCTTTGCGCATCGTCGCATCGTCATTCGTGATGGAGTGATCTCCTCAGATAGCAAGCTGGAAAGGGGGACCTAATGCAAAATTGGAAATTTGCGATCAGCTCGATTATGAGCCATAAATTACGGTCTTTCTTGACCATGGTGGGGATCATTATTGGGGTTGCTTCTGTCGTTGTCATCATGGCTCTTGGAGATGGAATGAAAGCTGGTGTCACCAAGACCTTCACCAAGGACCAAGAGTATGTACAAATCTCTTATTCTCCCAACAAGAGTGGTTATGTGACAGGAATCAATATTGGCCCTTCTGATGATACTGGAGAAGGAGAAGGCGGAGGCGAAAGTGGCCCTGCAGCTGAAGACCGAGGGATGGCTGCTCCATCGGATATCGATGGGGAAAACGCTGAAGATGTTGATGGTCAAGTCCAAGAAGCACCACCAGTTGTGCAAGAATCTTGGGTTAAGGAATTAACCAAGATTCAAGGCATCGATGGTTACTATGTTAGCAATACCTCCAATGCAACCATTGCTTTTCAAAAGAAAAAAGCAGAAGGGGTAAACATCCAAGGGGTAAATGAAACCTATTTTTCTGTCAAAAAGGTTGAGCTCTTATCTGGACGAAAATTAACCCCTTCAGACTATAGTAATTTCTCCCGGGTGGTGCTCCTTGATGAAGGATTGGCCCAACAATTATTTGGAACGGAGAATCCACTGAATCAGGTGGTCTCTGTTGGGGATAACAATTATCGCGTCGTTGGTATTTTCAAGGATCCAAATGCAGGAACAGCTCTTTACGGAGCTTCCTCAGGTGGAAGTGCCTTGATGGCCAATACCCAGCTGGCATCTGAATTCGGAACGGATGAAATTCAAAATATTGTCGTCCATGTGCCGGATGTGAAACAGATCAAAACCGTTGGGATCGAAGCTGCTCAAAAGTTAACAGAACTTTCAGGTGTTCGCCAGGGAGAATTTCAAATCTTTAATTTGGATAGCATCTTAGAGGAAACCAATAAAGTAGTAGGAATTATGACATCAGTCATCGGAGCTATTGCTGGGATTTCCCTCTTAGTTGGTGGCATTGGAGTCATGAATATCATGTTGGTTTCTGTTACCGAACGGACGAGAGAAATCGGTCTTCGCAAAGCATTGGGAGCAACCAGAGGTAAGATTTTGGTTCAATTTTTGATTGAGTCGATGGTCTTGACCATCATTGGTGGGCTGATTGGACTTGGCCTTGCTTATGGTGTGAATAGCTTGATTACTACACTCGCAGTAGCTTCCCTAGAAGGACCACCGATTATTTCCTTAAATGTCGCCATCGGCAGTATTATTTTCTCTGCTTTTGTAGGCATCATCTTTGGAATTTTACCAGCGAATAAGGCTTCTAAGTTAAACCCGATCGAAGCACTGCGTTATGAATAAAAAAATAGGAGCGGGTCAGGATGAATTGCTTAAGATTCTCCACGCTCCTTTTTGATGCTGTTTTGGAATAGCTTGTCGAAACCTTGTCTTATACAGGTCAAACTATTTGGACAGTCAACGACGGTCTTCAGATGTTTTTGAGTATTCATTCAAGAAGCTGCATTTTTTCTTCCATCTTATTTTTGTTTAATTGGTAAATATTAGTGAATTTCTGGCCTAAATATGATAGAATAGGGGAGAATAACTTAGGAGGTTCCAAATGACTACTGAACATATGGAAGAATTGAATGACCAGCAGATTGTCCGTCGTGAGAAAATGGCGGCCCTTCGTGAACAAGGAATCGATCCATTTGGGAAACGATTCGAACGTACTGCAAATTCAGGTCAATTAAAAGAAAAATATTCAGAATTAGATAAAGAACAACTCCACGACTTGAACGAAACAGCTATTATTGCCGGTCGTCTTGTAACAAAACGTGGAAAAGGAAAGGTTGGCTTTGCCCATCTTCAAGACCGTGAAGGTCAAATTCAGATCTACGTTCGTAAGGATGCAGTTGGAGAAGAAAACTACGAGATCTTCAAAAAAGCAGACCTTGGTGATTTCCTTGGTGTTGAAGGGGAAATCATGCGCACAGATATGGGTGAACTTTCGATTAAAGCAACTCATATCACTCACTTGTCAAAAGCCCTTCGTCCCTTGCCTGAAAAATTCCACGGACTTTCAGATGTTGAAACCATCTATCGCAAACGTTATTTGGATTTGATTTCAAACCGTGAAAGCTTCGAACGCTTTGTAACCCGTTCAAAAATCATCTCTGAAATCCGTCGTTATTTAGATGGTCAAGGCTTCCTTGAAGTGGAAACACCAGTGCTTCACAATGAAGCTGGTGGTGCGGCTGCTAAACCATTTATCACTCACCACAATGCACAAAACATTGACATGGTGCTTCGTATCGCGACTGAGCTTCACTTGAAACGTTTGATTGTTGGTGGGATGGAACGCGTTTACGAAATCGGACGGATCTTCCGTAACGAAGGTATGGATGCCACTCACAACCCTGAATTCACTTCGATCGAAGTCTATCAAGCTTACGCTGACTTCCACGATATCATGGACTTAACTGAAGGCATTATCCAACATGCTGCGAAAGCGGTCCATGGTGATGGTCCAATTGACTACCAAGGAACAGAAATCAAAATCAACGAACCATTCAAACGGGTTCACATGGTTGATGCGATTAAAGAAATCACAGGTGTTGACTTCTGGAAAGACATGACCTTTGAAGAAGCTGTAGCACTGGCAAACGAAAAACATGTACCAGTTGAAAAACACTACACAGAAGTGGGACAAATTATCAATGCCTTCTTCGAAGAATTCGTTGAAGAAACCTTGACACAACCAACTTTTGTTTACGGTCACCCAGTAGCAGTATCTCCATTGGCTAAGAAAAATCCAGAAGATCCACGCTTCACCGACCGTTTCGAACTCTTTATCATGACCAAAGAGTATGCCAATGCCTTCACGGAATTGAATGATCCAATCGATCAATTGCAACGGTTTGAAGCGCAAGCGCGTGCCAAAGAATTGGGAGATGACGAGGCTACAGGCATCGACTATGACTATGTTGAAGCCCTTGAATATGGTATGCCACCAACAGGTGGACTTGGAATTGGTATTGACCGTCTCGTTATGTTGTTGACCAATGTAACAACAATTCGCGACGTCCTACTCTTCCCAACTATGAAATAAGCTAAAAGAAAACACTGATCGCAAGATCAGTGTTTTTTAGTCTTCCATATAAGAGGTGTCGTTCCAAGTGTCTAAGTGATAGTGCTCAAAATCATCTGTTGACAGAATCGTCACGCTGGCATTATCTAGTCCGCCATTTTTGCGGAGTTCTCCTGTGTCATAACCAAGCAAGGTTCGAATAGAAGCTGTCAAATTAGCCCCATGTCCAACGATGAGAACAGTATCGAGCTCTTTTCCTTTCAGGCTTTTTACAAAATCACAGGTACGTTTGGTCGTTTCATAGACAGATTCTGCATCAAAGATTTCATTTTGAAAGCGGGCTAGGTTATGGCGAAAGGCATCCATTTGTTGGGGATAGATAGCGGAAATGGTAGAAATTTTAGCACCTTCCAGTTTTCCTAAATTCCACTCACGAAGAGCAGGCGTTGCTTGCAATTCTAGAGGTGTCTCCAATTGATCGAGGATGATCTGTGCGGTATGGACTGTTCGTGGCAGATCACTTGCAAAGGCTGCATCAAAAGGAACACTAGCTAGGTGCTTTCCTAATTTTTCAAGCTGATGAATAGAGGCCGGTAACAGCGGAGAATCGCCATTTGATCCCTGAAAACGTCCTTCTTCATTCCATTCTGTCCGTCCGTGTCGAATAAAATATAGTTTCACAATCTTGTCTCCTTCTCTGTCATTATTCTAAAATATCTGCAAAAGTCGCTTGTACGAAGTCTGCTAGAAGTTGTGGTTTGATTTGAATACTATGGCCGATTTCCCCAGCAGATACGATCATGCTCTCTAACTGAAGGGCCGATTCATCGATAAAAATAGGGTAAGGATGCTTTTGACGAATGCCCACCGGATTATTGGCACCATGAATATAACCTGTGGTTTTTTCGAGATCCTTTTGAGGAATCATAGCCACTTTCTTATTTCCCGATAATTTGGCCAATTTTTTCTCTGAAAGATGCTCCGTAATAGGAATGATCCCAATCACGGGCCCCGTTTTATCTCCTTTGAGAGCTAGGGTTTTGAAAATAGTAGAGCGATCAATCCCTTCTGGTAAGATCCCTTCTAAAGCGTTGATTTGTAGGCCTACGTGCTCAATTTTTGCTTTTGTCAAGATTTGCTCGACCAAGGTTTTTTTTACTTTATTTTTTTTTGCCATGGCTTTCTCCTTTTCTCTTTTTCTCTACAAAATCAGATTTCATTAGACCATTATAACATATAATAGCGGCAATATTGCCTTCTCCTGAAAAATAGAAAACAGCAGAAAAAGTGAAGATCACTTGATCTGCTGTTTTAAGGCTATGAGGAAGAGTTATCTTTTTGTACCTTGAAAAGTTTCCGATAAATCGCTTCTTGGTCTTGCGTCGGAGCAATTTGGTTGAGATCCAAGTAGTGTGAGAATCCATTTAATTGCCCTTGAGAGGTATATTGATGCAAGTCGTATTCCGTGTTGGTATCTGGTGCAGCATTATAGTAGCCATCATCAAATCCATAAGTAGGAATCCAAAGAGCCGTAAATTTATCAGTGGAGATACTATGTTCTTCCATGAAGTAAGTTCCGATATAGAGTCCAATATTTTTTGCACCCAAAGCTTGTAGTTTTGCTCGGAAAGCTTCAACACCTGCGTTCATATCCTTCATGGTTTTTTCCTCAACGTCTAACCAATAGTAGGTCGGTTTGTAAGGAGAAGCAGCCTTGTAAAATTCCTCTGCTTCTTTTTCCATTTCTTTTTTATCCTTAGCCGCGACATAAGCATAGACTGCGACAGGGATATTTCGTTTTTGGAATTCTTGGATATGGGTTTTAAAAGATTTATCCAGACCATTTAAGTAGGTTGCTGCATTTTCCTTTTTAGCTTGAGCCCCACTATGGACACGAACGATTACACCTCCCACATTTTGGGAGAGGACATCGTAATCAATTTCACTAGGCAATTGCCAGCCTGAAATATCAATGATCGGGCGGCCAACCAGTTCTGGATTGATGTCTTCTTCTTTTTTAGAAGAAGAGCTTGCAGTAGTTGTTTTTCGAGGTGTATTGGAGTTCGGAATGGTTTTGGTTGTTTCTTGTCGCTCTCTGGCTTGCAGATCGGCAATCGTTCGTGAAAGAACGAGAAAAGAAATGAAACCGATAAAAAAGACCAAGAGAACAACGGGTTTTATCCTTTTTCTCATACAAAATCATTTTACCGTAAATAAAACGAAAAGGCAAAACTTAATGCTTAAAAGATCCACATTTCAGCCATTATTTTCAAAAAAAAGGAATCTTTTCATCGAAAAAGGATAAAAATATATGAAAATAAGAAGAATGATCAGAATATTTCTTGAAAATAGGGAAGAAGCCGAATCTTTTCTGGCCTTTCCTTGGTTTTGCTTCTTAAAAATGATATAATGAAGGTTGAACATTAGGAATATGGTGAATTATGAAAATTGAAAAAAGACATCTTTTAAATTATTCCATCCTCATTCCCTATTTGATTTTATCCATCATTGGCTTGATTGTTGTCTATTCGACAACAAGTGCCTTGGCAATTCAAAGTGGAGTGAGTTCGATTCGGATGGTCCGGACCCAGGGGCTCTTTTTCATCCTAAGTCTCCTAACCATCGCCTTGATTTATAAATTTAGCCTAAACTTCCTTCGAAATAAAAAAGTGCTGGCTTTTGTCATTTTTATTGAAGTGATTTTGTTGATTTTGTCTAGGTTTATCACAGATACGGTCAATGGAGCTCATGGTTGGTTGACAATTCCTGGAGGATTCAGTATCCAGCCAGCGGAGTACCTTAAGGTGATCTTAGTCTGGTATCTAGCCTTGATCTTTTCTAAACGACAAGACGAGATACGCGATTATGATTATCAAGCCTTGACCCACAATGAATGGATCCCAAGGAATTTAAACGATTGGCGTTGGCTGACCTTGATTCTGATTGGAATCGTTGTGATTATGCCGGACTTGGGAAATGCAACGATCTTGGCCTTGACGGTCTTGATTATGATTACGGCTAGTGGAGTGGGCTACCGTTGGTTTACCTCTTTACTTGGTTTAGTTGTTGGAGCATCCACCATTGTACTTGGTTCAATATGGATCATCGGTGTGGATCGTGTTGCTAAAATTCCTGTCTTTGGTTATGTGGCCAAACGTTTTAGTGCCTTCTTTAACCCCTTTAATGACTTGTCTGGCGCAGGTCACCAATTAGCTAATTCCTACTATGCCATGAGTAACGGTGGTTGGTTTGGCTTGGGGCTAGGAAATTCCATTGAAAAACAAGGTTACTTACCAGAAGCGCACACAGACTTTGTGTTTGCAATTGTGATTGAAGAATTAGGTTTTGTTGGAGCTAGCTTGATCCTTGCTCTCTTATTCTTCTTAATTCTTCGGATCATTTTAGTCGGTATTCGAGCAAAGAATCCTTTTAATTCGATGATGGCCATTGGGATTGGTGGGATGATCTTAGTGCAAACCTTCATTAACATCGGAGGAATTTCTGGTTTGATTCCGTCTACAGGAGTGACCTTCCCCTTCTTATCCCAAGGGGGAAATAGTTTATGGGTCTTATCCGTAGCGATTGCTTTCGTTTTGAATATCGACGCTAGTGAAAAACGGGCCAAGATGGAACAAGAAGGCATGGTTTTTGAAGAAAAAGGTAAAATCAAACCTTATTATTAAAAGGGAATTGTTGAATGGCTATTCAAAAAGGAGAAAAAATGGTCTTACAAAAATTAGAGAACTTCACAAATAAAGATATTATCAAAGAAGAAGCCGAAATCTTAACCAATTTATTAGATGATATTACGAAAAATTTGGTTCGTCCGGAAACCTTTGATAAAATTAGGCAGTTGAAGGATCTATCAAAAACACAGAACTATCGTGAGTTGAATCAAATAGTGGAACAATTGACAAATGAAGAAATGACAGTGATTTCACGTTATTTTGCCATTTTGCCACTCTTGATTAACATCTCAGAAGATGTCGATTTGGCCTATGAAATCAATCATTTGAATAACGTGGATGGTGAATACCTCGGAAAACTTTCTTCAACCATCAAAGAAGTTGCGAAAAATGAAGATGCACAAGAAATTCTTGAAAATCTCAATATTGTACCTGTTTTAACAGCCCATCCAACTCAAGTGCAACGAAAAACCATGCTGGATCTAACCAATCATATTCATGCTCTTCTTCGTCAGCACCGGGATGTTAAAGCTGGTTTAATGAATGAGAATAAGTGGTATAACAACCTTCGTTGTAATATCGAAATCATGATGCAAACGGATATGATTCGTGACAAAAAATTGAAGGTTACTAATGAAATTACCAATGTCATGGAATATTACAATAGCTCTTTCTTACAAGCTGTTCCAAATCTTATGTTGGAATACAAACGCTTGGCAAAAGAGCATGGATTAGAGCTTGAACAACCACGTCCGATCACAATGGGCATGTGGATTGGGGGAGACCGGGACGGGAATCCGTTTGTAACAGCTGAGACCTTGAAGCGTTCAGCAACCATTCAAAGTGAAGTCATTTTGAACTATTACATCGAAAAAATTTCTAAATTATACCGTCATTTCTCCCTTTCAACGAGTCTTTCTAAAACAAGTGAAGCAGTAGCTGAAATGGCAGCCCTATCAAGTGATACATCTGTCTTTCGTGAAAAAGAACCTTACCGTCGAGCTTTCCACTATATCCAGTCAAAATTGATCCAGACTTTGGTCAATTTAAAAGAATGGACTATGGTTGGGGAAACTAGAGAAGATCGTTATGCTGTCGAGAGGTTATTAGGAGCGAATGCTCATCAACAAGGGCCAGTTTCTGATTATATCGGCAATCGTATCTCTGGGGCTCTAAAGAAAATTTCTGAGAAAGAAGCTCCAGCTTATGCATCAGCTCAAGAATTTAAAGAAGACCTTGAAAAGATCAAAGATTCCTTGTTAGAAAACAAATCAGAGTATTTAATTTCTGGTGAGTTTGCAGAACTTCTAGAAGCCATCGATGTTTTTGGATTCTATCTGGCCTCTATTGATATGCGCCAGGATTCGAGTGTGCATGAAGCCTGTGTGGCAGAATTGCTGAAATCAGCTGGAATTAATGACCATTATTCTGATTTATCAGAGGATGAAAAGTGTCAAGTTCTCTTGAAAGAACTTTTAGAAGACCCACGTATTTTATCAGCAACCCATGCTGAAAAATCTGAACTGCTTGAAAAAGAATTAGCGATTTTCCAAACGGCCCGTGAATTGAAGGATCGTTTAGGAGAAGAAGTCATTCGTCAAAACATCATTTCTCATGCAACCAGTGTGTCAGATATGTTGGAATTGGCTGTGATGTTGAAAGAAGTAGGCTTAGTCGATACGGAAAAAGCTCGCGTTCAAATCGTACCGTTGTTTGAAACGATCGAAGATTTGGATCATTCAGAAGAAACCATGAGAAGTTACTTGTCTCTTCCGATTGCCAAACGTTGGATTGCTTCTAAGAACAACTACCAAGAGATTATGTTAGGATACTCTGATTCCAACAAAGATGGTGGATACTTGTCTTCATGCTGGACCCTCTTTAAAGCCCAACAACAATTGACCGCTATCGGAGATGAGTTTGGAGTGAAGATTACCTTCTTCCATGGTCGTGGTGGGACTGTTGGCCGTGGTGGGGGTCCTACTTATGAAGCCATCACGTCTCAACCGTTGAAATCCATTAATGACCGTATCCGTTTAACTGAGCAAGGAGAAGTGATTGGCAATAAATATGGAAATAAAGATGCTGCCTACTACAACCTTGAGATGCTCGTCTCTGCAACCATTAACCGAATGATTGCTGAACAAAAGAGTCCATTCTCTATGTTTGATCGTTTCGGGGAAGTCATGGATAAAGTCGTGAATCGCAGTTACGATATCTATCGTGATTTGGTCTTTGGAAATGAGCACTTCTATGATTACTTCTTTGAATCAAGTCCGATTAAAGCAATTTCAAGTTTTAATATTGGTTCACGTCCAGCTGCTCGTAAGACCATTACAGAAATTGGTGGTTTGCGTGCTATTCCTTGGGTCTTCTCTTGGTCACAAAGTCGGGTGATGTTCCCTGGTTGGTACGGAGTAGGTTCTAGCTTTAAGGAATTTATCGATGAGGATCCTGAGAATATCGAAACCCTTCGATACATGTATAAAAACTGGCCTTTCTTCCAATCTCTCTTGTCAAATGTGGACATGGTCTTATCCAAAGCTAATATGGATATTGCCTTTGAGTACGCGCAATTGTGTGAAGAAGAAGAAGTTCGCAATATCTATCAGATTATCTTACATGAATGGCAATTGACCAAGGACATCATCTTGATGATTGAGGAACAAGACGAGTTGCTCGCTGAAAATCCTTATTTGAAAGAAAGTTTGGACTATCGGATGCCATACTTTAACGTCTTGAACTATATTCAGTTAGAATTGATTCGACGTCAACGGACTGGACAACTACCAGCCGATCAAGACAAGCTGATCCATATTACGATCAATGGAGTGGCTACAGGATTACGAAATTCAGGCTAAAAAATCGGAACATTGTTCCGATTTTTTTAGTCCCTGATATTAAAGGACCAAAAGGTATGTAATGGCTTAAATAGAAGATTTAAAATGAGAATTTTCAAAGCTAGATCAGGATCTTTCAGCAAGCTGATAAAATAAAAGAAAAGAAGAGGAATAATTAAGAAAATATAGGTAAAAGGCTTGCAATTTTATCTAAAATTCGATAGAATAGTAAGGAAAGTTAGACTGTATTGCCTACTGTCTATCTATAAAATATATTTTATTGGAGGCTTTTACTCAAATGGCAAAAGAAAAATACGATCGTAGTAAACCGCACGTTAACATCGGTACAATCGGACACGTTGACCACGGTAAAACTACCCTAACTGCAGCAATCACAACTGTTTTGGCACGTCGCTTGCCTTCATCAGTTAACCAACCTAAAGACTATGCGTCTATCGATGCTGCTCCAGAAGAACGCGAACGCGGTATCACCATCAACACTGCACACGTTGAGTACGAAACTGCTAAACGTCACTACGCTCACATCGACGCTCCAGGACACGCGGACTACGTTAAAAACATGATCACTGGTGCCGCTCAAATGGACGGAGCTATCCTTGTAGTAGCTTCAACTGACGGACCAATGCCACAAACACGTGAACACATCCTTCTTTCACGTCAGGTTGGTGTTAAACACTTGATCGTCTTCATGAACAAAGTTGACTTGGTTGACGATGAAGAATTGCTTGAATTGGTTGAAATGGAAATCCGTGACCTTCTTTCAGAATACGATTTCCCAGGTGATGACCTTCCAGTTATCCAAGGTTCAGCTCTTAAAGCTCTTGAAGGTGACTCTAAATATGAAGACATCATCATGGAATTGATGGATACTGTTGATGAGTACATCCCAGAACCAGAACGCGATACTGACAAACCATTGCTTCTTCCAGTCGAAGACGTATTCTCAATCACTGGACGTGGTACAGTTGCTTCAGGACGTATCGACCGTGGTGTTGTTCGTGTCAACGACGAAATCGAAATCGTTGGTATCAAAGACGAAATCCAAAAAGCAGTTGTTACTGGTGTTGAAATGTTCCGTAAACAACTTGACGAAGGTCTTGCAGGGGATAACGTTGGTGTGCTTCTTCGTGGTATCCAACGTGATGAAATCGAACGTGGACAAGTTATCGCTAAACCAGGTTCAATCAACCCACACACTAAATTCAAAGGTGAAGTTTACATCCTTACTAAAGAAGAAGGTGGACGTCATACTCCATTCTTCAACAACTACCGTCCACAGTTCTACTTCCGTACAACTGACGTAACTGGATCTATCGAACTTCCAGCTGGAACTGAAATGGTAATGCCTGGTGATAACGTGACTATCGACGTTGAGTTGATCCACCCAATCGCCGTTGAACAAGGTACTACATTCTCAATCCGTGAAGGTGGACGTACTGTTGGTTCAGGTATGGTTACTGAAATCGAAGCTTAATTCGATCTAGTTCCCAGATTAACAATTATATAGACAGACAGAAAACCCTGTGAAGACGGGGTTTTTATTTTGGTAAAAAGTAAAATGAGCTTGTGCAACCTTTCATTATGACGAAAATTATGGTAAAATAGTAGTATAAAATTAGAAAAAAGAGGTATGTGAAATGTCACGTAAACCATTTATCGCTGGTAACTGGAAAATGAACAAAAATCCAGAAGAAGCAAAAGCATTCGTTGAAGCTGTAGCATCAAAACTTCCTTCAGCTGACCTTGTTGAAGCTGGTATCGCAGCTCCTGCAGTTGACTTGACAGCTGTACTTGCTGCTGCTAAAGGTTCAAACCTTAAAGTTGCTGCCCAAAACTGCTACTTTGAAAATGCAGGTGCTTTCACAGGTGAAACTAGCCCACAAGTTTTGAAAGAAATCGGTACTGACTACGTTGTTATCGGTCACTCAGAACGTCGTGACTACTTCCACGAAACTGATGAAGATATCAACAAAAAAGCAAAAGCAATTTTTGCGAACGGTATGCTTCCAATCATCTGTTGTGGTGAAAGCCTTGAAACTTACGAAGCTGGTAAAGCAGCAGAATTCGTAGGGGCTCAAGTTTCAGCTGCTCTTGCTGGATTGACTGCAGAACAAGTCGCTTCAACAGTTATCGCATACGAACCAATCTGGGCGATCGGTACTGGTAAATCAGCTTCACAAGACGACGCACAAAAAATGTGTAAAGTTGTTCGTGACGTTGTAGCTGCTGACTTTGGTCAAGAAGTGGCTGACAAAGTACGTGTTCAATACGGTGGTTCAGTGAAACCTGAAAACGTTGCTGAATACATGGCTTGTCCAGACGTTGATGGAGCTCTTGTAGGTGGTGCATCACTTGATCCAGAAAGCTTCTTGGCATTGCTTGACTTTGTTAAATAATGACATATAAAAAGGCGAGAGATTTCTCGTCTTTTTTTATAGTAGAAAAAGGCTGGGCAAAAACTGTCCAGCCTTTGATGTTTGATAGGAGAAAGTGTAAGACGCAGTGGTTGATTGGCATCTTTGTTCGCCTTTTAAGCTCTAAAGATGACCTAATGAGGGAAACAAAGTTTCCTTTATCCACAACCTTCAACAGTCTCCCAGACTGTTGAAGCTATGCGGGGGTGGGAAGACGAACTCTTTTTAACTTGTCGGAGTTCTTTCCCACTCCCTTTGAGTTAGGAACGTCCTAATAGTTTCTTAATGAGAGAAATCATTTTGTATTTCAGAGGATTTGGGTAATAACGGAAGGTCCCCATCTTACGGACGATGTAGCCGTTGAAGTTTTGTTTGAAACGAAGAACACCGTCTGACCCGTCAAAGATTCCTTGAATACCGAGGAAGTTATATCTTGGGATACCACGTTTGATGGTTTCAAGCATCATATATTCTTGGAGAACAGCAGGAGCATAGAACTTATTAAATTCTGTATAAGAGCCACTGAATAAATAGGTGGATTCTTGTGGCATATAGACGAAGAGGCTACCTGCAAGAATGACGTCTTGATCTCCATATTTTTCAATATATTCTTTTGCGTCCTTCTTTCTCACCTCAAAGGTATCAAACTGGCTAGAGAATTCACGAAGTTGATTTTGTTTTTTCTCTGAATTGGGGTTGCCTTCAAGATCCTTCTGTAATTTCTCAATCTTCTGAGCTAGTTTTCCTTGGTCTTTTTCAAGATTCGTGTAGTAATGGTGGAAGTTCAGCGTTGCGATCATGAAATCTGCTTTGTCGCCAAAACTGTCATAGAAAGTTTGGTAATAATCCAAGGTCTTATCCTGATAGTCGCGACGGTCACTGGTAGAAGAAGTAATATCCTTAAAGAGTTGCAGTTCATCTCGGTTTAATCGTTTCAGTTCAATACCGAAAGATTTGGCTTTTTTGACAAGTGGCTTTCCTTTTTTGCTGAAGCTCTTGAGAAGATTTTTTTCGGTGATGCCCTCCATATCTTTCACATAATGCCAATCACCTTCTCCACCTGGATAACCTGTTGTTAAACCATCATGCTGATAGCCCAAATTTTTTAGGGTATCCATGAAATGGGTTTGCTCTTCACTGGTTGGATTGCCGTCACTGTCAAAGGTTTGATAGGTATCATAGGGCTTAATAACGAGTTCAATAGCCCCATTTTCTTTCGCATAGTCTTTTAAGGCTGCATAGAAGGGTTCTAGCATAGCCTCCTCTTGGTAAAGGGGGCCAGAATTGATTTCCATATGGAGACCACCTGTCATAGGAAGACTGTACAAGATTGCTGCCACTCGGACTTGATTTTCTTGTTTCCAAGCGATAAATTGGACCGTGTTTCCTCGCTTTTCAAGCAGATCTGCCATTTCAGCAGACTGGATAAAAGAGCGATGGGAAACAGTATTTGCAAATGAGGTAAATTCTTCTTTTGAAATTGTCGTAAGAGTCATGTAACTTTATTTACTCCTTAATTTTTTCCGGATCTTGTAGACTTTGTTTACAAGTGGATAAAGTGGACTGGTTGGGAGGTTGAATTCCCCAACAAATTCTTCAATGACAGGATTAAATTTTGATTTGAAATGATAGAGACCACCATCGAGTGAATTTTCAATGCCCCCCATATTTTGCCAAGAAGCACCACGGTCGAAAGCGTGTTGGGCAGTTTCATACCAGGTGAGGATAGCAGGTTGGTAACGGCGGAATTCTTCATCCATCCCTGCATAAACATTTTCAGATGTCCCACCGAATTCAAGGGTTAAGGTCCCAGATAAAGGAACAACCTGTCTACCTGCTTGGAGATGCTGCTCAAGAAATTGCAGTTCTTCCTCTATCCGCTCTTTTTCTTTTTGGTTATTCTCAACCTTGCTAGGCTTTGTTTTTTCTGTGAATTTTTCAGCCTCTGCCTTGTTTTTTTCAAGATCTTTTATAAGGGAGCTTTTGCGTTTCTCGAGATCTAGCGTAGACAAAGTAATGTAGGATTGTCCTGGGTAGGTAGTGAGCAGTTTTTCGTAGTAGTCTTTTCCACGTAAGTGAATGCTTTTACGAGCCTCAGTCTTTTTCATGAGAGAAGCAAAGTCCTCCAACAATTCAGTCCCGCCAAATTGGACTTGGATCCCTTTGTTTCGAGCAGTTCGGATGGCTTGTCGAGTAGATTTTGAAAGATCTTGCTCAGTGAAAAACTCTTTGTGGATATTTGCTTGAAAGCGTGGTTGGATATTTTCTGCCATATCACTGGTTCGGCCAGTCCATTCAACCCCTTCTTTAGTTAAGGTGTCGATGACCGCTTGTACATCAGTGGTTTCCGTATTTTCTTGTCCAATCAAGTGTTTACTCAAGAAAAGACTTGGATCAAATTTCACAAACAAGGCCTTGTATTGTTTGGCTATCTTTTTAAGGGACTGGATCACAAATGAAACCAGCTCTTTGTTTTGGTAATCCATGATTGGGCCTCGAGGAATGTAGAGCATGGAAAAGCCAAGTGGCAGGGGTTGAATCAAGATGCTAGCAACAGCGACTAATTGGTCTTCTTGATAAAAACCAACCCGTTCATTTCCCCAATTATCTTTGATTTTTGCCCATGAGCTGCTTTGTAAGAGATTGGTTTGGTCACTCTGAATAACAAAGTCGTCATGCTCACTAGCAGAAATTCCTAGCTGGTAATGGTACATTTCTTATAATACCCACTTTCTAATGGCGTATGCAACGCCAGATTCATCATTTGATTTGGTAATAGTTGTAGCAATTTTTTTAAGAGCTGGATTGCCATTTTCCATAACGACAGCATGTCCCACGACTTCTAGCATGGAACGGTCATTTTCTTCATCTCCGATAGCCATGGTTTCATCTTGCTGGATTCCAAGTCGTTCAGCTAGATGAAGAAGGGCAGCTCCCTTATTGGTTGTTTTCCCTAGAATTTCTAAATAAAAAGGGGCTGATTTGACCATAGTGAAGCGATCCTTAAATTCTTTAGGGATTTTTGCAATCGCATCATCCAGAATGTCTGGTTCATCGATATACATGGCCTTGACAAATTCTTTCTCACGAACTTCTTCAGGCGTCCGGTAATAAAGGGGCATATTGACCAGTTGAGATTCATGAATGGTGTAGCGTCCGATATCGCGATTGCTGGTATAGATGCCGTCTTTAGTAATCACATGAGAGTGGATTTGGAGTTTGTTAGCAAGAGACTCGATATCGAGATAGTCCTCATAATGTAAAAGGTCTTTGATGAGTTCTTTTCCAGTAGCAGTTTCTTGCACCAGACCGCCATTAAAGGTAATGACATAGTCTCCAGGATCCATCAAATGGAGTTCTTTTAAAAGTTTTGAGACCCCTGCGATAGGACGACCGGTTGTGATCACGATTTTAACGCCTGCGGCTTTAGCATCTTGAATTGCTTCAAATACGGAAGGTGTGATCTCTTTTTTTGAATTGAGGAGTGTACCATCGATATCGATCGCAACTAATTTAATGGACATCCGTCTCTCCTGTAAAATAATCATTGGTAATGTAAGAAGTGAATTCTTCTACTTGCTTACTGAAAAGTCCATTAACCTCCAGCATTTCTTTGGGGAAATAGAAGCGGTTGTCCCCATAGCGAGTTCCTGCTAAAGCAGCGACGAGTGGAGACAACTGAGACAATTCAGCGAGACTCCCATCTTTTCGGATCATCTCGATCTGGGTCCGTGGTTTTTCAAGCTCTGGTCGATAAATATCGTAAGGCAGGTCAAAATTTTGATGAATAGCTGTGTAGTAGGTTGGATTAAAGCCAACCTCTTTAATCAGTTTTTCAAGGATTGCTAAGTCTTTCCGCTTATCTTCTGTAAATAGAATCGACTTAAAGACTTTCCGATTGATATAGCGCTGAGCAAGATCAGACAGGATGGTATCCGGGCTATCCATCCAGACTTGGAAATAGGTATTCATCACACCGTCATCTAGATTTAGGTAGTCTTGAATGGTGACCTCTTCTTCAAAAAATGGAATCAAGCGAGGTGAAGTCAGTTGAAAATACTCTTTCTGATCTGGATAAATGGTTCTAGCGCGCTTGAGTAGATTTTGAAGGAGGACTTCCATGGCACGAGTAGCCGGGTGGAAGTAGACCTGCATATACATTTGGTAACGGCTGACCACGTAATCCTCGACAGCATGCATGCCATTTTGTTGGAAGGCAATGCCATTTTCAATCGGTCGAATGACGCGCAAAATACGGGTCAAGTCAAATTTTCCATAGGAAGCACCCGTAAAGTAGGCATCCCGCAGTAAATAATCCATTCGGTCCACATCAATTTGACTAGAAATCAATTGCACCACTTGTTTATTGGGATAGGTATGATCAATGACGCTGGCAACACGATTTGGGAAATCAGGTGCCACTTGTAAGAGGATCTGATTGACCTCCGTCTCTGGACTGGTGATGATCAGCTGGGTCATTTTTTCATGATCGGTCCCAAAGAGTCCTTCGAAGGTATGAGAATAGGCACCATGTCCGATGTCATGAAGAAGAGCGGCTGTCATGGTCAGTAAGTTTTCATCAGAGTTCCATTGCTCTGCATACTTTTCCTCAAAAATGGACAGAATGCGTCTTGAAATTTCATAGGCGCCAAGACAGTGAGAAAAACGACTATGCTCCCCACCGTGGAAGGTAAAACCAGATGTCCCCAGTTGTTTGATGCGGCGTAGTCGTTGAAATTCTTTACTATTAATTAATTGATAAATGATGGGATGATCCACATGAACGTAATCATGCACGGGATCGCGAAAGACTTTTTCATTCATGGGTCTATTATAGCAAAAAAAAGCCTATTTTGCGATATAGAGGCTAATAGGGGCAGTCAAAATGCGTAAAATTTGATAGAATAGTAAGGCAAGAAAAGAAGAGAAGGAGACAAAGATGCAGATTCGCATTCAAAATACCATTCGATTTGGAGAAGAAATGGAAATTGTTGATCAGTACTATCAAGGTGAATGGAAGGAAAAAGCAGGTTTTCAATATCTCTTGTATACCAATGAAGAAGATGAAAAGGTTGCTTTGAAATTTTCCAATGATGAATTGGTGATGACACGATTCTCAAGTCCTAAATCCATCATGCGTTTCTACAAAAATGAAGATGGTGGGGCAATCATCCCAACTCCGATGGGCATTCAGCAGTTTTTGATTACAACAGACCTCTTTCAATTAGAAGCAGGTCATTTGAAAGTCTCTTATCGCTTGTTAACTCTCGATGGAGAACAGGAATTTGCTAATTATCAATTACTGGTGGAATGGGAAGAATAGACCTCATTAAATTATTAGAGATCCCGCTTGCTTTATTCTATAAAAATGGTATAATAAAACCACTCAAGGGAGTAGCTGGCGGTTTTCCGCGATAGTGTCGTCATTACGAATTATTTCCGGCACTATATTAAACAGCGAGACTTGTTTTTTTAAAAAACAGGTCTCTTTTTTTGTAAAAAGAGGCCAAAAAGGAGGAGACTGTTTTGTCAAAAGAACAAAATAAAGATTTGTTTTACACGCAATCTTCTGAGGAAGTCCTAAAGAACTTGGATTCATCTGTCGAAGGTTTGTCAACCGCCCAGGCTCAAGAACGCTTAGCGAATTATGGTCGTAATGAGTTGGAAGAGGGTGAAAAACGTAGCCTACTAGCTAAATTCCTTGATCAATTTAAGGATTTGATGATTATCATCTTGCTTGTGGCAGCGGCACTTTCTGTGATTACAGAAGGAATGGACGGTCTAACGGATGCCATGATCATCTTGGCCGTTGTTGTCTTGAATGCTGCCTTTGGGGTTTACCAAGAAGGGCAAGCAGAAGCAGCCATTGAAGCTCTGAAAAATATGTCTAGCCCCATGGCTCGTGTTCGTCGTGATGGCCATGTTATTGAGATTGACTCAAAAGAATTGGTACCCGGAGATATCGTCTTGCTTGAAGCGGGAGATGTCGTGCCTGCAGATATGCGTTTGTTTGAAGCAGCTTCTCTTAAAATTGAAGAAGCAGCTCTTACAGGGGAGTCTGTGCCAGTTGAAAAAGATGTGACAGGACTTGTTGAAGCAGATGCTGGTATCGGAGACCGTGTCAATATGGGTTACCAAAACTCAAATGTAACTTATGGTCGTGGTATTGGTGTCGTAACAAACACTGGTATGTATACAGAAGTTGGTAAGATTGCAGATATGTTGGCTAATGCCGATGAGACTGAAACACCATTGAAGCAAAGCTTGGAACAATTATCTAAAGCCTTGACTTACTTAATTGTTGTGATTGCGGTCATTACTTTCTTAGTTGGTGTCTTCGTTCGTGGAGAGCATCCATTAGAAGGCTTGATGGTTGCGGTAGCCCTTGCGGTTGCGGCCATTCCAGAAGGACTTCCTGCCATTGTAACTATCGTTCTATCTTTGGGAACTACAACCCTTGCCAAACGCAATTCGATTGTTCGTAAATTACCAGCGGTTGAAACTCTTGGTTCAACAGAAATCATCGCATCTGATAAAACAGGTACTTTGACTATGAACCAAATGACTGTTGAGAAGGTCTACACCAACGGTCAATTGCAAAGCTCAGCAGCTGAGATTGCTGCTAGCAACAATACCCTTCGTATCATGAACTTTGCCAATGATACTAAGGTGGACCCATCTGGCAAGTTGATTGGGGACCCAACAGAGACTGCTTTGGTACAGTTTGGTTTGGATCACAATTTTGATGTTCGCGAAATTTTGAAGGATGAGCCACGTGTGGCAGAATTGCCATTTGACTCTGACCGTAAGCTTATGTCTACTATCCATAAGGAAGCAGACGGTTCTTACTTTATCGCTGTCAAGGGGGCTCCTGACCAATTGCTCAAACGTGTGACACGTATTGAAGTCAATGGGGAAGTTCGTCCTATCACAGATGAAGATAAGAAAGCTATCCTTGCTACCAACAAAGACTTGGCTAAACAAGCCCTTCGTGTCTTGATGATGGCTTATAAGACAAGCAACGAAATCCCTACCTTGGAATCTGAAATTGTTGAGTCTGACCTGATCTTCTCTGGTTTGGTCGGCATGATTGACCCTGAGCGTCCAGAAGCAGCAGAAGCTGTTCGTGTCGCTAAGGAAGCAGGTATCCGTCCAATCATGATCACGGGTGACCACCAAGATACAGCTGAAGCCATTGCCAAACGTCTCGGTATCATCGATCCAAATGACACAGAAGATCACGTCTTTACAGGAGCTGAGTTGAATGAACTCTCTGATGAAGAATTCCAAAAGGTCTTCAAACAATACTCTGTTTATGCGCGTGTATCACCTGAACACAAGGTTCGGATCGTAAAAGCATGGCAAAAAGAAGGTAAAGTTGTTGCCATGACAGGGGATGGGGTCAACGATGCACCATCACTTAAGACAGCTGATATCGGTATCGGTATGGGGATCACTGGTACAGAAGTTTCTAAGGGAGCTTCAGACATGGTCCTTGCAGATGATAACTTTGCAACCATTATCGTAGCGGTAGAAGAAGGACGTAAGGTCTTCTCAAATATCCAAAAATCTATCCAATACCTCTTGTCTGCCAATATGGCTGAAGTCTTCACCATCTTCTTTGCAACCCTCTTTGGATGGGATGTTCTTCAACCAGTACATCTTCTCTGGATTAACCTGGTTACCGATACTCTTCCAGCCATCGCTCTTGGTGTGGAACCAGCTGAGCCAGGTGTCATGACCCACAAACCTCGTGGACGTAAATCCAACTTCTTTGATGGCGGAGTCTTCGGAGCTATTCTTTATCAAGGTGTCTTCCAAACCATGCTGGTTCTTGGTGTTTATGGCTGGGCCATACTCTATCCAGAACATGCGACTCGTGCCGAAATCCATGCAGATGCTTTGACTATGGCTTTTGCAACTCTTGGTTTGATCCAATTGCTCCATGCCTTTAACGTTAAATCGGTTTACCAATCGATCTTTAAAGTGGGACTCTTCAAGAACAAGACCTTTAACTGGTCGATTCCAGTTGCCTTTGTTCTCTTGATGGCGACCATCATTGTCCCTGGATTTAACAAACTCTTCCATGTCTCTCATTTGAGTTTGACACAATGGTTAGCAGTTATGATTGGTTCGCTCTTGATTGTTGTTCTCGTTGAGATTGTTAAAGCCGTTCAACGTGCACTTGGAAAAGATAAAAACGCCATTTAAGCATAAAAAAAGTCATCTTCGGATGGCTTTTTTTGCGTGCAAAATAGACTGGGCATATTTCTTGAGGTACGTATGGATTTTTGATAAACTAGTCAACAGTTTGAAGAAAGGAAACTTAGTTATGAAAAAGTTTTTTGCTGAAGTAATCGGCACATTTATGCTTGTCTTTATCGGGACTGGCGCAGTTGTTTTTGGAAATGGAACAGAAGGTCTGGGACATTTAGGAATTGCCTTGGCATTCGGTTTATCCATTGTTGCAGCAGCTTACTCAATTGGGACTGTTTCAGGTGCCCACTTGAACCCGGCTGTTTCGATTGCCATGTTTGTGAACAAACGCTTGTCTTCAAAGGACTTGGTTAATTATATTGCAGCGCAAGTAGTGGGTGCGGTTCTCGCATCTGCAACAGTACTCTTCCTCTTGTCAAATTCAGGTATGTCAACAGCTAGTCTTGGTGAAAATGCCCTAGCGAAGGGTGTGACTCCATTTGGCGGTTTCTTGTTTGAAGTGATTGCGTCCTTTATCTTTATCTTAGTCATCATGACAGTGACATCAGCTACCAAAGGTAATGGGAAAATCGCTGGTCTTGTGATCGGTTTGAGCTTGACTTTGATTATTCTTGTTGGTTTGAACATTACAGGACTTTCTGTTAACCCAGCTCGTAGCTTGGCACCTGCCCTTTTTGTTGGTGGTGCGGCTCTTCAACAAATTTGGATCTTTATCTTGGCTCCAATTGTCGGTGGTGTTCTGGCTGCAGTCGTTGCAAAAAATCTCTTGGATACAGAAGAGTAAAAAAATTGGTTCCGAAAGAACCAATTCAGATTGAAAACAAAGTCATATAAAAAACTTTCCTTAGGTGAGTACGGACGTCAGCGAACTTCTTCGAAGTTCAATGACTAATTATTGAGCCTAGGGTCTCAATAATTCCGAGTGCCTGAAATGTTATTGTTTCAGGCACTTTTCTCACAGCGGAAAGTTTCGGTATTTTCTCGATCGATTTAAAAATTGGAACTTATTTATTTTTTTGCAGAATCGCTTAACTTATTTTACTTTAAAATAGTTTGTCTACATTCTAAATTGGTTCCGAAGGAACCAATTTTTTTATAGTTTAAGGATCGTCATGGCTTGAGAAAATTCATGAGCGAGCTGTTTTTTCTTGTATGCTTTAAATTCGGGGAGGTCTTTGATTCTGCGATAGCGTTTGTAAGGATCGTATCGTTTTGGAAAATCATATTCAGGAAAAGCTTCGAAAAATTGTTTGCAGAGCTCCCATTCTCGGACATAGCCTAATGGTCTGGCATGATAGGTGATGGTGTCAATCGTTGTCGCTGGCATTCGGTGGTGGCTATGACCAAAAATCACCTCTCTGACAGGATATTGTCTAAAGAGCTCATGAAAGGCTTGGCTCCCTAGAAAAGCATTAAAGCGTTCAAAATAAGGGTGGCGCAGGAGAAACTGACTATGAGGAACAAAGTGCATGGCGATGATCAGGGGTTGGTCTACTCGCATGAGCTCTTGTTCCAGCTCTTGCAACAGACGTTGGGTAATGGCTGGATCAGATCCCATTCGTTGGAGGCGTCTATCAAACCAAAACAGATTCTTAGTTTGAAGATGTTTTTGGGGAGAGATGGTAGGAACAAAGCTGTAGTCATACCAGCCCGAAAAGGCAAGAAGCGTATGATTGGAGAAGGGAATCTTTTGAAATTCAAAAGGTCTCATGGCTTCTTCTGATAGGCCCAGCATATCATGATTTCCTAGGCTAAAGGTCACTGGAAGGTGACATTGAAGTTGGTCTAAAAATTCCTGTGAGGTCTTTTCAAAGCCGTTGGCAATATCTCCTGCAATATGGAGATGTTGAATTTTTTTGTCCTTGAAAAGAGTGATCAGGGTCTCTATTTCGTCTTTGCCGAAGTTGTTTGAATCAATATGTAAATCGGACATAAAAGCTACTGTTGTCATGCTACCAGTCTAGCATAAGAGGATCTTTTTTTCTAACAATTAGGTTACAAAGAAATAGAAAAATACTGAAAAAAAGCTGGCTTGGCAGTGGTCAACCAGCAGATCCAATATTGGAAGGTGGGCAAATAGTGAAGGTTATGATATAATAGACTAGATACATAGAAAGAGGTACTTATGGACATTTCAGAAATTCGTCAAAAAATTGACGCAAATCGTGAAAAATTAGCTTCTTTCAGGGGGTCTCTTTGACTTAGAGGCATTGGAAGAAGAAATTGCCATTTTAGAAAATAAAATGACAGAACCTGATTTTTGGGATGATAACATTGCTGCGCAAAAGACATCTCAAGAATTAAATGAACTCAAGCAGACCTATGAAAATTTCCATCAAATGGTGGATCTCTTTGATGAGTCAGAAATCTTACTGGACTTTTTGGCAGAAGATGATTCGGTCAAGGAAGAATTGATCGAGAAGTTGGAGGAGCTGGATAAACGTATGACCAGCTATGAGATGACCTTGCTATTGTCTGAACCCTATGACAATAATAATGCCATCTTAGAAATCCACCCAGGTTCAGGAGGGACAGAAGCTCAGGACTGGGGCGACATGCTTCTTCGGATGTATACTCGTTTTGGAAATGCCCACGGCTTTAAAGTTGAAGTCTTGGACTATCAGGCTGGAGATGAGGCTGGAATCAAGTCTGTGACCCTATCCTTTGAAGGGCCACATGCATACGGTCTTCTCAAATCTGAAATGGGGGTACACCGTTTGGTTCGAATCTCTCCATTTGACTCCGCTAAACGTCGTCATACCTCCTTTACATCTGTTGAGGTCATGCCCGAATTAGACGATACCATTGAAGTCGAAGTTCGTGACGATGATATCAAGATGGACACCTTCCGCTCTGGTGGAGCTGGTGGACAAAACGTCAACAAGGTCTCTACAGGGGTGCGCTTGACCCACATTCCGACAGGGATTGTAGTGGCATCCACCGTGGATCGGACCCAATACGGGAACCGTGATCGTGCGATGAAGATGTTGCAAGCTAAACTCTACCAATTAGAGCAAGAGAAAAAAGCAGCAGAGGTGGATTCTCTAAAAGGGGATAAAAAAGAAATCACCTGGGGAAGTCAAATCCGCTCCTATGTTTTTACCCCTTACACGATGGTTAAGGATCACCGGACCAACTACGAAGTAGCGCAGGTGGACAAGGTGATGGATGGAGATATCGATGGCTTTATCGATGCCTACCTTAAATGGCGTCTCCAATAACCTTGAGGGAATCAACCAGAAAAGAATGAAAGGAATTTCATTACATGTCAATGATTGAAATGAAAGATGTTGTCAAAAAGTATGACAACGGGACGACGGCCCTTCGCGGGGTCTCTGTCCAAATTGAACCAGGAGAATTTGCCTACATCGTAGGACCTTCTGGTGCAGGGAAGTCGACCTTTATTCGACTTTTATACCGTGAAGTCAAACACGATAAAGGAAGTTTGAAAGTAGCTGATTTTGATTTGGATAAAATCAAAAAACGCGATATTCCTATGTTGCGACGCAATGTAGGAGTGGTCTTCCAAGATTATAAATTGCTTCCAAAGAAAACCGTTTATGAAAATATTGCCTACGCTATGCAAGTTATCGGTGAGCGCCGTCGCAATATTAAAAAGCGAGTGATGGAAGTTTTGGATCTTGTCGGGTTGAAACACAAGGTCCGCTCATTCCCGAATGAATTGTCCGGTGGCGAGCAACAACGGATTGCGATTGCTCGTGCGATCGTCAACAATCCGAAAGTCTTGATTGCGGATGAGCCAACGGGGAACTTGGACCCAGATAATTCATGGGAAATCATGAATCTTTTGGAGCGGATTAATCTGCAAGGGACCACAGTATTGATGGCGACCCACAATAGCCAGATTGTAAATACTTTACGTCACCGTGTCATCGCGATTGAAAATGGTCGTGTAGTGCGTGATGAAGCGGAAGGAGAGTACGGATACGATGATTAGAAGATTTTTCCGACACTTAATTGAATCGTTTAAAAGCTTGAAACGAAATGGTTGGATGACGATCGCAGCAGTCAGCTCGGTTATGATTACCCTTAGCTTGGTTGCTATTTTCGCCTCTGTTATTGCTAATACTATTAAGCTTTCAGATGATATTCAAAACAGTGTGCGGGTTGTAGTATACATGCGCAAAGATATTCAAGATCAGAGCGAGCAGATTGAACAAGAAGGTCAAACCGTGACCAATGAAAATTACCATAAGGTCTACGATGCTCTGACAGCCATGAAGCATGTCGACAAGGTTGATTTTTCTAGCAAGGAAGAACAGTATGATAAACTGATCAAAACGGCTGGGAACAACTGGAAGATTTTTGATGGAGATGCAAACCCCCTCTACGATGCCTATTATGTAGAGACGACAGCTCCAAAATATGTGAAGCAAGTCTCGGCAGATGCCAAGAAAATTGAAGGGGTCTCTGAAGTCAAAGATGGTGGGGTCGATACCCAACGCTTGTTTGCCCTTGGAACCTTTATTCGAAACTGGGGCTTGATCGGGGTCGCCTTATTGATCTTTATTGCAGTCTTTTTGATTTCAAATACTATTCGGATTACCATCATTTCACGTAGTCGTGAGATTAAGATCATGCGACTGGTAGGAGCAAAGAATGGTTATATTCGTGCACCGTTCCTTTTAGAAGGGGCTTGGATTGGTCTATTGGGAGCAGTGGTTCCATCAGCTTTGGTTTTCTACGTGTATAATGTTGTCTATACATCAATGAATAATAACTTGACAGACCAAAACTTGCATCTTTATAGTCCCCATCTTTTGGTACCGATTATGGTGGGTGGCTTGTTTGGATTGGGGATTTTGATTGGAGCGATCGGTTCGTCAATCTCCATGAGACGTTTTCTTAAGATATAATAAAAAAGCAAGTTCACACTTGCTTTTTTTGTATCTTTTATTAGGACAGGAAGGAGGATACATGATTCTTTAAGATTGTCTAAAGAAGGGATTGAACATCTTCTCGTGACCAATAGAAGTTTCAGGGCCATGACCGGGATAGACGGTATAGGAAGATGGAAGGGTAAAGAGTTCTTCTCTGATACTGCTAAGTAACTGTGCCGCGTTCCCTGTTGGAAGATCGGTCCGTCCAATGGTTTCGCGAAAAAGGGCGTCACCGGATAGAACCAGGTGATCCTCAGGAAAGACGATAGAGACTCCTCCTGCAGAGTGGCCTGGTGTCTCCAGAACATAAAAGTGGAAATCGGCTATTTGGTAATCGGAGCGAATGTCATAAAGGAAGTCGGCCTCCTTGCATACCACATCTTCTAAATCCGCATGACGATCCAAACCAGATAAATTATCGACAGGAGAAGACAACCAACTGGCTTCTGCTGAATGGACATAAACAGGTGGGAAATGATAGGTCTGACGAACCTTTTCAAGACTCATAATGTGATCGTAATGCGTATGGGTTAAAAGAATCGCTACAATTGGTTTTCCGATGCGATCTATTTGTTTTTGAATAGTCGCCCAGTCGCTACCTGGATCGACAAGAATGAGGGAGTGGTCATTTTCAAGGTAGTAGGTATTTTCATAAGCTACAGGATTAACAGTACGATAGATTTTCATAAGGACTCCTTTCTAGAATAGTGTATCAAATTGCAAGGAAAATAACAGGATTGAAGTCAACATGAAAGGAGAAAAAAATCTGCAGAGCTTGCTCAAACGTGATATAATTTTAAGTATTATGACAAGACAGAAACGGAAATATGCCATTGTGGATCTGGAAGCGACCAGTGCTGGAAGCAATGCTAAGATCATTCAGGTTGGGATCGTTATTATCGAGGATGGCCTAATTACCCAATCCTATGAAACAGATGTAAATCCCCATGAACGATTGGATGAGCACATCAAACAATTGACCGGACTAACAGATGCTCGCTTACGCAAAGCACCAGAGTTTGCACAAGTGGCAAAGGAAATTTTTGAATTAATAGAAGATGCCGTCTTTGTGGCCCATAATGTCAAATTTGATGCGAATTTATTGGCAGAAGCCCTTTTTTGGGAGGGATTTGAGTTAACGACCCCTCGGATTGATACGGTTGAATTGTCTCAAGTCTTTTACCCAACTCTAGAACGCTATAATTTGGGGGCGTTAGCATCTGAGCTCGGCATTGACTTGCACCATGCTCACTCCGCCTTGGCAGATGCCATGGCTACGGCCCAATTACTTTTGAAATTGAGAGAAAGAATTGTCGCATTTCCGAGAGGTTTTGTTGAAAATCTCTTATCGATGGCAGATTGTTTGATTTATGAATCGCGACTCTTAATCGAAGATGCGCTTGAAGACAGTACTCTCTTTTTACCCTCCCATTTGAAAGAAGTTCATGGACTCTATTTGCGAAAGCCACAGCAGTTCCTAAAAAGTTACCAGTTATCAGAGCAATTTGATTTCAATATGCAGTTATTAGGAATGGAAGCTTATCCGGAGCAACAACAGTTTGCCTCCTATGTGGAAGAAAGTTTGCAGTACTCCCTCCCAAGTTTTATCGAGGCGCCAACGGGAATTGGGAAGACCTATGCCTATCTGTTAACGCTTTTGGCCAAAACTTCTAAGCGCATTCTTGTGAGTGTTCCAACTAAAATTCTTCAGGATCAAATTATGAAGAAGGAAGGAAAGACCATCCAAGATCTTTTCCAAATTCCCTTTCATAGCCTGAAAAGTCCCAAAGATTACATCCAACTTGATAAATTTTATGAGACCTTACAGAGTGAGTCAGATAATGGGATGATCCGACGTTTTAAAATGCAATTGTTGGTTTGGCTGACCATGACAGAGACTGGAGAGTTGAGTGAAATCGGTCAGCTCTACCGTCATCTCCATTTTGTAGCTGATATTTGCCACGATGGTCAATTGTCGAAACGTTCACTATTTTATCAGGAAGATTTCTGGCGTCTCGGTCAAGAAAAAGTGAAAACTAGCCGGGTGATTCTGACCAATCATGCCTATCTCTTAACCCGTCTGGAAGATGATAAGAGTCTACTTCAAGAATCTGTTCTGGTAGTGGATGAAGCGCAAAAACTCTTCTTTGCTTTAGAGCAGTTTTCACAGAGAGAAGAAACCTTGCAATCTCTTCTTTTTAGCTTGCAACACGCTATTGAAGAGGAAAAAGATCTTCTGCAACGGCGTTTGCTGGAAAGTATTCAATTTGAATTAAATGCCTGCTCTAAGGAAGTTGTACAAGGAAAAACAGCGATCTTATCAGATCAAACAGTGGCAAAAATTCGACAGGATGTATCGGAATTAAAAAACGAATCTCTAGAGAATCTAAGGGAATTGTTTGATGAGCGCTACCAAACCTTTTGGATGGACAAAGAAGTAGTCGAAAGCCACCAGATTCTTCGTCTCCACGGAGGAGTTGAGGACTTGCTATCCTTTAAGGAGTTTGTTCCTGAAGAAGTGCCCGTGCTCTTTGTATCAGCAACGATCGCGATCAGTAAAAAGGTGCATTTACCTGCCCTTTTGGGATACCAAGAGCAGCAAATCTACCGGGTGCCAATAACAGTCAAACAACACCAGGAATTGTTAGTGCCGATAGATTTTCCAGATGTCGTTTCTTTATCTTCTGTGGAGTATGCAGGAGAAATTTGTCAGCTCATCGATGAACTTTTTCCTCTAAGAAAACCAATTTTTCTTTTGTTTACCTCAAAAGAATTGTTACTGGAGACGTCAAACGCCTTGAACTTTCCTCATTTGGCCCAGTATCGAAATGGCGATGCAGCCAATATTAAGCGACGATTTGACCGAGGAGAAAGCTCTATTTTATTGGGAACAGGAAGCTTTTGGGAGGGAGTCGATTTTTCCCAACAAAAAGAAGTGATTCAAATCATCACGCGCCTTCCTTTTGACAACCCTAAAGATTATATGGTTCAAAAGCTGAATACCCAACTCAGAGAACAGGGGAAAAATCCCTTTTATGACTATAGCCTTCCGGTCGCGATTTTAAGGCTCAAACAGGCTATTGGGAGAACCAGCCGTTTTCAAGACCAGGAATCGTTGGTCCTCTTATTGGATCAGCGGGTGGTGACCAAACGATATGGAAAACAAATTTTAGATGGCTTGCAGCAAGTGTTGCCCCTTCACACAACAGTGAGAGAGCGGCTTGTTGAGCAAGCAGCTGACTTTTTTGAAAGGAATTGAGAGAATGAAAAATAAAGGATTTGGACT
Source organism: Streptococcus taoyuanensis (assembly GCF_029589235.1). Classification (NCBI taxonomy): domain Bacteria; kingdom Bacillati; phylum Bacillota; class Bacilli; order Lactobacillales; family Streptococcaceae; genus Streptococcus; species Streptococcus taoyuanensis. The sequence goes on from NZ_JARQVW010000004.1 coordinate 106,416, forward strand.
TGCAATTGCATTTGTACTGGCTCTTTGTGCCATGTTATTGGGAACTTTCTTTCCCATCATTGGCTCCAGTGTCTTTGCTTTGATTTTAGGAATTGTCCTCAATGAATTAGTAGATTTGCCAGAGAATTCACGACCAGGACTGAACTGGTCTGGTAAGAAATTATTGCAGTATTCGATTATCTTCATGGGATTTAGCTTGCCGATTGCGACGGTTGCTTCTACAGGCTTGTCTTCTTTGAAGATTAGTCTGCCAACAATAACAGTTGCCTTTCTTGCAGCGATGATCTTTGGGAAAGTCTTCCATCTGAAATCTCACCTACGGACCTTAATTGGATTTGGAACGGCTATTTGTGGTGGATCTGCTATCGCAGCAGCTGCGCCGATCATTGAAGCAGACGAAGAGGAAATTGCCTTATCTATGTCAACCATCTTCTTCTTCAACATTTTGGCTGTCTTTATCTTTCCAGTATTAGGGCATGTATGGCATATGTCTAATTTTCAATTTGGCCTCTGGTCAGGAACAGCCATTAACGATACGTCATCAGTTGTAGCAGCAGCGTTTTCTTATAGTAAGGCGGCGGGTGAAATGGCTACTATTGTTAAGTTGACACGCGCCCTGATGATTGTACCAGTTTGTTTGGGCTTGATCGGTTTAAAATGGTATCGGAGCAAGCAACAAGGAAGAAACAAAGGAATGTTAAAGAAAATTATTCCTTGGTTCATCATTTGGTTTATTGTGGCTTCTATTCTTTCATCTATCGGCTTGGTACCTAAAGTGGTTCTTCCTTACCTAAAGGACCTTTCTCATCTCTTTATGGCCATGGCCTTGGTCGGAATCGGAAGCAAGGTTTCTTGGAAACAGTTCCGTGCAGCAGGAGCAGCCCCCCTTCTAGTAGGGTTGATTGCTTGGTTTTGTGTAGCAGGATCTAGCTTGATTCTACAAATGTTGTTCTATTAATTAATTTGATGATTCTCACAGAAAGGAACGTGAATGAAGAAACATCATTTTTTGACGATTCACCTGGATTATTCGATCATTGGGATTGTCTTCGCTCTTCTCATGATTGGGATTTTATCTGTTTATGTAGCAGTTTCTCATGACTATCCCCAAATGGTGTGGCCTTTTTTAGGGCAGCAATTGGCCTGGATTGGTGTGGGATGTGTCATTTGCCTGATTGTGACGATTTTTAGCACGAAATTTCTTTGGAAAATCACTCCCTTTCTTTACCTGCTTGGCCTGGCCTTGATGGTTCTTCCCCTTGTGTTTTATAATCCCAACTTGGTAGCTTCAACAGGAGCTAAAAACTGGGTGGCTTATGGGAACATCACCTTATTTCAGCCCTCAGAATTTATGAAGATCCCCTTCATCCTGATGCTGTCACGCTCTATTGTCCGATTCTTGCAAAGAAATAAGGGGCGTGAGCGATTATTACGACAAGATTGGTTTTTGATTCTAGAGTTGACCATCTATACGATTCCGGTCTTTGCCTTATTGGCTCTCCAGCAGGACTTGGGAACGGCCTTAGTATTCTTGGCCATTTTTGCGGGCTTAGTGCTCGTTTCAGGAGTTTCCTGGAAAATTATCTTGCCGGTCATCTTGCTTCTAGCAGGTGGGTTAGCAGGCTTTCTCTTCCTCTTTCTTTCAGAAGGGGGGCGAGCTTTTCTGCACCAGCAAGTAGGGATGCCAACCTATCAGATGAACCGTATTTTAGCCTGGTTAAATCCTTTTGACTATGCACAAACCACCACCTACCAGCAGGCACAAGGACAGCTAGCTATTGCTAGTGGTGGCCTCTTTGGTCAAGGCTTTAATGTCTCCAATTTATTGGTTCCCGTACGGGAAAGCGATATGATTTTTACGGTCGTCGCAGAAGACTTTGGCTTTGTTGGAGCTCTGGTGCTGTTGATTTTATATGTGACCCTGATTTACCGCATTTTAAAAATTACCCTCCAGTCCAATAACCAATTTTATACCTATATTTCCATCGGATTTATCATGATGCTGGTCTTTCATATTTTTGAAAATGTCGGAGCAGTAACGGGTCTTCTCCCTTTGACGGGGATTCCCCTCCCCTTTATCTCACAAGGTGGATCGTCTATTATTAGTAATCTGATTGGTATTGGTCTGGTCCTCTCAATATATAATCATAGTAGCAAAAAGAAAGAGCCAGAAGAAGGGCCTCCAATCCGTAAAAAAGTAGTCCTTAAAAAGGCGCAATAGATAGAAAGAAGGAATGAAAATGAAAAAAGTAGCAACGATTTTAGCAAACGGTTTTGAAGAAATTGAAGCCTTGACCATTGTCGATGTTTTGAGACGTGCTGGGATTGACTGCGACCTCATTGGTATGGAAGAAACAGTCACGGGTTCTCACCAAATTACAGTGGAAGTAGATCGCCTTTGGAATGGAGACCTGTCAGATTATGATGGAATCTTCTTGCCAGGTGGGATGCCAGGAGCAGCGAATTTGAGGGACAATGCAGAATTGATCACAGCCCTTCAGGAAGAAAGTAGCAAAGGAAAAACCATCTCTGCAATTTGTGCTGCCCCCATTGTTTTGGCGCGTGCAGGTCTCTTAAAAGATAAACACTATACGTGTTACGATGGCTTTGAAGAAGAGATTCAAGATGGCCATTATCAGAAAGAAACAGTGGTGAAAGACGGTAATCTTCTCACCAGTCGTGGTCCTTCAACAGCCCTAGCCTTAGCTTATGCCTTGGTGGATCATTTTGGAGGAGATGCCCAAAGCCTTCGGCAAGGAATGCTCTATCAGGACGTCTTTGGAGGTGCATAAAAGGGCTCTTTTGGACACAACGGTTTCTGATGATAGATCATTTTTATAGTGTGAAAAGAGTTTTATTTGATTTAAAATGAAATGACCGTAAAAAATGGCTAAAATCCCCCCTAAATGAGGGTTTTAGCTTATTTTTTTTGTCCATTTGTGGTATAATATTGACTATGAATTATCATGATTTTATATGGGATCTTGGTGGGACGCTATTGGATAATTACGAAACGTCCACAAATGCCTTTGTAGCGACATTGAAGGACTTTCATATCCAAGCCGATCATGATTCTGTTTATGCAGCGTTAAAAATCTCAACACAGGATGCAATCCATACCTTTGCGCCTCATATTCCTAATTTTCGTACGGAATACAAGAAAAAAGAAGCCTTAGGTTTGCAAGATCCGGTTTTATTTGATGGAGCAAAAGAGTTACTAGAAGAGATTCAAGCACATGGAGGACGTCATTTTTTGGTATCTCATCGAGATCGCCAAGTTTTGACCCTTATTGATCAGACGGGCATTGCTCCCTTCTTTACTGAGATTGTAACAGCAGACGAGGGCTTTCCTCGTAAGCCAGATCCAACCTCGATGCTCTATTTGAAAGAAAAATATGGCATTCAAGACGGTCTGGTCATTGGAGATCGTCCGATTGATATAGAAGCTGGGAAGGCGGCAGGGATGACAACTTATTTATTTGATACCATGCCCCACTTACACCAGTTTATATTTGAATAGAAAAGGGAAATTATGACAGAGGATAAACAGCAAGAAATTCAAGCGCAAGAATATGATGCCAGTCAGATTCAGGTCTTGGAAGGACTAGAAGCCGTTCGCATGCGTCCGGGGATGTATATTGGATCTACCTCAAAAGAAGGTCTTCATCATCTGGTCTGGGAAATTGTAGATAACTCGATTGACGAAGCCTTAGCCGGTTTTGCTAGCCATATTGAAGTTTTCATTGAAAAAGACAATTCGATCACGGTTGTCGATGATGGTAGGGGAATTCCAGTGGATATCCAAGAAAAGACGGGTCGACCTGCCGTTGAAACTGTCTTTACCGTGCTCCACGCGGGAGGAAAATTCGGCGGAGGTGGCTACAAGGTTTCTGGTGGTCTTCACGGGGTAGGGTCATCTGTTGTCAATGCCCTTTCCACATCCCTCGATGTTCGCGTCTATAAAAACGGCAGTATCCATTACCAAGAGTATCGTCGTGGACAAGTTGTGGATGATTTGAAAGTCATCGGAGAGACAGATCGGACAGGGACAACTGTTCACTTTATTCCAGATCCAGAAATCTTCACGGAAACGACTGAGTATGATTTTGAAAAATTAAACAAACGGATTCAAGAATTAGCCTTTTTGAATCGTGGTTTGCGTATTTCCCTGACGGATAAGCGCGAAGGCTTAGAGCAGGAAAAGCATTACCACTACGAAGGTGGGATCTCTAGTTACGTCGAATATATCAATGAAAATAAAGATGTCATCTTTGAAACACCCATCTATACAGATGGGGAAATGGATGATATTACAGTTGAAGTAGCTATGCAATATACCACAGGCTACCATGAGACGGTCATGAGTTTTGCCAATAACATTCATACCCATGAAGGTGGGACGCATGAACAGGGCTTCCGTACAGCTCTCACTCGTGTGATCAATGATTACGCTAAGAAAAATAAACTCTTAAAAGAAAACGAAGACAATCTAACTGGGGAAGATGTTCGAGAAGGCCTAACAGCAGTGATCTCTGTTAAACATCCAAATCCACAGTTTGAAGGACAAACCAAGACCAAACTTGGAAATTCAGAAGTTGTTAAGATTACCAATCGACTCTTTAGTGATGCCTTTTCTGATTTCCTTTTGGAAAATCCGCAAATTGCTAAGAAAATCGTCGAAAAAGGGATTTTAGCAGCGAAAGCTCGCGTGGCTGCTAAGCGAGCGCGTGAGGTGACCCGTAAGAAATCAGGGCTTGAGATTTCCAACCTACCTGGTAAATTGGCAGATTGTTCTTCAAATAATCCACAAGAAACAGAACTCTTTATCGTCGAAGGGGATTCAGCCGGTGGATCTGCAAAATCTGGTCGAAATCGGGAATTCCAAGCGATTTTACCAATCCGTGGTAAGATCTTGAACGTTGAAAAAGCAAGTATGGACAAAATTCTAGCCAATGAAGAGATCCGTAGTTTATTTACTGCTATGGGAACTGGATTTGGTGCCGAATTTGATGTTACAAAAGCGCGTTATCAAAAATTAGTGATCATGACCGATGCCGATGTCGATGGCGCTCATATCCGAACCCTTCTGTTGACCTTGATCTATCGCTATATGAAACCAGTCTTGGAAGCGGGATATGTTTACATTGCGCAACCACCAATCTATGGGGTCAAAGTCGGTAGTGAAATCAAAGAATATATCCAACCTGGTGCCAACCAAGAAGCTGAATTAGCTGCAGCTTTGGAACGTTATTCAGAAGGTCGCTCAAAACCAACCATCCAACGCTATAAAGGTCTTGGAGAAATGGATGATCACCAATTATGGGAAACAACCATGAATCCAGAACACCGCTTGATGGCACGAGTATCAGTAGACGATGCTGCGGAAGCAGATAAGATCTTTGATATGTTGATGGGGGACCGCGTGGAACCACGTCGTGAATTTATCGAAGAAAACGCTGAATATAGTACACTCGATGTATAAAATTCACCGAACGCTTCCCATTAATGGATATTTTATGGTATAATTACTAGGATTACGTTCAAGTAATACGATGAAGGAGTTTTTATATGTCTAGTGGACTAATTGTTCTCATCTTTATTGTCGCCCTTATCTTGATTGTAGGATATGTGGTTGCAGTCATTTTGAGAAAACGAAATGAAGCCTTACTGGCAGCACTGGAAGAACGAAAAGAAAAGTTATACAACCTTCCGGTCAACGATGAAGTAGAGGCCGTAAAAAACATGCATTTGATTGGTCAAAGTCAAATTGCATTTCGTGAATGGAATCAAAAATGGGTAGATTTATCCTTAAATTCCTTTGCTGATATTGAAAACAATCTGTTTGAAGCGGAAGGCTATAACAATTCTTTCCGTTTCATGAAGGCTAAACAAGCCATTGACAATATCGAAAGTCAGATCCAATTGATCGACGAAGATATCAAGGCGATTCGGAAAGCCCTTTCTGATCTGGAAGAGCAGGAACAAAAGAATAGCGGTCGTGTGGTTCATGCCTTGGATATGTTTGAAGAACTTCAAAAAGAAGTCACTTCAGACCCAGATCGTTATGGCAGTGCGCTTCCTGAAATTGAAAAACAAATTGGAAATATTCAATCTGAGTTTTCACAATTTGTAACCTTGAATTCTTCAGGTGACCCTGTTGAAGCGGCTGAAATCCTTGATACAGCTGAAAATCATATTGTAGCCTTAAAACAAATTGTTGAGCGAGTGCCAGAAATTGTCACTGCCCTTCAAGCAAAACTTCCTGATCAATTAGAGGATTTGGAAAGTGGCTACCGCAAGCTTTTGGAATCTGGTTACCACTTCACTGAAACAGATATTGAATCTCGTTTCCAACAGTTGCATGCTTCCTTGAAGAACAATATGGCCAATGTATCCGCCCTTGAATTGGACAATGCCATTTACGAAAATGAACAAATTCAAGAAGAAATCGATGCATTGTATCACATCTTTACCCGTGAAATTGAATCACAAAAAATTGTGAAGAAGTTAGTGAAACAACTGCCTGGCTATTTGAAACATGCCAAAGATAACAATAGCAAGCTTGCGGCAGAAGTGGAACGTCTCGGTAAAACATTCGTCTTGAATGAAGCCTTCAGCCAGCAGTTAAAAGAGTTGGAAGCTGAGCTATCTTCACAAGAAAATGTGGTAGAAGATGCCTTGAAAGATTCATCTGAAACACAAAAGGCTTACTCTATCGTAGAAGAAGAATTAGAAGCCATCGAGGCTCGCTTGAAAGAAATCGAAGATGAGCAAATCGGCTTAAGTGATTCTCTTTCAAAAATTGAAAAAGACGATGCCAATGCTCGCCAAAAAGTCAACATCTATGCCAACCGTTTGCATGCCATTAAACGCTATATGGACAAACGGAACTTGCCAGGAATTCCTCAAGAATTCTTAGAAATTTTCTTCACTGCAAGTAACAATACAGAAGCTTTGATGGATGAGTTGGAAGGGGATAAAATCAACATCGAATCAACCAATCGTTTGTTGGAAATCTTGACCAATGATATGAATGAATTGGAAGAAGCGGCGTATCGAATTGTTCAAAATGCGACATTAACAGAACAATTGTTGCAATACTCGAACCGTTACCGTTCATTTGATGATCATGTACAGGCAGCCTTTGATGAGTCCCTTTATATTTTCGAAAGAGAATATGACTATGCGGCTTCCTTCAAAGTCATCTCAGATGCTTTGGAAATGGTAGAAGCTGGTGTAACTGATCGCTTTGTTACTTCCTATGAAAAAACCCGGGAGCAAATTCGCTTCTAATAATAGAAAAATGACCTTTTAGGAGGTCATTTTTTATCTTCAAATCATCATTGAAACTTGAAATTTAAACCCTATTTTTGTATAGTAAGGGAGAAATAAGAAAGGAAAGCGATGAAAGAAGTAACAGGTCTCCTCGTTATGGATGTGGATGGAACCTTGATAAGACAGGAAGGGATTGATCTACTAGCTCAAGAAGCTGGCGTGGGAGAAAAAGTGGCAGAGATTACAGCCCAAGCAATGAATGGGGAGCTGGATTTTGCAGCATCTTTAGAGGCGCGTGTTGCTTTATTGAAGGGATTAGAGACCTCTATCTTTCCGAAAATTTTGGAGCAGATGGAAGTCACACCGGGTGCTGAAAGCTTAATCACGGAACTGCATCAAAGAGGTTACAAGGTTGGCCTTGTTTCCGGGGGATTTCATGAAGTCATTGATCCCATCGCGAGGTCTTTAGGAATTGATCTGGTCCGAGCCAACCGTTTAAAGGTTTCTGATGGCTATTTGACAGGGAAAGTCCTTGGTGGGATAATCACTCCTGAAAGGAAAAAAGAGTCCCTCCTGACCTGGGCGAAAGAAAATCATGTCCCACGAAGTCAGACGATTGCGATGGGAGATGGAGCCAATGATCTTCCGATGATTGAAACAGCCGGTATCGGGATTGCCTTTATGGCCAAGCCAATCGTCGCTGAGCGAGCCCCATATCGTATCGAGAAGAGGGATTTAAGCCTTGTTCTTGAAATTTTAGACCAGCATAGAAAGGAAACAGCATGCATATCCTACTAGCACCGGATTCATTTAAAGAATCCTTATCTGCCAAACAAGTAGCAGAGGCCTTGAAAAAAGGATTTCAAGAGGCTCTACCAGATGTAACTTTTGACCTCCTTCCTATAGGGGATGGTGGCGAAGGCACAATGGAAACCCTAGCTGGAGTTCTAGATGTAACTGAGTACCAAACGCAAGTAACCGGACCATTTGGACAGCCTGTTTCAATGTCTTACTACCTAAAAGATGAGATGGCCTTTTTTGAGATGGCTTCTCTTGTCGGTTTAGGTTCGATTCCAGCTGAAAAACGAAACCCTCTTGAACTGGAAACACGAGGAATTGGTGAACTTATTTTGCAATTGGTTGACCAAGGGGTTAAAACGATCTGTGTGGGAATTGGCGGTTCTGCAACGAATGATGGTGGGATTGGGATGGCTGCTGGACTTGGGGTAGCCTTCTATGATGAACAAGGCCATCTGCTTCGTCCTGTCGGTGCTTCGCTCGGTCGTGTGGCTCGAATAGATACCAGTGCGGTTCCAAAAGCTTTAGAAGACATCGAGCTTCAAGTCTTAACGGATGTAACCAATCCTCTCTGTGGCAGTCAAGGAGCGACCTATATCTTTGGTGGGCAAAAGGGATTGAATCCGCTTCTGTTTCCAGCTGTTGATCAGGCTATGCAGGATTTTTACCAGCTAGCTGATGCACGAATTTTGTCTATGCCTGGCGCCGGAGCTGGAGGTGGCATGGCTGCTGGCTTGGTCGCTTTTGCGGGTGGTCAGATTTCATCAGGAATTGAAAAAAGCCTCGATTTGATTGACTTTGATCACAAAGTACAAAAAGCTGATCTGGTCGTGGTCGGGGAAGGTAGGATGGATCTCCAGTCTCTTTCTGGGAAGGCACCTGTCGGGGTGGCCAAGCGAACACCAGAAAAGATACCAGTGATAGCTATTTGTGGTAGCTTAGCGGAGGATTTGCCTGCTTTTCCTAGTCATCACATTGAAGCTGCCTTCTCTATCGTACCTGGTCCTTGTGAGGTAGCAGATGCACTCGCTCATGCTGAAAGGAATCTGATTTCCTGTGCTCGAAATATTGGGAACCTTTTAAAAATAAAAGCAAACTAAAAAACCAATGGAAAGGAGATGTTCCCTTCCATTGGTTTTTCTTTAGCTAAAGAGACGTTTCCAAAATGATTTCTTTTCTCGACTGGCAGTCTCTTCTTTCTTTTCAAATAAATTTGGATACTGGAGATTCATGTCTGTTGGTGAAATTCCAGATGGGTGGTCAGTATGGATGATGAGACCAAAGGGAGAATGGCGACAGTCATCTGAAACGATGCTTGCCACAAGACCAAGATCCTTGGTTTTTTTCAAATATTGAAGTTGGCTGCTTTCATCCAAGGCAGGCGAAATCTTGACCAGTACAGGTTCAAAGCGTTCTGAAATGTTCGTAAGAATTGAAGAATAGTGCTCCAAATAGAGATTGTCCCTTGCCTCCTCCAAGGTACATGATGCAATCACACGCTCCTCATATGTCTCCAAAAATCGACGCTGTTCATCCGGATTGAACCGAGTAGGACCAGCAGCTTTTTCTAAAATCGTTTTATTAATATCTGTCATAAGTTTAGTATAGCATAAAGCGTAGCAGAAGAGTAGAAGAATGCTAAAAAATTAAATAAGGAGGGGAAATGGCTGAAAATAAGATAGTGGAACCGTTTTCTTGTTAAAAACTTCTCAATTTTCGTAGATTTCCTTGTTTTTTCTTGAAAAAATAGCCTAATTACGATATGATAGAGGAGTAAAAAATATAACTCAATAAGGAGAGTAAGAAATGTCAATTATTACTGATGTTTACGCTCGCGAAGTCCTAGACTCACGCGGTAACCCAACACTTGAAGTAGAAGTATATACTGAATCAGGTGCTCATGGACGTGGTATGGTTCCATCAGGAGCTTCTACTGGTGAACACGAAGCAGTTGAACTTCGTGACGGTGACAAATCTCGTTACGGTGGTCTTGGTACTCAAAAAGCTGTTGACAACGTAAACAACATTATTGCTGAAGCAATCATCGGCTATGATGTACGTGATCAACAAGCTATCGACCGTGCTATGATCGCTCTTGACGGTACTCCTAACAAAGGTAAATTGGGAGCAAACGCAATCCTTGGTGTGTCTATCGCTGTAGCTCGTGCTGCTGCTGACTACCTTGAAATCCCACTTTACAGCTACCTTGGTGGATTCAACACTAAAGTTCTTCCAACTCCAATGATGAACATCATCAATGGTGGATCTCACTCAGATGCTCCAATCGCTTTCCAAGAATTCATGATCGTACCTGCTGGTGCACCTACATTCAAAGAAGCTCTTCGTTGGGGTGCTGAAATCTTCCACGCACTTAAGAAAATCCTTAAAGGTCGTGGTCTTGAAACAGCCGTTGGTGACGAAGGTGGATTTGCTCCTCGTTTCGACGGAACTGAAGATGGTGTAGAAACTATCATCGCTGCTATCGAAGCTGCTGGTTATGTTCCAGGTAAAGACGTATTTATCGGATTTGACTGTGCATCATCAGAATTCTACGATAAAGAACGCAAAGTTTACGATTACACTAAATTCGAAGGTGAAGGAGCTGCTGTCCGCACTGCTGCTGAACAAATCGACTACCTTGAAGAATTGGTAAACAAATACCCAATCATCACTATCGAAGATGGTATGGACGAAAACGACTGGGACGGTTGGAAAGCTCTTACTGAACGTCTTGGTGGTAAAGTTCAATTGGTTGGTGACGACTTCTTCGTAACAAACACTGACTACCTTTCACGTGGTATCGAAGAAAAATGTGCTAACTCTATCCTTATCAAAGTTAACCAAATTGGTACTCTTACTGAAACATTCGATGCTATCGAAATGGCGAAAGAAGCTGGTTACACTGCCGTTGTATCACACCGTTCAGGTGAAACTGAAGATTCAACAATCGCTGACATCGCAGTTGCAACAAACGCAGGACAAATCAAGACTGGTTCACTTTCACGTACAGACCGTATCGCTAAATACAACCAATTGCTTCGTATCGAAGATCAACTTGGTGAAGTAGCTGAATACCGTGGATTGAAATCATTCTACAACCTTAAGAAATAATCTAGTTTACTAGACTAAAAAGATCCTTGAGTTTTCTCAAGGATCTTTTTTTGCGATTGGGGTAAACAAAAATGAGGCTGGGACAAAAGTCCTGGCCTCTCAATTATTTTTGGATTGTCGAGTAAGACGCAGTGGTTGAGTGGGCTCTACTACGCTGATTTCATCAGCTTTTACAGCCCTACTCAACTGTGCGGAGGTGAGACGACGAAATCGAATTCTAACGAATGACCGATTTCTGTCCCACTCTCATCGTCTTATTAGAACAAGCCTTTGATTTTGTCCAAGGCACCGCTGACCATTTCATTTCCAGATACAAGCCCTTTAGCTTGTTCAAGGTAGTCACCGAGGTTGTCTTTGTTGTCATCAACAAATTTCTTTGCAGCGTCGAAATCTTTCTTTTCGATCATTTCTTTCACTTGGTTAAATAAGTCCAATGGATTCATATTAGTGTCTCCTAAAATATAAGTTGTGAAGTCAGGCTCGCACCTTTTTCTCATCTATTTAATCATTTTTTTAGAGGTTTGACAACTAAAACGACTTAATGAAAAACCGTACAAACGGCTTCTGGAACATAGAAGTCGTCGGATAGAAGGGTCAATTTTCCGCTAGCAGAATCTCGTTTGAAGACGGTGGCATTCGGTGAATCTTGATGGGCTGCGATCAAATAGTTTTGATCAGGACTAAGCGTGAAATCACGTGGATTGAGCCCTTGACTTGAAACAATTTCAATGAGTTCTAGGCTACCATCAGCCACAACTTTGAAGACAGCGATGGAATTGTGAGCACGGTTAGATGCATAGAGGAATTTTCCATCAGCTGAGAGCTTGATCGCAGAAGCCCATTTTTGACCATCGTAGTCTGATGGAAGTGTGGAAACAGTTTGGAAGTGTTCGAATTCGCCCATGCCATCATAGAAGAGCACATCAATGGTCGCATTTAATTCAGTTATCAGATAAGCAATCTTATGATGGGGATGAAAGACAAGGTGGCGAGGTCCTGCCCCTGGGGCTGTTTGGTAGTGATGGATGAGGGTTAGTTTTCCTTGATCGCTAACCTCATAAGTATGCAGGCTATCGGTACCCAGATCGCAGGTAATCAAGTACTGATCTGGTGTCAGATCAGCGAAGTGAACATGGGGACTGGCTTGGTTTTCGTGTGGTCCCTTGCCTTCGTGAGTGTCTTGGTCGATGAAGCTCAGCTGGCCGTCGTCTTCTATCTTATATACGAGAACTTGGCCTTTGTGATAGTTGGCTCCATAGATCAGTTGACGCTTGTCATCGACAGAGACATAGCAGAGTGGTGCTCCCTCTTCAACAACGTGATTGAGCGGCTGAAAATCAGCTGTAAAACTTGCGATTCCTCCTTTTCCCTCTTCAGCTCCGACACTGTAGAGGTTGCCTTTTTCAGAAAAAGCGATATAGGTTGGATTGGGCTCAGCTGCCACTAGTTCAAGATGGCTCAATGTCCCTGTTTCAGGGTCAAATTGTGCCTTGTAAATTCCTTTGGATTCTTTTTTGGTATAGGTACCGAAATAAATGGTTTGAGACATAGGACACCTCGTATGATTTGTTAGGTTTATTATATCAAAGGTCCTATTGGAAGGCAATTGCTAGTTGAAAAGGGGAGGGCCTTTCTTTTTTATTTTGCTAGTTTTTTCGTAACTTCAAGCTCAAAAAATGCTAAAATAGAAACAGATTGAAATGAAAAGGAGTTCTCTGTGGATAATAAAGAAAAACAGTTTAGTTTGTCCTGGTTTTTTAGATGGTTTTTAGACAACAAGGCCATTACCGTATTTTTAGTTACCTTGCTGTTGGGCTTGAACCTTTTGGTTTTGAGTAAAATCACCTTTATTTTTATTCCTATTTTTGAGTTTGCAGGAGCAGTCATGCTGCCTGTCATTATTTCTGGTTTGCTCTATTACCTGCTTAACCCCATTGTTGACTTTCTTGAAAGAAAAGGACTCAAGCGGATTTTTGCAATTTCCTTCGTCTTTTTCTTGATTGCAGTGCTCTTAATCTGGGGGCTGGCTGTCGTGATTCCAGCTGTCCAACGACAAGTGGTGAGTTTCTTTCATAACCTGCCAACTTATTTGGAGAAGGCCAATGCAACCATCGACGATTTTCTAGACAATCGCGTTTCCTCAGATATCAAACCTCAGTTGGATGAGATCACCAAGGAATTGTCTGCAAATATTACTACTTGGGCTAGTTCGATCTCTGGGCGGGCGGTCAATTGGGTCAGTAACTTGATCGGAGTTGCTTCGCAAGTCATTGTGGCCTTGATCATCATGCCTTTTATTGTCTTTTATCTTCTGCGAGATGGAAAAAATTTAAAGGGTCACATTGTTCGCTTCTTACCGACTAAGATTCGTAAATCGGCTGAACAAGTTCTCTCAGATGTCAATACCCAGCTCTCCAATTATGTTCGAGGGCAAATTACGGTAGCCATTGTCGTCGCCATTATGTTTATCCTCTTCTTTAAGATCATTGGCTTGCGTTATGCGGTGACACTTGGGATCTCTGCGGGGATCTTGAATTTAATCCCTTACTTGGGTAGTTTCTTAGCCATGTTACCTGCTTTAGTCTTAGGATTGGTAGCAGGACCAGAGATGTTTATCAAGGTCTTGATTGTATTTGCAGTGGAGCAAACCATTGAAGGACGTTTCGTATCTCCTTTGGTTTTGGGAAGTCAGTTAAATATCCATCCGATTACCATTTTATTTGTGCTCTTGACGTCAGGATCTATGTTTGGAATCTGGGGAGTTTTCCTTGGTATTCCGGTCTATGCGTCTGCTAAGGTCGTTATTGGAGCTATCTTTGAATGGTATAAGGTCGTTAGTGGCTTGTATGAAGAACACAATGAAGTAGAAGAGGAAACACAGAGTGAGTCATAGTCAACAAATGGTAGAGGCTCTTGATCAGCAAGAGCTAGAAGAAGCAGAAGTTCAATTTCAAAAGGCCTTGTTAGAAGATAGTGAAGCGCAACTATTGGATTTGGGTCAATATCTTGAAAGTATCGGTTTTTACCCTCAGGCAAAAGAGGTTTATGAACAGATTGCAGAAACCTATCCAGAAGTATATCTGAGTTTGGCAACCATCCTTGCAGAGGAAGGCCAAACGGAAGAGGCCTTTGCTTATTTAGAAGAAATTGGACCTGAATCAAACTGGTATGTGGCCAGTCTCTTGGTTAAGGCGGATCTCTATCAGATGGAAAGCTTAGCAGATGTGGCGCGTGAAAAATTAGTTGAAGCTGCTCATTTGTCTGATGATCCGATCATTCAATTAGGGCTAGCTGAAATTGATCTGGAATTGGAACGCTACCAAGAGGCTATCCAAGAGTATGCCCAGTTAGACAATCGGGAGATTTTAGAAGCAACAGGAATTTCCACCTATCAACGAATTGGGTTTGCCTATGCCAATCTTGGTAAGTTTGAAGCAGCTGTTCCTTTCTTAGAGAAAGCTCTGGAGATTGAATTTGATGACCAGATTGCTTACGAATTAGCGACCTTATTGTCTGACCAAGAAGAATTCCAAAAAGCCCTGATCTACTACAAACAAATTGATACCTTGTCGCCTGATTTTGAGGGCTATGAGTACGGTTATGCCTTGGCTTTACAGGCTGAAAATGACCGTGAAAAAGCGCTTGAGATTGCTAAACAAGGGATCCAGAAGAATCCATTTGATGCCCAATTGAAGCTCCTTGCTTCTCAGCTTTCCTATGAACTCCACCAGCCTGAGCAAGCAGAAGCTTATCTATTAGAGGCTAAAGAAGTGGCAGATGATCTCGAAGAGATTGCTCTTCGCCTGACCACCCTTTATTTGGAACAGGAACGCTTTGACCAAGTCTTGGATTGGCAAAATGAAGAAGTCGAAACGGTTGTCACCCGTTGGAACATTGCCCGTGCCTTGGCTGCCTTGGAGAAAACAGAAGAGGCCGTCTCAGCCTACCAAGAGCTCTATGAAGATTTAAAGGACAACCCAGAATTCCTCGAAGCCTATGTTTATTTGTTGCGTGAGGCTGGAGATGTGACGAAGGCGCGTGAAGTGGCTAATCAGTATTTGGCAATCGTACCAGACGATGTGCAGATGCAAACCCTCTATGATAGCCTCTAATCAAAACCATATCGTGAAGATTCGGAATAGTTTGTGGTATACTGGTAGAAGATAGAATGAGGAGAGAAAAACATGGAACCAGTGAAACTTTTTCAATACAATACCTTAGGTGCCCTAATGGCGGGTCTGTACGGGGGTTCATTTACGATTGGAGAACTCTTGGAACACGGAGATCTAGGAGTTGGGACGCTAGATTCTATTGATGGAGAGTTGATCGTATTAGATGGTAAGGCATATCAGGCCAAGGGATCAGGGGACCATCCTGAAATAGTCGAAGTTTCTCCGGATGCCAAGGTTCCTTATGCAGCAGTCGTCCCTCACCAAGCAGAAGTGATTTTCCGCCAACGTTTTGAAATGACAGACGAGGAATTGGAAGCCCGTATTGAGTCTTATTATGATGGGGAAAATCTTTTCCGCTCCATTAAGATTCATGGTGACTTTGCCAAGATGCATGTCCGTATGATTCCAAAATCAACACCTGAGATGAAGTTTGCAGAGGTTGCCACCCATCAGCCAGAGTATACACGAGAAAATGTTACTGGAACCATCGTCGGTTTTTGGACACCAGAAATTTTCCATGGCGTGAGCGTGGCTGGTTATCATTTGCACTTTATTTCAGATGACCACACCTTTGGTGGCCATGTCATGGATTTTGTCATCACAGAAGGGATTGTAGAGGTGGGGGCCATCGATCAGCTGGATCAACGTTTCCCAGTTCAAGACCGTCAGTACCTCTTTGCCAAATTCAATGTTGATGAGGTCAAAGAAGACATTAATAAAGCAGAATAAAAAGAGGCTGGGACAAAAGTCCTAGCCTCTCAATTATTTTTGGATTGTCGAGCAAGACGCAGTGGTTGAGTGGGCTCT
>NZ_JARQVW010000005.1:0-103858 GCF_029589235.1 Streptococcus taoyuanensis
GCTCTACTACGCTGATTTCATCAGCTTTTACAGCCCTACTCAACTGTGCGGAGGTGGGACGACGAAATCGAATTCTAACGAATTACCGATTTCTGTCCCACTCTCTTTTGTGTTTGAAAAATTTTTCTTATTGTTTTAAAAATGGCAACTCGGGATGTTTCTTGGTATAGAGCACCACCTCGATAAAGGTCCCTACTTGGACGGCAAAGAGCAGTCCGACGAGAAGATTAATCCGATGGTCTGTTTCATAAAACGGAGAGTTCCATAAGAAGTGATTGGCTACTGTCGAGAGAACACACCAGAGCCCAAAGAGTTTTTCCTTTTGCTGGGTCACTTGAGACAACAAAAGGAAGACACCAACTGATACAACAGCTGTATAGAGGGCATGTGAAGCTAATCCACCAGAGATCCGGTTGATGGCCTCAGTGACAGCGGCTAATTGGCTGGTTTTGGTTTGGCGGGCAACGTATCCTAAATCCTCAATGATTTGAAAACCAAAGCCAGAGCCCAAGCCTGCAATTAGAATCGCTTTTAGATCTTTCTTGCCAACCATCAAGACAACCCAAAAGGCAACTAGAGCCTTAAAGAATTCCTCTGAAAATGGGGCCGTCAAGGCATCGGTCCACTTGTTAAAGACAGTGGCATCCTTGATCACATGGCTATTTATAATATCAATCAAGCTATTGCCTGAAAAGCTCAACCAGCCTGCTACGAAGGCTCCTCCAAACATGGCAATCCATAAGACATAAGTTGGGACAGACAACTGCTTGGCCAATCGTTTTGAAAAGAGATAAAGCGGGATAATAATAGCAGCTAAGACAGACAAGTTTAAGACTAAGTCTCTGCCTGCAGACTGGCTAAATTCTTGTTGAGAAAGATGACCGAGTTCAAACTCCAAGCCAATTCCTGCAAACAGTAGAAAAAGATAGATAGAGGCTCTTTGAATTTTAGTCATCTTGTTTTCCTCCCTTTTGTTTCTTTGAGCGAATCAGGTAGATCACAATCGCTAGAAGGGTTGCCCCGAACAAGCCTGCTGCTAGAATGTAATCATAGTCAAAATCAACGAGATCAATCTTCTCTTCATAAGCAGCATCTTCTTCGTCATCTAGATCTTGCAGGGCACTTTTTCCGTGTTCATCTGCCACCTTTTGTTCTGCTTCTTTTCTGATTTCTTGCAAGCGTTCGAAGGTCTTCTCAGCTCTTGCTAAGCTTTCCTCTGTTGCCTTCTTACTAGCTTCTTCAGGCTGAGAAGCAAGAGCAATTTGTTCCTGATCACTCAGATCTTGTTCGACCATCCACTGAGACTCCAACCGTTCCATTTCAGTACGAATCGCCCCATCTTCGAATAAATCTGGATACTTGGCCACAAGGTCATTGATTCTTGAAATGGTCCAATACCAAGAGCGATCATTGTAATGATCCCCTAATTCTTGGTAGGCTTGATAGGTGTTGAGAATATTGCCATAGTACGGTAAGTATGGAGCATTTCGTGGACTACCCATTGACAGCCACATGGTGCCTCCACCTGCACTCGCTGGGACATCATCTTTCAGTTGGAAAATATGGGCCTCCATGACATTTGGATTGGAAATAGGATATTTATAAACCGCATCAAACTCCCCTTTTTTCGGAATGCCTTTTCCATCCAACTCCATTTGATCCTGTGGTTTATATTTGGTTCCTTCCAAACGATTGCGTTGGAGATTCATAGCATCGCGGAGGGTTAATTTTCGATCGGTTGTATGAAGAAGGTCAAAGGACGCATCGTCATATTTAACAGGAGAGCTTGGGTCTAGCGATTTGATTCCCGACCAAACCCGAGAGCGATCTGCTTCTTGCAAAGGCGGATTATAGGATTGAGAAACGTGGAATTTTCCGTCCACTTCCTTATAGCTATTGGCTTCTTTGGCGACTTTTTCAAGATCTTTTGAAGCGATCGTGCGTTCGGTATCCGATTGATCGACATGCCCTAAGAAGAAGGTATTTGGAAAGACCGCAAATCGATCCTCTGGGAAGAGAATCGCTGCATATTGATGGCCAGATAGGATTTCCATATACCAGACGCCTTCTTTATCGGCAATGGTCACAATATTTCCTTCTGCAGCGCCTTTTTCTTCGACGATTTTAGCAATGAGTTCAACCCCTTCTCTTGCGGTTTTCACACTAGGGAGAACGATACTGGTCAAGCCCGATTCTGCGAGGCCATCCTTAACATAGGGATCCACTTTTTGGATCTTATCATTTGCTGAAGCAGATACAGTGGCAGAAATGGAAACCCCATATTCATTGAATCCTGCTTCGTCAAAAATTCCCTGATCAGGGGTGACATCTGGAACCGCTGTATACTTATAGCTAATCTCTGGCAAGGGATATTGAAAACCGTTGGCAGCATCTTCAAAAATGGCTCCTTTTTTATTGTAGACACGCTCTCTGACCACAAAATTTTTATTATGGTTGGGTTCTAAATCTTCGGTACGCCCTACCAAGGTCGAACCATCGGCAGTCAGTTTCTTCCCGATGATGAACCCTGTACAAGCCTCAACAGGTTGAGCAATCAACAAAAGCGGAAGCAAGGCTGCTACAGCTGATCGAAAATAGTGCTTCTTCATCCTAAACTCCTTTTAAAAATGTTTTTCCTTATTTAGTATACTCTTTTACAAGCCTATTTTGCAAGCGATTCCATCAACCGTAAACGATTCGTAAACTATCAGAATTTTGATGATATAACCGTCACAAAAAAAGAAGAAGTGGGGAAGAACTCCGTAAAATAAAAAAGGTTTCCAAAACCTTTTCACTTTTCTCCTCCATATAGCTCCAATAGTCTGGGAGACTGTTGAAGGTTGCAGATAAAGGAAACATTTTTTTCATCACCATCGGTCATCTTTGGAGCATAAAAAATAAACTAAGACTTAGCAAACTTGCTCGCAAGTGCAATCGGTCACCTCTTAGCAGTGCTTTGAGCAACCAACCACTGCATTTTACAGTTATTCTATCAAACATCAAGAGGCTGGGACAAAAGTCCTAGCCTCTCAATTATTTTTGGATTGTCGAGCAAGACGCAGTGGTTGAGTGGGCTCTACTACGCTGATTTCATCAGCTTTTACAGCCCTACTCAACTGTGCGGAGGTGGGACAGCGAAATCGAATTCTAATGAATTACCGATTTCTGTCCCACTCTCTTTTCATTTTCTCTGTTGATTCGCTTGCCACAATTTTCCATAGAGGAGATAGTCGACTTCACGGAGCTCTTTCAGGTTCTGACAACCGAGCGCACAAAGGAGCAATCTTAGGTCTTCTTTCCATCCTTGGACAAGGACGATTACTTCTTCAATGCTCTTAGTCTCTACCATCTCAAGAAAAACACGGGAAAGTCCTACGCCACGCGCTCCAAGGACTAAGGCCTTGACCATATCAAGGGGATGACGGATGCCCCCACTTGCGAGGATCTCAATCTGATCCATCTGATCCTGTAACTGTATGAGACACTGCGCCGTTGACTGTCCCCAATCATCCAGATAAGCGCGATTGCCACCACGACGATTCTCAATATAGGCAAAACTAGTGCCACCACGACCAGAAATATCGACGGTTTTGATCCCAGCATCTAGCGCTGCCTGAACTGTTTTGGGATCCATACCAAAGCCAACTTCCTTCAGGACTACAGGTACTGGAAAGCCCTGCCCATAGCTCTTGAGATGGTCTTTCCAAGTGTGGAAAATCCGCTCCCCTTCGGGCATGAGCAACTCTTGCATCAGATTCACATGGACTTGAAGAAAGAGGGGGTGTAGCTCTTCCACTGTCCGCAAGCCCAAATCTGGCTCTTTATCGATGCCAATGTTGGTTGCTAAAAGAAGATGAGAATGGTCTTTTTTGACCGCATACGATTGATCGTTCGGATCCTTCAGCCCTGCACTGTAAGAGCCAGTCACAAAGAGAATCCCACAGGCTTCGGCTACTGCTGCTAACTTTTGATTGATCTCTTTGGCCCGTTTACTCCCGCCTGTCATGGCATTGATATAAAAAGGGACCTCCCAATCACGCCCTGCGAAATGGGTTGTTAGATCAATCTCTGCTAGATCCACAAGGGGGAGGGATCGGTGAATCAGCTCGATCTCATCAAAGCTATTATAGGAGGAGCTTTGCTCCAAGGCATAGCGAATATGCTGGTCTTTTCGATTTTCGCTCACGAATCTCCCATCCTTTCTTGGTAAATGACTTCAATATTCTTTTCCTTCCAGCGGTCTATCAAGGTCTGAGTCTCAACTGGGTCAAAACTAAGGGCGATTCCACAGTCGCCTCCTCCAGCACCACTGGATTTGGCACAGGCAGAAAGCCCCTCTGTCGCTTCTTGCAGCTCTTTTAGAGCTGGGGTATAGATCAAAGGGTTCAAAGACTTTAGGTTCTTATCGGCACGTTTGATACTGGTCTCAGTTTCCTTTTGGTTCCCTTCACGGAGGCCTTTTTCAAGATTCTTCACTGCACTCTGGCTCTCCTGAAGAAAATCTTCTTTGATCGCTCCCTTGACCTGTCGGATCAAATCACTTGAAATCGCTGGTTCCTTGGTCCAACCAACCAGAAAATCATAAGAGATGGCTGGCTGGATCGAGCAGATCTGGTAGTCCCAATCCAGGTCTAAAACTTGTGAAAGGGGCTGAGAAGTCAAGACTTCCTGCAACCAAGCCCGATCAAAGGATTGGTAATAAATCAAGTCCTCGAAGGCGATACAAGCCAAATCGCCCATGGAACCATTGTCCCCTCTTTGCACCAAGACCACTGCTGCTAGTCGAAAGAGTAGATCTGGATTTAAGTCTAACTCATACAGAGCAGCCATGGCCTTGATCACGAGCAAGACCACACTTCCGCTGGAACCAATCCCATACTTTTTCCCCTCTTCGCCCAGTGTCCCTCTAAGGTGAAGATCAAAGGGTTTAGGGGCTATCCCCTGATCTTTCAGCCACTCTTCCATAAGCTGAATAGTCTCTTGAATCAAGGCGTAGTCCTTATTTGGGGTCAAATCTACCTTGTAACCAAAAAGGTCTGAGGCTAGCTGGTAGGCTGTTGCTTCTTGGATGATAGCTGACAGATAAATAGGGATAAACTGAATCACAGCTCCATAACCAGGCGTTAGCACCGCGTATTCTCCAGCTAAATAGAGCTTGCCTCCAGTCTGTACCTGATACTTAGTCTTCATCTTGAGGGTCCTTTGTCTTAGATACGATGGTCCGATAGCGGGCGTCAAATAAAGGCACCAGCTGATCCAAGTCTTCTTCTAAACAGAGGACTTTAACATTTGGCCCTGCATCCATGGTGAAGTAACAAGCATGGCCTGCAGCGCGAAGCTCACGGACAAAGTCCATAGCTTTGTGGCTTTCTTCTGTCAAGTAGCTAAAGGCTGGAGTGGCTGTTCTAGTCGTCGCATGCATAGCAAGGGCATTGCGCTCTGTCAACTGACCGACCTGTTCAAAATCATTGGCAACTAGATAGCCCAGCATGTCCTTATAATCTTGTCGAGACTCTTCGATCCATTCTTTGAAATTAGTCGAAGTCTCCATGCAGCGTTTCATCCCTTCGCGGCTGGAAACAGGCTTTTGCTTGTCATTGAGGACCAGCATGATCATCGCGAGTTTTAGGTCTGTTTGGACCTTATAAATTTCTCCACTTTCTTTGTCCCAGGCTGCTAAAGGGCCAAAGAAAGACCGCGAAGAAGAGCCCGAAGCAAACTTGGCTTTTTGAGCTAATTCCTCCTGGGTCAAGCCCAAATCATAGTACCGATTACAAGCCTTGACGAGAGCAGAGAGCCCGCTCGAGCTAGAGGACAAGCCTGCGGCGGTTGGCATGTTGTTGCTGGTATCCACCCGAACAAATCCTGCTTCATCTGCTGGCTTCAAGCCATCAATCACAGCTCCAATTTTGGCTTGCTCAGCTGGATTTTGGAATTCCCCATCGATGTAAAATTCATGCGCAGTCGCATCTGCTGGCAAGGGAGAGAGACTGGTCTCTGTATACATATTCTCTAAGGTCAACGAAATCGAACTGGTCGAAGGGACCATCTGTTTGGCATCTTCTTTTCCCCAGTATTTGATAATCGCGATATTGGCATAGGACTTAGCCTTTACAGGTTTTCGATCCATGTATGGTGCGCTCCTTCTTTTTCTAATGCATGGGCAATGGTTTCTGCTTCACGAGAATCCTTGACGAGGGCAATCACACAGCCTCCAAGACCGCCCCCACTCATTTTAGCCCCTAAGGCCCCATTTTCAAGGGCAACGGCGACCAGGTGATCTGCTTCTTTACAGCTGACACCAACGGCTCTCAAGTGGTCATGACAAGCTGTAAGAGCCTGCCCAAGGCCAATGAGATCTTTTTCTTTCAGAGCCTCTTCCACCTGCTGGGTCAACTGACCAATCTCATGGAAATGGGATAAAACTTCCTGCCCTTTGGCTTCAACCTTTTGAATCGCCTCACGGGTATTGCCGTGAATCCCCGTATCCGCAATCACCAAACTCGCTTTTATACCCAGCTCCAGCGGGTAAAAGCCGACATTCCGGATGAATTTAATGGCTTGATCGCTCAGACAAGTCTTGGCATCCAGACCGCTTGGATTCATATGGGCAATGGTTTCTGCTCGATTGACCAGGATTTCTAAGGTCTCATCGTCCAGCTCCTCTTGATAATAGTCAAAAACTGCACGAATAGCTGCGATACTGACCGCCGCAGAGGACCCCATCCCCCGTTTTTCCGGTACCATAGACTGAATCCGACAGCGAATCCGGGCCTCACGAATCCCGAGGTGCTCAAGAGACGCAAAAACCGCCATGGACAATGTGTCATCTTCAAACAAAATCCATGGACTGTCTGCCGGGATGATCTGGCAGATCACTTCGATATGATGGAGTGGCAGGGCAATAGCCGGATAACCATAAACCACCGCATGCTCTCCAATTAAGATAATTTTACTATGCGCCTTTCCGACGCCTATCTCTTTATGCATATTCATCTCGCTCTACTAAGGTCATTACTATTTTAATATAAATCAGCCAAAAAAGCGATGCTTTTGAAGGAAATCCAACCTAAGACGGAGTCCAAAAATGAATCACCCAGAAGAGCTCCTTCTTATGGACAGACAAGAAAAGGCCGGGATCCGTCATCCCAGCCATCCATTTCTATTTTTCACATTCTTGTTTGATCAAGTCCATCAAAGAGTTGCGGTCTAAGATCCATTGGGCCCGTTCGTCCTTCTCATAGGTCCGGTTAGACAAAAAGATCACAGCTTCCTGCCTCTTTCGATTGTACATGATGAAGGTTCCAGTATAGCCCGTATGATCCAACCAGTCACCCTCTAGATTCCATCCGAGAGCGCGGGTCTTGCCCTCTTCACGCGCAAAATTCTGAGACAAGTCACGCGCAAAATCATCCTTCAGATAATGCTCTAAGAAGCGCTCTAGATCAGCAACAGTTGAAAAAAGTCCAGCACTTCCCGCATGACAGCCCAATACTCTCGCTTTGGGATCATGAACACTTCCAGAAGCAAGGCCACGGACCGTTGGCACCGCCTTTTCGACCGGTCCAAACCGTGTCTCTGTCATCTTCCAAGGTGTAAAGATCAGCTCTTCAAATAAACGATCCAAGGGCTGGTGAAACCTGTCTTCTAACCAAAAGCCCAGCAGAAGAAAATTGACGTCGGTGTAATGAAAACTCTTGTCTTCTTTCAACTGCAAATTTTCAAGAGCTGTTTTCAACTGTCTCGCATCCAATTGATCCCGGTTGGGGATAAAAGGATCCAGCCCAGAAGTATGGGTCAAGAGTTCCCGGATGGTCGTCTTCTCATGAGCAAAACGCGGGTAAAACTCTTTAAAGGGACGATCGAGCGGAAGCTCCCCTTTCGCATACAAAAAAGCACAGATGGTAGCGACTCCGACGACCTTACTGACACTGGCCAAATCATAGACCAGGTCAGCCACTACTGACTCTCCTTTTTCAGGATCCGCTAGTCCCAGATAGTGCTCACTCCACTGACCCTTGCGGTAAAGCGCAAGAGAGGCACCTGGATAGATGCCTTCTTGGATTTGTTCGGTAATTTTTTCGATGATTGCATTCACGCTCATCACTCCATTCTTATTCTTCATAAGAAATATGGACCTGATCTTGATTGGCTTCAAACCAGAGTTCAATCTGACTTGGATCTTTGGCAATCAAGAAAGTTCCCTTACGGTGCACAAAATCGACAGTTTCTCCCAAGCGTTCTTTCACGACTTCCACATCAAAAGATGCCAATTCGACCTTGATCATGCTCAAATCCCAAGTCACCTTGTTCTCCACTTGGAGATCTTCTCCTTGAGCTTCCTGCAAATGGATAAAGTGGGCCAAAGCTGGCAAGTTGCTATAGAACTTCTCAGCCTCAGCAAAATCGGCCACATTGACCTCAAGAAAGTCCACATCAAAGCTGGTCAAACCTTTGAAATCTTCTGGCACGTCAACAAGAGGCGCTTTCTCCAACGGTTCTAGGCTTTCAAGATTTTCTTCAGCATGCACGAAAATGGTATCTCCTTGAGGAGACACAACTTCAAAGGCGCGACCATTAGCTCCTTGGTAAAGGGCGCTTGTTTCTGGCTGGCGGGCCAACAAATAATCAATTTCTTGAGCTTGTGCCACTTTCACCACGATGCGACCCAATTTCTTTGGACCTTCGACCTTACGCGAACGCATACTCGGTGACTCTTCTAAGACAATTTTCTCTACTTTTGAGGCATCTCCTAAAGATAGGAGAGCTCCTTCTTCCACTAATACTTTCATTCCCAATGTCTCTTCATAAAAGCGTTGATTGACATTTCGGTTATTCACTTTCAAGACTGGGATCACTCTTACGATCTGATTTGCTGTCATACTTTCCTCCAAGCACTTTTTATTGTAAAAGATTTTCTGGCTTTTTACAAGAAATCTTGTGCAAAAAAGACAGATTTTTCAAAAATAAAAATCTGTCTTTCTTTTTTTAGTATACTGTTCGTGTATGGACCCGCCCGTTTGGAGCTTCAAATTCGTATTCTAAGTAATCCTGATAGGTCCCTGGTGCAATCACTCCACGCACATCTAATACAGCCGTTCCTGCCTGTCCCACAATGGAATCTGCTAACAGGCAGCAATTAGTAGACAGAACAAAGTAAGATTTAAAACGCGAAGAAGTAAATTTATATAGCTCAGCCCCTAAATCATATTTCAATTTGTAAGCGTAGGTCGGCTGACCGTCTTCCAGTAACCTCCTAGGTGGATCCCAAGGTTCTAACAACTGATCAATTTCAGCTAGACGCTTCTCTACTGCCTGATTCTCTTCTTCGGTAAGGGATAGGCTGTAGCCAAACAGCGTCTTTTGACTCTCTTTTTTACATAGTTCGATGTATGGTTCCTTATCCACTTTAAACAGTACGCCATCCCCAATCGTCCCAAATAGACGCTCTGAAAAGGGATCGTAACTTCCGTAAGAAATGACCTTCCCCTGATAACAAATATCTACATGCCCAATCGCTCCAAATAAGTTGCTGTCAGAAGTATGAACCAAAATTTCTAATTCCCTTGCCTCTTCTTCTTTTTTCACCAATCGATAAGGGCCTGTGTGTCCCGCCGAGCTCCCTTTTTGAAGAAACTGGTTAAACCGTTTTAACTCCTTAGCAGGGATAAAGGCTGCAAAGATAACCGGTAGGCTAATACGAAAGCGACGTTTTAACTCTTGGCCTTGTTGGTCTTTGTCAAATAAAATACCATCTCGAATATTAGAAATCCCCAACAAGACCAGATAAGCCCCCAAGAGGATAAATTGGAAGTGCCCATCTGAACCAGGTTCCAAGACAGTTGCTAGACCAAGCCCACCGTTTAAAAGCGCATCCCATAAATAGAGCCAGCCTCCTTTTACCCGATTGGCCTTATAAAGCCAAAATGTGATCCCATAGACAATGGCACTCCCCAACTGATATGCCCCTAAACAAATCACAACTAAGTTTACGGGCAGACTACTCAGTCGATTCAACCAGATCAACGCAAGTGAAAGAAAAATAAACCAAATAGAGTGGCTATAGGAAATAGACTTGCTACGTAACAAAAAGCGAAGAAGAAAGCTTCCTAGTCCATCAACTAAAAAGTAAATGGCTAATAGATCCAAGGAAAATTTGGTGAAACCAACGCCGTTTCGAAAAATGAGAATCCCAAAAATGACGGCAAGAACCCCAAACAATAAGGTCCGTCTTCTTGCAACTTGTTCAAAAGATATTTTTTTCAATATTCCTTCTCCTTATAGACGAAAGGTCTTTAGACAAATACTATTTTATCAAGTATAATATAAGAAGTAAAGAAAAAAGAAACTGATAAAAGGAGCAGTCTATGAAATACAATCAATATAGCTATCTATCTGTTGACCAAAAAGACATTCTTAAGGAACTAAAAGAAATTGGGTTTGACCTTCCCACCCACCTCCCAGAAAAAGAACTGTTTGAATGGTTTGTCCGCAAGGTTTACTTCACCTATAAAGATACAGATTATCCCCTCTCTAACCTAGTGGTGGATTCTAAAACAGACTTTTTAACGTATATCCAATCTGACTGCGAATGGTCTCCGAACATTTTTTACACAGTAGCCCTCCAATTACTCGGTTTCCGCTATTTTATTGATTTTGAAGATACGGATAGCTTCTTGAAAGAAGTCCAATTTCCGATTGAGTATGGAAACTTGGTAGAAAACCTCTATCACCTTCTCAATACTCGAACAGTAAAAGGAAATTTACTCATCGATCAGTTGGTCAGCGATGGCTTGATTCCTGAAGATAACCAGTATCACTATTTTAACGGCAAGAGCCTCGCAACCTTTACGAGCCATGATGCCATCCGCGAGGTCGTCTATGTGGAAAGTCGGGTCGATACCGACAAAGATGGTCTGCCAGACTTGGTCAAGGTCAGCATTATCCGTCCTCGCTATGAAGGCAAGATTCCAGCTGTTATGACCGCAAGTCCTTATCACCAAGGGACCAACGATAAGGCCAGCGACAAGGCCCTCTACAATATGAATGTCGACCTCGAGGTCAAAGAACCTCATACCATTCAAGTAGAAGTACCTCAATTAGAATTGGTGGATCCTGTCGGTTCAGCTGAGCTAGTCGATGAAGCTGAAGAAACTCTCACCCATATCAATTCCAGCTATACCCTCAACGACTACCTCCTTCCACGCGGCTACGCTAATCTCTACGTATCTGGAGTGGGGACAAAAGATTCGCAAGGCTTGATGACCAATGGAAATTACCAACAAATCGAAGCCTACAAGAACGTTATCGACTGGCTCAATGGCCGTTGCCGGGCCTTTACAGATCACACACGCAAACGCCAAGTCAAAGCTGATTGGTCTAATGGAAAGGTCGCAACCACCGGGATCTCTTACCTTGGAACCATGTCTAACGGCCTTGCGACCACAGGTGTGGACGGTCTAGAAGTCATCATAGCAGAGGCTGGGATCTCTTCTTGGTACAACTACTACCGCGAAAATGGTCTCGTGACAAGTCCTGGCGGCTATCCAGGTGAAGATTTTGATTCCCTTGCCGAATTGACCTATTCACGCAACCTTTTAGGTGGGGATTATTTACACCACAATGCGGCCCACCAAGCCGATCTTGATCGCGTCAAAAAAGAGCTGGACCGCGCTTCCGGAGACTACAATCAATTCTGGCACGATCGCAATTATCTCCTACATGCTGATCGAGTCCAAGCAGAGGTGGTCTTTACCCATGGCTCCCAAGACTGGAACGTCAAACCGCTTCACGTCTTTAACATGTTCCAAGCCCTTCCAGCAAGCATCAAGAAACACCTCTTCTACCACAATGGTGCCCATGTCTACCTCAACAACTGGCAGTCCATTGACTTCCGTGAGAGCATGAATGCCCTTCTCTCTAAAAAATTGCTGGGCTACGATTCAAGCTATGAATTGCCTACTGTCATTTGGCAGGACAATACAGGAGAACAAAGTTGGACTTCCTTGGATGATTTTGGCAATCAAACAAGTCAGCGGACCTTCTCGCTGGGAGACGGTGAAAAAGTCATCCAAAACCGCTACGAGACAAAAGATTACGAGCGCTATGGCAAGGCTTATCCGACCTTCTTAAGCGATCTCTACCAAGACAAGGCCCAACAGGTAACCATCGATCTTCCAATCGAAGAAGACCTGCACCTCAACGGGAAAGCTCGCCTTCACCTACGACTTCACTCCAGCACCAATAAAGGCCTTCTCTCAGCCCAACTCTTAGAGCTTGGAAGCAAGAAATACCTCCAACCCTATCCTGCAGTCTTATCGGTCCGTACACTGGATAACGGTCGCTACCATATGCTAGACAACTTGACCGAGTTGCCATTTAAGGAAGCGGGCCAACGAGTCATTTCGAAAGGTTATCTCAACCTCCAAAATCGTCATGATCTCTTAGAGGTTGAGGACGTGACGCCAGGCGAGTGGATGGAATTTGACTTTGATCTCCAACCAACCATCTACAAGCTCGAAAAAGGAGCGACCCTTCGCCTGGTCCTTTACACAACGGACTTTGAAATCACTGTGCGTGATCAAACCGATTACCAACTCACCATTGACTTAGCACAATCAAGCCTCCATCTTCCTGAAATGACAGAGGTCCACTAATCGTGGTATCAAGGCTTAGCCTTTCTTTGCTTCATTTGACAGCTTAGCCTACTTATGTTACTATCTAATAGAGTATTTCATAGAAAAAGATATTAGAGGAAGTTATGGCGATTGAAAAAACTGTCAGCGAAATTGCTGAAATTTTAGGAGTCAGCCGCCAGGCGGTCAATAACCGTGTCAAGGCGCTGGCTCCAGAAGATACCCAAAAAAACGAAAAAGGGGTTACCGTTGTAACCCGTAGTGGCTTGATTAAGCTCGAAGAAATCTACAAAAAAACTATTTTTGAAGATGAGCCAGTCAGCGATGATGTGAAGCAACGCGAATTGATGGAAATTTTGGTAGATGAAAAAAATGCTGAAATCGTCCGTCTCTACGAGCAACTCAAAGCCAAAGACGAGCAACTCGCTAAGAAAGATGAACAGTTGCGCGTGAAAGACGTTCAAATTGCTGAAAAAGACAAGCAATTGGACCAACAACAACAATTGACTTTACAAGCAATGAACGACCGCGATACCTTGAAACTTGAACTCGAACAAGCCAACGAAAAAGTTCAAGAGCAAGAAAGCAAAGGTTTCTGGGCACGCGTTTTCCGTCGATAATCCGGGGCTGGATCCTACCAGTCCCTTTTCTTTTCTACCACAGGAGATTTCCCATGAAAGCATTAGAAGATTATATCGCCTTTGATCTCGAATTTAACCAATACGAAGGCGCCTATCAGATCATCCAGGTGTCTGCCGTACGTTTTACGAACGGTAAAGAAGTCGATCACTACGACTCCTACGTTTACACCGATAAGCCCCTAAAAAGCTTTATTAACGGCCTGACTGGCATTACCCAGGACAAGATCCAAAATGCCCCACAACTCGAACAGGTCCTCAACGAATTCAAGGCCTTTGTAGGAGACCGGCCCTTGATCGGATACAATGCCCAAAAGAGCGACCTACCCACCCTACTTGAAAATGGCTTGGATCTAGAAGACCAGTACGCTGTCGATGTCTTTGACGAGGCTTTCGAACGTCGTCCATCTGACCTCCACGGCATTAAAAATCTCCAACTCCACACCGTTGCAGAATTTTTGGGAGTTGCAGGAAAATCACACGATAGCTTAGAAGACGCCCGCATGACAGCCCTTGTCTACGAACAATTCCTCGAATTTGATCAAGGCCGCACCCTCCTTGAAGAGCAAGAGAACTTCTCCACCAACCCCTTCGGAGGCTTGGACTTATCCGGATTTTTTGATGAATAAAAAAAGGCTCAAAACTGAGCAGTACTCCTAGAGTTAGATGTTTTCATATCTTTCTTTGGGGGTTCTTTTTATTTCATTTCTGTAAAGATTGACTAAAGTAAATTTTCATCCAACAGACAAGTAGAGCTTTTTCAAAGGCTTAACTTAAAATATTAGTTATTAAAGATTTAATCATTTCTAATTTTTTAAATATTCATTGACCAGACTTATTCTTAGATGTATAATGAGCATGTAAAATATATCACAAAGAATAATATGTAATAAGATTTAATGATTACATCTGATATTTCTCAATCATAGGGTTCTATTTTCTAGGAGAGATTTATGATTCATATCTTTAAATATCTTGATAAAAAAACAAAATACCTAACCATTATTGGAGCACTGGCAAATGGGGGTCTCGCATTAGGTCAACCTTTGGTTGTTGCCAAAGCACTATCGATAGATCAAAATAACCTTACCTATTCCTCTATTTGGAAATTTGCTCTCTTTGGTTTTTCTGTCTATTTCGCTTTGTATAGTCTAATGTTATTTTGTAATCATGCAAATAATGTCTTTAGACGTGAAATTCACATGAATATCCGAACGGCCCTTTTTCAGAAGTTAATGGAAGACAGGGAATATAGTGAAGATGAAAAGATTACCATGCTGACACAGGATATGGAATTTCTAGGAGATAACTTTTTTGAACGCTATATGTCTATTTCATGTTGGGGATTTGGAGCACTGATTACGGCGATCTATATCATTGCCCAAAATGTTTTATTGGGTTCTATCTTTGTTTTCTTCACAATCTTACGTCCCATTCCACAATTCTTGATGAATAATAAGCTAAAGAATTCAGGGGATGAAATGTCTCAGGGAAGAACAGCTGTTCATAACCAAATCTCTGATAGTATTCGAGGAGCTCAGACCTTGCGGATGAATCAAGCCTTGCCTGAAAATTCTCAGCGCGTCTGGAATATCAATCTTCGTTATCAACGAGCTATTCAAAGGTTTGCTTTTACCCATAATATTGTTTTCTTTTGTAATGGTTTTATGGTCTTTCTGAGCCAAGTACTCCCCTTGGTATTAGGGTTCTTCCTTGCTATGCAGGGTCATCATGTTTCAGTGGCTAGCCTGGTTGCTATGTATATTGCTGCTGGTCAACTGGTAGGGCCTATCCAAAATATCATGTATGATGTGGTTGAAGTACAAGGAGCCAAAACAACGGCAGAAAAGATTTTCGGAATCTTGAATCGAGCAGATGATAGTAAATCGGACAATCATTCGATCTCTCAAGTAGAAGAACTAGAAATTTCTCATTTAAGTAAATCTTATAATGGTAGAGAGATTATTCGCGATCTTAATCTAGCCATTCGACAAGGCGAAAAAGTCCTCATCAAAGGGCCAAGTGGCTGTGGGAAATCAACCCTCTTCCGAATGATCACAGGAGAAGAAAAGCCGGATGCCGGAACGATTACTTGTCGGACAAGGGATGGAGTTAAAACAAGTCACTTTGTTCGTCAGGTAGGCATTATCAGCCAGCATCCTTTCCTCTTTAATGATACTATTCGCTACAATCTCAGTTTGGGACAAGAGTTTTCAGATCAAGAATTGGAGACTGCTTTGAGACAGGTCAAACTCGACCATGAACTCACTGATGGACTTGATTTTGTAATCACTAATAACGGAGAAAATATTTCAGGCGGACAACGAGTCCGGATTGAACTAGCCCGCTTCCTACTTCGTAAAAAGGATATTTTATTAGCAGATGAGGTAACTGCAGCTCTTGACGCAGAAAATAGCCAGATGGTTCGAGACTTGATTTTCTCACTACCGATGATGGTGTTAGAAATCGCTCACCATATTGATAATGAAAGTCGATACGATCAAGTCATTGAACTAAGAAAAGAATAAAATTGCTGACATAAACCTAAAAATATATCGTTAGTGTTTCAAAGAAAGAAAATACTAAAACTTTCCGCCGTGAGAAAAGTGCCTGAAACAATAACGTTTCAGGCACTCGGAATTATTGAGACCTTAGGCTCAATAATTAGTCTTGGAACTTCGAAGAAGTTCGCTGACGTCCGTACTCACCCAAGGAAAGTTTTTAATATGACTTTGTCTTCAATCTGAAAAAAGGCTCAAAACTGAGCCTCTTTTGAGTTAATGAAAACTTCCTTAGCTTAAAATGGTAATTTCCCTGCGAAAGCACCGAGTTTTTTCTTGGTTGCAGCATCAATTTCTTCAATGGCAGCATTGATGGCTTGCACCGTCATATCAGAAAGCGTTTCTGTATCTTCTGGGTCGACCACTGCAGCATTGAAATCAATGGAAACAACCTTCTTATCACCTGTAAGAGTTGCAACAACCAAATCCTGAGCAGATTTCCCTACAAATTGAGTTGCGGCTAATTCCGCTTGGCTTTGCTCCATTTGCTTTTGCAATTTTTGAGCTTGCTTCATCATATTCTGCATATTCATCATAAAATTTTCTAGATTCCTTTCGTATCAAGGGTTTAGACCCTGTTGCTTAATTTTTACTGCCCACTTCTGCCCATTTTTTTTTAAAAATCGTCAAATGCGTTAGCGACTTCTTTTTGTTGTGATGGGAACAAATGTGAGTAGATATTTATTGTTGTATTGATAGAACTATGTCCTAGTCGTTTCATCAGAGTGAAAAAGATATAATCCTTTCCTTCTCCTCTCCTCAATCCCTGATTTATCAAAAAGGCTACATGTGAATGCCTAAAATCATGGTTTCGAATCAATTTGAAGTCTTCTGGCAATCGTTTCTTGAATGCTACTCTAAAGTTAGAGACATTCGGAGCAGTCATAGGCTCTCCTGAAAATTGGAAAATCTGCAAATCATCTGTTGAATCAGTTAGCTTAGACAGTCTCTGACTTTGTACTGACTTCCAGGTTTTCAACTCATCCACAAAAGCTTTATGGATATAGATTTCTCTATTTGATTGAGTCGTCTTTACAGATCCAATATGTATTTTCCCATTGCGATAATAGGCTGACTTACGGATCTTAATATATCCCTCGTCAAGAAA
Source organism: Streptococcus taoyuanensis (assembly GCF_029589235.1). Taxonomy (NCBI): domain Bacteria; kingdom Bacillati; phylum Bacillota; class Bacilli; order Lactobacillales; family Streptococcaceae; genus Streptococcus; species Streptococcus taoyuanensis. The sequence continues at coordinate 16,943 of NZ_JARQVW010000005.1, forward strand.
AACATCTCTCCAAGTTAAGGCAAGTGCCTCCCCCATACGAATTCCCGTAAACATGAGTACACGATACAGAAGTTTAAAAGGATACTCACTTTCTTCAAAATAAGATTCAAACTCCTTGAATTGTTCAGGAGTATAATAAGACATTTCTTTATGCTTTTCTGGAAGTTTCCGAATGGCATCACATGGATTATCCTGTCTATATCCTTTCGAAATAGCAATATCAAACAACTTATGAACAAAAATCATTTGTTGGTTAATATGCATTGGTGTAAGTGTCCCACCTTTTACACTTGGCTGTTCAATTAGCCAATCTCGATATTTTTTTACATCTTGAATGGTAACTGAAGACATATCAGCGTATTCAAAGAATCGCGATACATATTGGGTATAGTATGAGTTCTGGGTATCTACTGTACCTTTTTTATTTCCACGAAGCTCATCTTCTTCTTTTAACATTACATAAAGAGAGGAAATGGTAAGTTTTTGTGTATTCTGTATCTGATTTAACTTATGGATACGGTAATAAGCCGCATATTCCTCTGCTTCTTTTTTTGTTAAAAAATTAGATTTACGATGTCGTGTACGTTTGCCAGTTAAGGAACTTTTACCATCACTAATATCAACTAGCCACAGTCCATCATCCTGTTTAATTACCGCCATGCTATTTTTCTCCTTCAGTCATGACAGCGTTTTGAAGGTTCCCCTCAATTATATCATTTTTTAATTGTATTTGAAAACCAAGAATGGATTCAACTGTGATAATTGGTACACGTCCAATGCGTTTGTTCTTATACCATTCAAATCCTTCTTGTACAAGCTGGCTCTTAGCTTTTCGTATTAATTTACTAGCTTGTGTTTCAGAATATCCAATCAATTCCATTAAATCATTTTTATCTACAATTTGAATCATCTATATCTATTCCTTTCTAATGTCCTATTACATAGGTAAATTGTTTTGCGGTTTCCGCATCAAATGTGCGGTAACTAATGATCCCTAATCCTTTAACATTACATTCTGAGACGAGAATTGAACCGTCTGATTTGACTTGCTCCACAAATGAAATATGTCCGTATATTGGATCAGCTCCAGCTTGTCCAGGGCTAAATGATAGAGCAGAGTGTTCTGTTGGTGTATGGGTTGTTGTGAAACCTGGCTTATTCATCCATTGACCACCATTTCCCATAAATGGATCAAAGTTGACTCCGACTTGTTTTCCACGGTTGAAGACATACCAGGTACATTGTCCCCAAGGATAGGTACTAGTGATATATCCAGTGGTATCAATAGCTGTTGTCAAACTATAACCTACAGGTATATCATTTGAAGTTACCCCTCCACCATCTCTAGTTTTTCCTGTAGTTTGTTCAGGAGCTTTTGGTGTTCCTCCATGTTCATCAATGAATGCATCCAGTTTTTGCATGGTTTCAGCACGTCTTTTTCCTGATCCAGTAGTATCCGTGAAATAGACTCCACCATCAGTTGCTGGATTGAGTGTTCCATTCGCAAACTTTTTAGCCTTATCATCTTGGATTTTAAAAGTTTGGTTTTTATTCCCAATGATGGTTTGTTGAGTGAGTCCGACAACAGCAATCTCATCATTAAAGTTATTGGCATATTCTGGATTGGAGTCATAGGCTCCAAAACCAAACATATTGGCTCCAGGATTAGTGGCTACTCCAGCAGTTCCAAGGGAGCTTTCATTCAGTGCGATCGCAACGATTCCACGGACATCAAGATTAGATTTAGCTTCCCATTCGAGGAGTTTTTTCCCATTAATTCGGTTCTTATCATAGGAGATTCCTAACGTATCTAAAAAGCCGTCTAATTGCTCTGCCGTGATACCGAAGCGATGAACAAGTAAGTTATGAGTATAGGGATCTCCATCTGACCAGTGATCCGCATAAGTCACTCCATTTTGGGATTGGGGTGAGCCATTCGTTCCACCACCTCCGACAGCTCCCATAAGGATAATGATAATGAGGATCGGTAGAAAGAGAGGAATGAGACCAGCTAATAGAAACCATTTTAGTTTTTTCATCGAATCTCCTTTCTAGTTAATGTCTTATATAAGCAGTGAACAAAACAGTCCCAAAACGCCATTTTGCATCTAAAACGACTGAATAGGACTTGGTTTGTAGGATGATTTGGTCTCTTTCTTGTTCTGAGACTGGAAACAAAAGAAGGAAATCGACTGAGCGTTTTCCTTCTTGGTAAGCTTGATAAAGAGTTTCTTCAAGAACTCTTGGAAAAGCAGTTCTTGAGCGTATCTTGGTATTCATATCATTCTCCTCTAAGTTGTTTTAAGCGTTCTGTTAATCGGTCTCTTCGTTCAATATTGGCTCTCAATTTATCATCTCGTGTCATGGTTTTCCTATAAGCACGAGTGAAGGCATTCGATCCTTGAGCTTTGTACATGGCTTGAGGATCTTTATATTCCTCTAATTTGCGCTCAATACTATTAATGCGGAGTTGTTTAAATGGAGAAATCCATTCTTCTTTAAGAGTTTGGAATTCCTCACTTGAACTTGGTGTTGGCTCCACCGTGATTGGAGATTCCATTGAAGGAGTTGGTGTTTTTTCTTCAACTGGTTTAACCCCTTCTAGCATTGCCTTTGTTTTTGGAATGTTTGGTTCTGGAGTATCTGGACTTATTGGAGTCTCAAGTGTTTCTGTTGGGAGCACTTCATCAGGTTGGTGCTCTGATTCCTTATTGGTAAAGAAAGAACCAACATTTTGGAAGTGACTCTTGGCATTCATCATCATCCCAGCTCCAAAACCAGCACCTGCTAAGGCAAAGTTTCCAAGGTGTTGAGCAGATGAAAGGCTTCTAGATGGTACTTGTGAAGCCACCTCTCTGGTCTTTGTGACTCCTTTTTCAACTTTGTTTCCAATATCATTCGCAACCATTCGTGCTTTAGATCCAAGAATGAATTGAATCAGTTCAGCTTTGTATTTCCATAGAAGGAAATATACAAGTCCTTTTGAGACAACTGAGATGAGTAGTTTAAAGACAAGGCCAAAGATGATCAAGGATGGAAGAGTTTTAAGGATGCCATCAAAACCTGTAATGACAATGTTTTCGATCATTTTTTCAATGTAGAAGACTAAAAGAGTTAATAGACTTGTGATGGCTGGGAAAAGCAGCCCACCAAACATGACTTTCAGAACTCCAAAAATCAAATCTTGCATTCTTGGTACAAAGGACATTAGTAGCACAATTGGAAAGAGCAGGATCATCATCAGGACGAGTGTCTGAGCAATGACGTTTAACATCTGAATCAAGATGACGGGTATAGCTAATACAAAGGCTTCACAGATTTTGAAGATGACGTAAAACATACGAGTAAAGATGAAATCTGGCATAGCTGAAACCCAACGGTTCTTTTCACCATCATCGTTGGCTCCATTGCCTAGTTCATCTAGATATTTATTGCGATCTTTCGATTTAACTGCTTTAAAGTTTCCATTCTTATCGCCTGTTCCTAATACCTTACTATCGTCAAAAGTCTCTTGTTTCCCATCTTGGCTGTTCTTGTATTTCCCATTTTCTTGACCTGTATTGACAAAAACATAGGCTTTATAAGAGGTTTCTGCAATATAGCTATCTGCCATGGAATCACCAATTTTAATGGATTTATTATTTCCATACTCCACCTTGATATTCGTGATATTTTTAGTGACATCTTGAGAGACATGGTTGATAGTATCAAGTAGATATAGACCACCTGATGTTCCAGCGATTGTTCCAAAATAACCAAAGCCAAGGATGAGGACCAGAAAGACATGAAGGAGAGTTCTTGAAAAAGCTCCTTTTGAAAAGAAAAACTGGTAAAAGAGATAGAAAGCTAGGATTAGAAGCAACATCGAAACGAGTGATTGTTTTGCGACTCCACCAGAACTTGAACCGATAAATCCTTTCCAGATATTCATCGCTCCATTAAACACATAGTTCTTATAGTTGGAGTAGAGATCAATCTTTTCAAGAATTCGAATCAGCAAAGAAAAGAAGCCCACCACTGCGTTTAGAATGAAAAAGAAGAAGTTGACGAAAAGCTCATTAATCAGTACCCAAGCTCCGTTAAAGGAAGCGAACCCAGTTGGTTCCATATAGGACTTGAGAGAGAAGATATCGACTCCCCTTAGTTTGTCAAAAGCTTCTTGCATGGATTCACCTCCTAACTAGCGTATTTATTTTCAAGGCTTGATGATACTGTAGCTTTCATTGGTTTTAGAAGCATATCAATATCTTCAAAGATGTTGTGTACGGAAATCATATTGAGATTGCCATAGACGTCATAGTATAGGCATTGACCAGAGATCATATTGTCAATCCATTCGAGATTGCTTTCAGTGACTTCGTGATTGACGTGTTTTAAGATATCTTCTCGCTCAGACTTTTCATAAAAAGCAAAGATGGTTCCGAATCCAGTGGTATCATCGTCATTTTCTGCATCATGTACAGACTGAGTGATCAGAGCCAAGGTATTATTTTTGGAGCGTCCAATCCGACGCATATTTTTGATAACGGCTTTTCCTTCTGCGGACTTCATAAGAATCCATGCTTCATCAAAGAACTCAATGGTATCTTCATTTTCATTTCGTTCTCCAAAGTGGGTACAGAAGGCACCCAGCGCAAACATGAGGGCAATAGAATTGCGTTCATGATCTGAAATTTTTGTGGAATCGTCCTTTGGTAGTTTGAGGTTATTGACCTCTAGGATGGTCACTCGTGACTCGTAGTTAAGTCCTTGAGTGGTTCCATCTGAAAAGGCTAGTTCCAAGATAGAGTTCGTGACAATTGAGGTCAGATAGCGACCAACCGACGCAATTTCAGAGGAAGTAGAGTCTCTCAGAACTTTTAGGACGTGTTTAAATCCGACCTCCTCGCCAGCGACTCGTTTTTCTACAATTGCATTAATAGCTTCTGTGATAGCTGTTTTCTGGTCCATTGTGACATCATCTACAGCTTGTAGTAAAAACTCAAGCATGTTTTTTGCGACCTCTACAGCTTGTTCTTTATCTAGAACAACAATCGGATCTAAGACTCCGTGGTTTGATGGAAGTGAGCTATCTAGTGTCACAAAGTTAAAGTTCTCTATCTGTTTCTTGCGTTCAGGATAGAGACGTGCAAATTCAGGTGAGTTGATCACTTCTTGGTAGTGATTTCTAAGTTCACGTTTAGGGTCAATATAAAGTGTCTTGACATTCTGTAAAGCCACACTTAAAAAGATGATCTGAGCAAGGAAAGATTTTCCTTGACCTGTTGCACCCGTGATGATGATATGCGGGTTCTTAGTAATCTTTCCAGCGATATCTTCTTTATTTCCTACTGTCGCATTATAGAGGACAATGTTCTTTGAAGAATCAATAGCTTTCTCAATATTGTACCAACGCCCTGTCCAGTTATCTACTCGGCCGATATACCAACCAATACGGTTCCCAGAAGAGGTATTGGTGAAGGGCATGAGTTCTGAAAATCCACGAGCTGTGACCATATGTGTCCAGGTGCGAGTTTTCTTTTGGAGGTTTTCTCCATAGAGCAACGCTTGAAAGAGATAAGGTCCGTCTTGAGAGGCTTCACTAATTTCAACCCCCATATCGTCAAAGTAGTTTAAAACCACTTGTCGTCTTTGTCGGAGTTGGTTCACGCTAGAAGCAGAGACGATAAGATAGGCTCCGTATTCGATGATATCTTCCTTGTTTCCGACTTTCTTCATTAAGTCTTTTAGGGAGATGGAACCCATGATGATCTCGTCTTGTTGGACAGTATCGGTATTTTCTGCCTCTTCCATAATGTTTCTGTAACGTGTATTCGAACGTCCCATTCGACCCTTGATTTTACCAGTATCAATGAATTCTGCTTTGATTCGTAGCTCAACGGGAAAGTTCAAGCGTTGGATAAATTCTCCCAAGTGAAAACCATTGAATTGAACAGGAAATTTACCAACCGGAAGAATAGTTACAAAAGAAGATCCATAAGGGCTTTCTAGCTTGAGGAAGCCACCTTTTAGAACTTTGATCAAGGTATCCGTGATATTGAATTGAGCACGATTAGCTAGCACCTCTTTCTTGTAGTGAGGGATATAGCGGAGGTACTGCATTCGCTGATAATAAAAGAGTTCTTCATTAGATAAACGTTTTGCCCGAAGGACGGAGAAGGCTTGGAAAATGGTAAATTCATCACTTTTATAGTCTTCATACCATGTGGGACTTAATTCATATTCATAGCCAAGGCCCTTAGCTATTTTTTCGGTGAACTCATTAAAGCTCTCATAAGCCAAGTCTTTGACGGTAGCTCCATGATTTTGTTTGCGTAAGGTCACTCCCACGACCCAGTCAAACTGATAAGGGATCTCCATTTCATCTGTTAGGCGATCTACCGTGTAAAGAAGTAGTTCTTCTCCTAGTTCACGACTGTCATCTGCTAGAGCGTCTGAAAAGTCCCGCATTTTCTCTTCTAAGAGATAGTCTTTAGGGATCAGAGATATTTCAAAGAACTTGTTTTTCTGGAGCTTCTTCATCATTTGAGCAACCGTAATTTTGTGTTTACCCTTTTTTTCATCATCTGTAATCGTGATGGGAGTGTTTGGAATACGATAATAAGCAACGACTGTTTGATCTTTTTTGAGAGCTAGATTTTCATGTGTTTCCCTAATAGGATAGGTTAAAGTAATACTCATAGGTCCTCCTTTTCTATAGATTTGTTTTTTCAAAGACAATTTCTTCTACAGGCTCTATCCGATCTTCATGGTAGATAGCTTTTTTATTGATCTTAAAGTCCCAAAAGTAAATCAGGTAATCTCCAATAAAGACGTGCATCTTTTTACCGTGAGGCTCGTATTCAGTATAGAATTTAGCCAATTTGTAAGGGAGATACCAATAGAGCAAGAGAGAAATTGAGTGAGTGATTTTTGCGAGTGGCACAAAGATAAATCCTCCAAAGAGTAACATGGCCACAAAGACGATGATAAAAACAATGAAAAAGGACAACTGCATCGGTGTCGCAAAATACCATAGTCGAGTGCCCTTTTTTGTCTTGATTTCTTGGATCCAATAAGGAGCATTTAGGCCCTTACTGTAGTCATAAAGTCTTTCTTCATTCATGCTTAAAGTCCTGATTCAATACCGAAGAGTCGCAGGAACCAGCCGACTGCTTTGAGGATATCTTGTCCTTTGGCAATCGAAACAATAACGGCATAGAAACCAACGACAGAGAAAAGTTGAAGCCAGGAGCTGTTCCGCCAAGCCTTGATCGCTAAGAGCACCGCAATGGCTGTTAGGATCCAAATTCCATCGCCCTGGAGGAAGGTTCGTAGATTGTCTGTATTCATAGAGTTCTCCTATTCTTTATCATTTGCATAATTTAGTGGAATGGTGTGTTCTAGTTTTGTGACATAGTAGGTCTTTTCTTTTTCTGAGAGGGTAAAGGTGAAGTTTTCTGAATGAGTGGTCCCTCCGACCTCAAAGGTTGCTTGAACATAAGCGATTAGATTCTGACCGTCTTTTTTTAGATAGGTATAATCAATTGTTTTGAAGGTGGTATTGGCTATAATATCCACATCCTTAGCAATCAGATTAAGGTTATCTTGGTTAGTAGTATAGTTGGTAAAGAAGACCTTGAGGAATTTTTCAACTTTTTTACGCTGACCATCTGAAAAGTGATCGTTAGCGATTAATTGAAGCTGATCGTCTTCGCTAAAGTGTCCAGCTTGTGAGGATTCAATAGCAGAGAACCAAGGAAGGCCAGAAATATAATATTTCCCATCTTTTTCATCAAATGGAATATTGAAACCTGTCACGATTTCTTTTTCTTCTGTGTTATTATCCCGACGGATAGTCTCCTTGTATTTGATCTTATAGGTCGCAACTTTTCCTTCTACAGTTACTAATTGAGAGTAGAGAAGTTCACTAGGATTTCGAACTTGGCCCTGTGCTTTCACATCAGGAATGAAGTTGTAAAAGCTGTTTAAGTATTCCACTTGAGCTTGTTGTTTATCCCCTTCTTGTGGAAGAGTGAAATAGGCATAGACATAATCATTCAGGTAATATTGGAGTTTGTAGTCGTATTTTCTACTCGACTCCATAGGCTGTGCCTTTTGTTTTTTAGTAGCCTCTACTTGAGCTTGTAGTGCTCCTACTTTATTTGATAGTGTGATAGCACGGACAGATCCCAAGAGGCCAACAAAAAGGAGGAAAGAAATTCCTCCTATGACTGCGATATTGACGGTCTTTTTATTGGTGACTTTTAGTTTTGGTGGGCCTCCTTTTTTCTCCACCTTTTTAAAGTGAGAGAGATATTCTTTTGCTTGAAGCAAGTAGCGTTTGGCTTTATCCATAGTTCCTCCTTTTAGAGAGCAGCAAGCTCAATGAGCTTGGATCCTTTTGCATAAAGGCGCTTATTGGCTTTTTCGATCTCGCCATTAATGTAATAGTATCCTCGAAGCTCAGTTTGGAGTTGTTCGATCAAGTCAGGTTTTAGATCCTTGGCTTCTTCTTTTTTAAGGAGACTATTTAATTCTCCAGCCTTGGTCCAAGCCTCTCTATGATCTTTCTTTTTCAGCAATTCCCCCAGTTCGTTTGTGACTTGAGAGACTTTCTTTTCAAAAATAGTTTTAGTGGCCATTTCAATTTCCTTTCTAAATGTTTCTTGTTTGCTTTTAATTGTTTGTTGGATATAAGAGATAAGAGACGGACGCATTCTTTTGTTTAGACTGAGCACATCGCCATCTAGAGTGAAGAAGGCATGTTCGTAGTCATAGAAACCATTCGCATCTGGTGGTTTTTCAGTAGATCTTCCAGCACATTCATAGAAAAAGTCTTTTTCTTTTCGAAGAAGAATAAACATGTTCCAAAATTCATGTTCTGGAAGAAGCAGAAAATCTGCTTGATAAATCTTCTTCAGCATCTCAAGAAGCCTCAAGCAGATCATCGTAGCCTAGAGCTTGGTAGATAAAATCAGAATCAAACCAGAGCCAGTCATTGATTTGTACTTCTGTTGGAGTATCACCAGAGAAGATATCTTCACAAATGACGGTTAGAGTATCTACTCCACCACGTTCACGGACGGTGTTTAAGGTCGTTAGTCCACCAGACCAAGCTTTAAAGTTTTCGAGTGAATTGATTTGAACTTTGTATTCCATTTAGTTTTTCCTTTCTAGTGTTCATAGTGTTTATTGGTTTTGAGAAGTCGTAACATGGCTTTTCCTCGATCTGTGATCTCTCCGCTATTCTGAATCATTTTCATGTATTCTGTTTGCAGGATTTTATCAGCTTCAGTGACTAGTGCAAGGGAGTTAGCAACTTGATAGGTCAGCCAGCGAATCGTTCTCTCAATACTGTAAGGCTGTGGGTTGGTTGAGAGTTTCAAGGGTTCGACCCCTCCAAAGAGCTGTTGCCATTTCTCATCAGGTTTATAGGCTCCGAAACGAGTGAGGCCATCATAGACTTGGATTTCTTTGTTTATGATACCTCTTGCGATTTCTCCGAGATCTACACCGTTGATGTATTCCTCTACAATGCCTTGGGCTTTCTGATCTGAAAAGCGGAGTTCATAGCGATTCCAGATACCAAAAATCTCCAAGGATTCGTCCAAGGAGATGTTTTCCATTCGAGCTATTTCATAGCGCTTTTCATAAAAGTTAAAGTAGAGTTGGCTTTGACGGCTTCCAAAGTAAATGGACAAACCATGATTAGCTTCCATGTCTTCATTATCTGTGAATGATCCACCACCCGTGATATTCCATTTCTTGATCGTGTCTAGAACAATCTCTTTGGAATAGAGTTTATCAATCAATTTGGGAATTTGAATTTGTTCGTCCTCGTGACCGTAACCCTTATAGAGTTCATCTAGAGCGATATCGAGTCGCTTCACCCGAACGTCTTCATAGGAATAAAGAATATTTTGAAGAAAGATCTGCCAAGTGATTCCCTTGTCTTCTAGAAGTAGTTCTAACTCACGGCATCCTTGACCGGATAGTTGAAGACAAGTTTGGTAGTCATTGGTCACAGACTTATCAAAGAAATCAAAAATCCAGATGTTTCCTCGTTGCCATAAGTGGGTATAATTCATGAGACGGGTTTCTTGGTCTGTAAATTCGCTTAGGTGACAGTGAAGGAAGTTTTCACAGAAAGCATCTAGATCCTTTAATCTAGGAAAGGTCAATCGTAGATAGTCAATCTGAGCCCGAAGACTGTTTTTATCACAATCTTGATAGTAACCGAGTCTTTCTTTAAGTTCTCTAAACTTATCAATCGTCAGTCCTCTTTCGCCTGTTTCATAAGAACGATAGGTTCTAGTCGGAAGATCAACAGCTTGTGCAAATGCTTTTTGACTAAGTCCTGTTTGTTTTCTGAAATTCTTAATATGAAAAGGACTAATTTTGTCCATTCATCGCAACACCTCTTTCTAACAAAGTGACACACTTTTTTGACGAAAGTGACACACTTCATAAAAATTGAAAACCCAACTCCCATAAGGAATGAGGTGGGGTGGACTTGGCGTTTTTGCCAATTGTAACCCCCCTATTAGAAAACGGGGGTTGAAGTTTCATCATGGCCTAGAAACTTCGGGCTACGGTCTGCGCCTGACCTGCGGTCAGGCTTGCCCTTGCCCTTGTCCTAGCCCATGATGAACAATCGTCGCTTCAACTGCTTTTGGATAAGACCTGCGTCCTCCCTCTTCAAATTGAGCGAGGATTTCAAGAAGAAGTTTTTCTTGAAAAGGATCCACTAGAATAGCGGATACAGTCCGTTCAAAGATGATCCCTTGTTCTGTTAAGAGATAGATAATCTTGCGCAAGGTTGGCATTTTAAGATTTTGTTCGTCTGCGAATTCTTTGAGTGGCCTCTTGTTTGATTCGTCTTCTATAGTCTCCTCTTCCTCTATAGGATCAATTGTTTCAACCGGTGGTTTATATTCTTCAAAGACCGAGAACTCTTCACCTTCAAACTCCATGATGGGAATTTTAGAGTAAGCATCATAGAAGGAAAAGCCTTGATCGAGCGGTACATAAGGAGAGAAAAACTCACCAGCCAGTTCTCCGTTGTTTGCGATATAACCTCGTCCTTTGACCTTGACTCCATTAATTTCATCTAGCTTTTTGAACTCTTTGGTTTTATTAGCATCTCCAAACATCATGTCATAGCCTGTTGATTCTAAATGACCGACGGAGAGACGCTTCATAAAGTTATCCCGAAGAGCAGTTTTAATAAATTCACCATCGGGCCGTTGCATAGCAAAAATGATAAAGACTCCAGCTTGACGACCTTCTAAAACTAACTGTGAGAGATATTCCATGAGTTCAGACTGTTGGCTATAGTCACGGTCAATCTTTGCCATAAGAGCTGCCCACTCGTCTACTAGAATGAATTTTGGTTTCATGTCATAATGAGTAAAGTTTTTTCCAGCTTGGAATTTTGGCGAACTATTCATCAATTCATATCGTTTTTCCATGAACCCTACATTGTCTTTAAAACAGTTAATGATATCTTCCTTACTGGTATAGACTCGACCATGAAAGACTGGAATTTTCTTTAATCCAGCAAGGTCCGAATTCTTTGGATCACAGATATCAACAAATCCTACTTTAGCTAGTGCATAGATAATGGTCATGAGAACAACGGTTTTTCCTCCACCTGTTCCACCTCCAATGAGAAGATGAGGTTCTTCAATATAATCCCAAGATACATCTTTCATGAGCTGGAGTTTTGAGCCTTTGACTTTTACTTCATCGATGGTGATTCTGCTATCAATTCGGTTGATAGCAATTTCATATTTGATAAAGCGATTATCAAAGGTTTTATTGCGAAAGTCCCCGTTAAACATGACTTCAAGCGTGGCCCCAAGATTTAGAAAACGATCTTGGAACTTATTACCCTCTAGAATAAAACTCACTTCAATCTTGTAGCGAGACTGCTTGACATAAACCTGAGGCAAGGTGATTTTTTCAATGATCTTGTTCTCACGCTTGACCTTTTTAACGAGATAGAGGTTATTCTCTAGCAGAAAGCGAGAGAGGATTCGAAGACTATTGAGCTTTTGAAAGAAGAGCACTTTCCTGTAGCAAATTCGATTGATAAACCAAGAGAAGATCAAAGAAAAGATAAATCCAGCTCCTAGAAAATATCCTTGGGGTAAGGGATAGACTTTTAATTCTTCTAGATGTAAGTAGCTGTAGTAACTAATAGCAAATAAAAAAGGAAACCACCAGATAAACCATGTGATTCCCTTCAATTTTCGATGAAAAGCGTGAACTCTTTTCCCACGATAGGTAAAGAGTTTCATAGTGCATCACCTCCTAGTTTTCCTTCTTATTTTCTACTGGTTTGTTTTCTTTAGTCGGTGCGCCTCCAGTTTTTTTCTTGATTTTAGAAGCAAAGAGCTTATAGATATCATTACGATTGACATGAGTATGAGTAATAACAATATCTTCCAATTCAATCTCTTCTCGGTATTTAATGCCTAAGTCTTCAATTTCAGACTCAGACATATCTGCGATGGTGAAAAAGAGTGTTTCGTGCTGGACAGAAGAGTGAATCCCTACGACAATTCCACGGATCTCACCTGTATTAACTTGGACAAATGATCCGTCAGGATTACGTTGTGAGCGATCCACTTCAAAGATGATATCAGGACCTTCAATGCCTCGGAAAGTCAGTTTTCCAAGGACAGCTGGGACATCTAATCCGTCTGTAATAACACGATAAGTCTTGTCAGCAATTTGTAGTTTTTCTCCGTAGTTTAATCCAATTTTAGCCATGTGATTTTCTCCTTTTGTTTCTTATTTTTTAATTACCAATTTTTCCGCAAAGACATTGAGATAAGGGGCAACAGTATTGCCATTAAGAGCAGTGTCTGGGAAAAAGATTGGGTTAACTGCTTCTACTAGAGAATCTTCGGGAAAGACTGTTGTAGATGCTGGGGTGATGACATGAAATGCACCGTGCTCTGCGCTGTTTAGAATGTGACGTTGGTATTTGCCTTCTTTTCCAAAAATAAATTTAGGAGCATTTCCCAAACGTTCGTAGTAAGCAGGGCCAATAAATTCTGGTTTCATTTTAAGTGTTTCTGAGATCATAAGATTTTCCTTTCTGAGTGTAAAATAAAAAGAGTTAAGCTAGTTTCTTCACTCTTGAGTAATAGTGGGTAAATAATTTGCGTTTAAACATACGACTATAGAATTGAATATCCCCATGAGCATAGCCATTTCTACGAGCATCATCTGCGAGATGGTCTAAATCAATTTGAGCTTGAGCATAGAGTTTAGCCTGTAGTTTATTAGATTCACTAAACATACCATAGGTAAATTCATAGTTATCGTAGAGTCGTTTACATTGTAGTGCGAAAAAAGTTTGTCATATTTTTCTCCTTTATTGTAATAAGTAAAAAAGCTACTAAGTGAAAAAAGGAAAGAACTTAGTAGCTTGAGAGTAGGTCTATCTTTAAGATAGACAGCAGTAAAGAAAAGTTATTTGGTTGGAAAGATCCCTCTTTCCACGGTGGCAACGTTTAGCAAAGTGCTTTGCGTCAATTACCATCGCTTTCCCAGCCAATCTCTTCAGGTAGTCATAATCATACCCAAGGGATTCTCTTACGCCCTTTAGCGAAGCCAGTTCACTTTACTATTCGGAAAAGTGCGAAAGTCCGAAATGCGTGGAAGCCCACAAATACTTGTTTTCTATCTTCACTTCAACCATAAAACGGACTTGACTTTACCTATCAAATAGATTACAATAAAGGTACGAAGTTTAGTGTAGTTTGATAGTCAGTCCTCTGGTTGTCAGACGCACTTTTTATTTAATTGTCAATGATCATAATGCCGATAGCTAGGCGTTATTATTTTTAAAATAAATATAACCTCCGGCTATATTTTATATTATATAACCATTGGTTATATTTGTCAAGAGATTATTTGAAATTAATACAAAAAAATTTTAGAGGTTTAAAATGGAATTTTCGGAACGATTAAAAAACCTTAGAAAACAAGCACATCTTACACAAGTCGATGTAGCTGAAAAACTAGGAATTTCGCAACCAGCTTATGCTTCATGGGAACGTGGAGCTAAAAAACCAACACAAGATAATTTAGTCAAGATTGCACAAGTTTTAAATGTATCAATTGATTATTTAGTTGGTAATTCGGATGAACATCTAAAAGAAGATGAGTTAGATAATGTAGAACTTCTTTTCCGTATGAATTCAAATGGTCTAACTGAGGAGGAAAAGGCTATTTTCAAGAAAGAATTAATTGAGTTTATGGAAGAACGGAAGAAAGCCTTTAAAAAGGGTGGTTTACTTTAAGAGAACTTTTGACAGGTTGTGGGGTTGAAGATATGATAAATTTTTTTAAAAAATATCCTTTTAGACGTAAGATATGGAAGAGGAATTTTCCGCTATCTGATAAAGATTTTAGTTCTCTAGATGATGGTATTTATTACGCTTTTGATCATTGGAACGATTACGGCTATAGAACATTATATGCATTGACAGCAAAAATTGAAGGTGAAATATACGATTTTGGTAGTCTTAAATTATCATTTATTCCTTATAGGCATAATGAGGAAATTGACCTACAATCGATTCTTGATAAAGAGGAAGAATATAATCTGATTTCACTTGGAGATAAAGAGTATTACGAGTTTTTAAATAAGTTTCTAACCTCAGCTGAAAAAGATGAGTATTTCAAAAAAATGGGTGATATTGCCTACGACTTAGATAGGCTAGATGAGGCAATTGAGAATGATTCGAATTATTATCCTGTTGAAGACTATTATTTATTGAAGAATTCTTTTTTACGCAGTGTTACTTTAAGCGAAATCAGAAATCAGTTTCACAGATTAAGTATGGGTGGGAACTATGTTGATGAATATCAAATTAGTATTATTGATAAAAATGGAAACAATGTTTTAGAGTTTCGAAAGGATCCACATTCAATAGAGTATTTTCCGGATACTTTATATGCAATTGTAGGAAATAATGGAGCAGGAAAAACATATTTCATAAAAAACTTGATTGATCTTTATATTGAGAAAAATAGTGATTTATTTAAAAATAGTACTTCCAATATTAATCAATTCGAGTCAATTGTATTAATTTCATATAGTCCTTTTGATACAGGAATCATAAAAAATGATAGAGAAAATTATAAATTTATTGGTATTGATTTCAATAAGACAACTAATTTAGAAGATTATATTACTGAAGAAATAAAAACTCTTTTTAAGGAGGCGGCGACTCCCAAAAATAAAAATAGAACTAAAAAAATTATAGACAAATTTTCATTTGATCCTTTGTTTATGCGGATTCTTCCGTTAGTCGAAGAAAGAGAATTATCGGAAGATATAATTAATGAACTAAGTTCTGGTCAAAAAATAGTTTTACTTAGTCTATTGAATTTGATTATCAAGGTCTTTGAAAAAACACTTGTAATTATTGATGAGCCTGAGTTATTCTTGCATCCACCACTTTTAAAAGCATATATTAGAGGAGTAGAAGAAATTGTTGAGGAAGGAAATGGTGTTTGTTTATTAGCAACTCACTCTGCAATCGTACTTCAGGAAGTACCTAATACAAATATTAGGAAGTTAAAATATGATTTTGAAAGCCATAAGGGTAGTATAGTGAAACTATCAAGTAAAACTTATGGAGAGAGTATTAGCTTCATTAATGATACTATTTTTGGTACTGACTTAAGAAATACAGGGTTCTACAAAGTATTACAAGATAAAATAGGCGAAGAACAAATTTCAGATAGTTTTGAAGCCGTTTTGGGTAGTGAAGCAAGAATTATATTACAGCTATCGAGGGAATTAAAAACAAATGAAGAAGATTGACGAACCGGATTTTAAAGTTTCTGATGTATGTGATACTGTAATCACTGATGCTTCAAATAAAGAAGATAAGCACATCAAGGATGTTTTCACACAAGTAGATCCAGCAGGGTGGAAAGCACAACTAAAGCATTATGAGATAAATTATCTTGACAATAGAAATCAATTGTATACTATGGAAGAGATGGACGATGCATATGGAATAACAATTGAGCAAATGGAGGGTATTTTCACATACTGCATGACTGGTAGTCGTACTTATAAGGATAGACTATATTCTCTGGCTCCAGATAGATGTCCTATTTGTGATAAGCGGTGGGGATTTAATGATAAAAATTTAGATCATGTTCTACCAAAGTCTAAATTTCCTCAATTTGCTATAACTCCCCATAATCTTGTTACAACTTGCGATACTTGTAATAAGCGAAAACGTGATGGATATGGCAAGGATGAATCGACAGGTGTTTTTAATGCGTATTTTCATGGAGTTTCTTTAGCAAAGTATATAAAATGTTATATATATGCCTCTAGAGGGGATATAGTGGTAAATGTTCATTTAATATCTTTTGATGAATCTGAAATACAAGATGAGAATCAATATCAAAGATTAAAGTATTGGTTTGAAAAATTATATGACCTAGACCAGATGTATAATATTAATGTCAGAAATAATATTTTAAAGTTAGTTGATGAATTTGCCAGGAGTGATATACCAGAAGGTTTAATTTCAGAAGAATTCCTACGTAAGGAATTTCAAACGAATTATGATGAATATAATAAATTTGATTTTTCAGATGGTGTGATATCAGATGAATTTTTGATTTTTATAATGTATGATTCTCTAGCAAATAAATCTCCAAATGAATTGATAGCCTTAATTAAGGAAAATATTCTTGCTAGAAAATCAGAGATAGCTTTGGCTAAGTGTGAGGATATATTTTAGAATTTTCAGTAGACAATAGTCTACTTTTTTTATATAATTTACTCAACCATTCTGGTTTAGTTTTGTAATTTATACTTAAAGGAGGTATCATTCTTTGGATGAATTGTATACAAGAATAAGTAAGTCTACAAAACATGTGTTATATCAGTACATGAAGGATCATGATATTTCGTTACTAAATTATAATTTTAATTACTTCTTTCAACACTGTATTCAGGAATATCAGATTCAAGTGATTAGTCATCATTTTTCAAATCATCAGATTGAAGGATTAACTGTTATTGATGAATTAGGTATTAGTTTTTCTTATGAAAAGGATAATCCAATTGTGAAGCAAAATTTTACTCTGTGTCATGAGCTAGGACATTTTATCCTAGAGCATGAAGGCAATTATTTTACTGAATCTATTGATAATCAGGAGAACCTACTAGAGCGTGAAGCGAATATTTTCTCTGCTGTAGTATTAATGCCTGACATTGTTTTGTTGTCAAAGATTTATTATAGTTGCGACACCTTTCAACACATTCAAAATAGCCTCGATGTCTCAAAACAGGCATTGTTCTTTCGCCTTTTAGATCTTCTTAGAGAATATTATCCTGAAAAAGAAAATACCATTAGGCAGGCTATCGATGCTTATATTGATGGACAAAATGCCACACTACTCCTTTTGTTTCACAGCATCAAAGAACATATTATAAAGGAGTTTAACAACTACCAGACTTCTCTCATCAATAAGATAGAGCTATCTGTGAGCAAAAGAGGTTTTGTAACTAGTCAAGAGTATCCAGAACTTCTAGATCAAGAGAATTGGAAAACAATAAAGACTTGCCGAAAGAATTTAAAAGTATGGCTCATTTATGATAGAGGAAAATCAATAGCTTATGTTTGGGATAAGAATAAACTAACAGACAAAGAAGCAAAACAAAAAGCTGAATTGAAATTATTGTTAATGTGAGGTAAATGATGTACCAACCAGAAAAACTAAAGGCTCGTAGAAAAGAGCTACAAATGACTCAAAAAGATATTGCGGATCGATTAGGTATTAGTTATCAAGCTTATTCCGCATGGGAGCGTGGAGTAAAACAACCATCTAAAGAAAAAGTGCCACAACTAGAGCAGATTCTAAATGTTCCAAAAGGTTATTTTACAGAGGTTGAAATCGTCCGACTATATAATACTTTATCGGATGAAGGTAAGAATAATGCACTTAGTTATGTCAGAGGCCTAGTTCAAAAAGAAAAATGTAAGAACATTGTTTCAATGTCAGAAAAACTATACGAATATCATGTTTACGAACAAATGTCTGCTGGTATCGGTTCATCGGTGTACAACGATCAAAACTATGATACTGTCTATTTTGATAAAGAACTAGCTCATGATTTTGCTTCATGGGTATCTGGAGACTCAATGGAACCCAAATATCAAAACGGTTCTGTTGCTCTCATTCGTGAGACAGGATTCGATTATGATGGTGCAGTATATGCAGTAGTCTGTAATAATCAGACATACATTAAAAGAGTTTACCAGGAAGAACAGGGTTTACGGTTAGTTTCTATCAATCCAAAATATCGAGATATTTTTCTTTCGTATGATGAAGATCCTAGAATTGTAGGGATTATTGTAGGGAATTTCTTACCTGTTGAACAGTGATATTGTTAATGTAAAATAATAATAGTGTATTATTTTTTTGTTTATGGAGATTGAAAATGGGAAAAGAAAATAATGAAATAAAAAAGGCATATGATGAATTACTGAAAACTAAAAATAAATGTGGGAAATATAGTAAAACATTGTTTCACATCCATACCCCAGTATCCCATGATTACAGGTTATTTAAAGTTTGGAACGATTTATCAGAGAAAGAATGGAATAAACTATCTGTAGAAGATTATCTTTTAGAAGTAAAAAATAATAAGCTTTTTCCAGAGGAATATTTTAAAACAAAAGATGGTGATAGTATTATTTATAATAACTATCAAAAAAATGGTTTTGAAAATGAAAAAGAGCAAATATCATTTTTGGTAGTTGCTCAGAGTTTATATCGAGAAAATATTTCAACAATAGTGGTTTCTGATCATAATACAATTTCAGGAATTAAGAAAATGGAAAAAGCTATAAAAATTGTATCTGAATTGAATATCAATAAAGGTAAAGAATATATTGAGGTAATAAATGGGGTGGAAATTTCATGTGCTGATAGAATACATGTTCTTGTAGCTTTTCCAAATGAGAAAAGTGAAATTATCAAAAAATGGCTAGAAGAAAACCTTATGGGTATTAAAGAGGGTTCATATAAAGCTAGTTTAGATGTTATTGATACTTTTAATAAGGAAGAATTCATCACTTATATTGCTCATATAAATAGTTCGGATATATTTAAAGATGGAAAACTCTTTACTAATGCTTATAAGAAAAAATTATTTTCGAAAGAATATTTGAAGTATATTGGAGTTTCAAATAAAGACAGTATTTCAAATGTAAGAAATTACATTTCCATAATAAATAAAGGCGTGAATCCATTTTTTATTCTGGATAATGATTCACATTATATTGAAAATCATTCTATTAATCCCATGTGGATAAAATTCAGTAAGAGAAGTTATAAACAATTGAAAGAATCTTTATCAGAGTATGATGTTACAGTAAAATTAGACAAACCAAATAAAAAAATAAAAAAAGTTATACGAGGTATATATTTACCTACGAATAAAGAGGCTTTTTTATCAAGTAATAAGAAATTTAAAATTTTGTTTTCCGACTCATTAAATAGCATTATAGGAGGAAGAGGGACCGGGAAAAGTACTATTTTAGAATTAATTCAATTTGTTCTTTCACAAAAAGCTGACTCAAAACAGAAGTTAGAATTTTTATCTAAACATTCAAAAGTCTATTTATGGTATGAAATGCTTGAAAAACAATACATAATTGAGTTGAATCTTCCTAAACAAAAGGAGAATGAAGACATCTATGATTTATATCAAGTTAGAACAAGAAGTACTGATAAATATTGGTTTCATGAAAATAGAATAAAATCAAAGATAATAGAAAATCATTTATTAATTTATGAAATTCTAGATGATGAAAGAATTATTAAAGTACCAAAAAAAAAGAAAGAATCATTACTTAATGAAATGTTTGATAGTAGATATTCTGTTAACGAATTAGTTAATTCTGCGAGTAGTGGCAAAATAGATGATTTTCTACGTGGTACACTTTTCAAGGATAGAAAGAACAAAAAATATATCTTCTCCGAAAAAATTGATAAAATAGAAAAGATAATTCCAGCAATTGAATCTGCTGATGAGAAATTAAGTAAACAATCTAATTTTATAAATTCAATTATTGATAATTTTAATAACCAACAAACGGGGAATTTACAAATTGTTTATAAGCAGGAACTTAAGTATCTTTTACCGGACCGCTTTGAAACATGGTTTTTCCCACCAGGAAAAAATTTAAAAAGGCCTTTCAAAGGGTACATGCTGTCCTGTGAAGATATTATTGACTACTTATCATTTGTTTTTGATAAGATAGGATTTACAAATTTTGTAAAAATGATGAATGATAGGGAAATTCTTTATGAAAATCAACTAATTCAAATTGCAAATCAGAGGATCTCTAATTCAATTTATTCCGACATGTCCTTAATAGAGGTAGAAAAATCAAATGTACATGATATTTTTGATGAAATTTTCAATATTTGGTACAAACTAGATCTATTTAGAATAGAAGACTATTTAAAGGATACATATAATAATTGTGAAAAGCTCTCTTTAGAATTCAATATAAACTCGAAAGTTACAGATAAAAATAAGAAAGCAATTTTTAAAGATGTTACCAACTTAAGTTTAGGCCAAAAAGTGGTTGCAATGCTTGATTTTATTCTTGCATATTCTGAATTAACTGATGATAATCGTCCATTGCTAATTGATCAACCAGAGGATAACTTAGATTCCAGATACATTTTTAATAATTTGGTCAAAATATTACGAGATGTAAAATCAAATCGTCAAATTATTATTGCCACACATAATGCTACAATTGTGACAAATGCATTGTCAGATTTAGTTATATTAATGAAATCTAATGGTGAACATGGGTGGATTGAAAACTCCGGATATCCAAGTGAAGATAAAATAAAAAAATATATTGTTGATTATCTTGAAGGTGGAATAGAATCTTTTAAACATAAAGTTAAAATATATAAAAGTATTATTTAATTAAAATAGTTGAACCGTAGTTTTTTAATTTAAAGAAATTCTTTCTACAATAGTTGTTAATTAGAAGAATTATTTTCCTTTAAATTATAGTAATAAAAAGGGATATTTGCTATCCATTTCACCAATTTTATTGATATTTAAACATGCTAAAGCAAGCCCAACTTTATCTCTATTATATGACTTTACACAAAGAAAAGCCCTTAGAAACTTGGGTTCTAAGGGCTTTGTCTTCAATCTGAAAAAAGTATATTTTTAATTTTTCTAAGTACGTCTAGACGTTTTAAAACTCATGTTGTGATTGCATTACGTTCAATACTTCTTGCATACTTCCAGCCTTCCAATTTGCCTTAGCATTAAATAAAGGCAATAGGTAATCGTAATATCCAATAGTAGCAATACCAGCACTAGTTGATCCCTGTATCCCTGAGTACGAATCTTCAATAGCAATTGTCATCCGAAACAATATAATCAAAATAATTCTTCAAATCCAGTTTTTCAAGACTTATTTCTATACTGAAACAACATCTTTCCAGAACTTCAATAATTTCTTTTTGTGTTAAATCATTATTTAACTAAATCTTTGGAGGCAATACGTTTTCAAATCTACTTTTTTACCATAGGTTTTGAGCCTTCAACACAGATTACTAAGCCAAAAATGCTCTAAATTTTTGAAATTCTAACAAATTCCACTCAACTTTATCATCATCTTTGACTTTCACAATATCTTCCTCAAAATAACATGGAATAAAGATAGTTTTCTTTTGAAACGGTTGTAGGAGGAAAATCTCTCCTACACTATTATTGATTCTGAGAGAAAATTGCAAAATATCATCTACTAAACTTTCAATTATTAAGATTTTTTGCAGTTTATCTGAATTAGAATCGCAAGGCTTCTCAATAATATAATTGTCGAATTTTTTCATTCTAACTTCCTCTCCACTATTTCTTCCTTTATCAAGAAAAAGTTAGCTCAATATTAATAAAGTACAATTCTAAATTAACTCCAATTATTGATTCATGATAATATTTCAGTAACTCATCGTGCAATTAAAAACAAGGATTTTTATTTCAAACGATCCATCGTGATCACTTCATCAGCCATCTCCCAAATTGCCGGATTATGTGTTGCGATAATGATTAGCCTATTATCATCTCGAAGAGATAGCAAAATCTCCATAATCAACTGAGAGTTTGCTGGGTCTATTGAAGCTGTTGGCTCATCTGCCAGAATAAAGAGTGGATTCTTTAAGATAACTTTTGCCAAGGCAACCCGTTGCGATTCTCCGCCCGATAACTCAAAGATGCGCTTATCTAAGTCAAGATAAGCCAGGCCGACCTGTTCTAAAGCCTGCTTCTGCCTCAACCGCTGTTCCGACCGACTCAACTTTTGACCAATGAGACCTAGCTTAAGGTTTTCTTCAATACTTTGGTTTTCAATTAAGCCAAAGTTCTGGAAGAGGTAGCCCAATTCGTGACGGAAAAAATCACTCGATTTATATTTGGCCAAGTCTTTACCTCGGTAAAAAATCGTCCCATCATAAGATTCTAATTTCCCAATCATGTTCATCAAGGTTGTTTTTCCGCTACCACTTGAACCAATTAAGGCATAGACTTTTCCAGCCTCAAATGTCATTGAAAGATTCGAAAATAACTCTCGTTCTCCAAAAGATTTACTCACCTGTTTAAGTTCAATCATATTAACCTCCCTTCAAAACAAGCATGGACATCTTGTTTTCTTTCTGCATTTGGACATGTAACTGTAAAAGAGATAGACCAGTAAAGAGTAACAAGACTAAGAAAGCAACTACTATCTCTACCTGAAGAAATACACTCGCAACAAATCCCAGTAAAAACACACCCAGTTGAGCAAAGAGATAAGTGCGATGGATTTCTAAGAACCTGAGACCTGCAATGCGTTTGATAAAAATGGCACGTCTAAATTCTTCGAAGTAGAGCCTATTCATAGTGTTAAACAACAAGATTGAAGTTGCAATCCCAAGCACAGCTCCTGCTAGCATTACCCAAAGTTCCCTCTGGATATTATCCAATAATGTGATGTAGTTGTGGTAACCTGTTTGCATTTCTGAGACCCAATTTTCAATGCCTTGTCTCTGGATAAGCTCCTGGGCATCAGACAATTGATTAAAGAGAACGTAGTTCTGTACTGCGTCTACCCAAAACAAAATGGACTGTGGACCAGTTGATTGGGGTGTTATAACAATGATGATTGGATCTTTCAAAAACTGCTGGTAAGAAATAGGGGTCGTATTATACACAAATCGATCCTGACCTGATTCCAAATAACCAACCGTAGCAGTCATTTGCTGTCGTTCATCTTGACTAGACATGCGACTGGTTAAGTCGTCTTCAAAAACAGATTTATAATGTTCTTCCTCTGAACGGAGGTGTTCAGGCAGCAATAAGACAAACTCCCCTACATCAAGGTGATTCATCTTTTGCTCAATAGTTGTATCTACAGGAATGTTTTGACGCTCCAAGTATTGCGGTGTGACGATAAGGACATTGCCATTCGGGCTGTAATCGTGCCATTCTGTAGAGGTTGTCAAGTTTTTGGAGGAAGCTATGCCATTTTGCAAAGTACGTTCAATTAACTGGTGTCTAGATAAGAAAGCCTTTTGTTCTGAAACAGCCAGATCCATCAATTGATACCAAGTTCTGAGTTTCCCTTGAGTTTGTTCATCAAAACCAGGACTCGTTCCTTCACGGCTGATTGATAGGGTAATCAGTTGCCTTTCCTGACTCCAAACCTCTTGTCCAATCCGATGCTGTTGCCAGGCTTGGGAATACTTTAAGCTACTCCCTATTCCCAGCGTTACAATAATAATCGCAAATAGTTGACCGATTAAAATCAAACTAATGATTCCTCTGACAGGCACTTGCCCTTTTATAATCTGCATCAGGTGTATCTTTTTTATCCCAACTGCGAAGAGTTGAGCGAAAAACAGGGAGATCGACAACAAGATGAGATTATAACTGAGCAAGCCTTCTCCTATGGTCGTTAGGGATTGCGTTGGAAGCGACAGAATTTTTTGCATAAGAATGGCGAGCACGCCAGCTAAACTGAAACCAACAGCTATCCCTTTCAAATCCTCACCAACTGGTCTAAGGAAAATGGACCACCGTTTCTCTCCTGAAATGAGGCGAATGCCCGACGACCGTAATTGGCTAATTTGACTAATTAAAGTCAGTGCTACAAAGGTTAAGATGAAAATCAATAGACTGATTAACTGAAATCCGTTACTAAAGATAGCCATTAACGTAGATAGTTTAGATGGAATTATCAGCTGCATGTTAGTCAAGCCAAGTTGACTTAGCTCCTCCCTTAGCAAGTGAATATCTAGGTGTCCATCGAATACAAAATAGTTTGTTTCAACACTACTACTTTGAGCATCTTCTAGATTTTTTTCCTGAAGCCCATCAGGCAACTTTCCGTCCCCAAAGGTCGTATAAGAAAAAACTGTAGTACCTTCTGAGTTAGGATCTTGGTGTTGAATCGCAATAAAGCTATCCGTTTCTTCTGCTAGTTTTTCCAAGCGTGTAGCAACATGCTGAAAAGTTGTTTCAGGGGAAGAATCACGTACAACAACGTTGGGGTAATAATGGGAGACATATGTATCAGTCCAAATGGTAAATACCCAAACAAAGAACAAACTAGCAAGCAGGTTGGATATGAGTATAAATAATTTTTTCATAGTGCATTCCTTATTCTAAAATAGAGGACAGAAATACCCCTGCCCTCTATAAACTAACAAGCTTACTAAACTATTGATAAAAGAATCTTCTTCAATTATTCTTTACCATCCCGCATCAAATGTAACTTGCTCCCCAAAATCTGTATTAACAAACGCATAGGCTGCAACACGTGCTCCTTTATAAACTATTTTTTGATTGTCACGTCCAATACTTCCAACATAGGCCCAGTGATACTGTGAATTATGATAATAATTCGAATATGCTCCCCAATTTTTTGGATCATGATGGCCTCCATAGTTCCACTCGCCACCACGGTAAGAAAATGCCAAAACAGGAGAAGCTAAACTAAATGCCAAAACGGCAATGGATGATGCAACTACTTTTCTAATTTTTAACATATTATTACTCCTCTGAATGAAATATTATGAAAATGAGCGAAATGCAACTACACATTTTAATTAGAAATCTCAGTCTGAATTATAGTATCCTATTTTTTCCTCCTTTCTAACTGCACGTTCCTTTCTACAGACAGAGACCTAATTTTATAAACCAATCTTAAATACTTTAGATTTTGTAACTCATAATTTTCAACAGTTGGTTAGCTATGAAAGCATTTTATCAAACATCTCCATTCTTATATCTATCTGGTATTGTTACAAGCTCTCATCAGAATACCTTTCTCTAAATAGTTGAATTTTAAAGTAATACGAAATCAATCAGCCTTCCCAACATCAAGACCATTGGACTTCTTTTGTGATTGCACTCGAATCTCCAATTGTTTATTCTTCTGAATAAACTGTTGGTAAGGAATTGTATTACTAAACATAAAAACACCTAGTAATGCAAATGTAACTAATTTTTTAATTCCACGTTTTTTTCTCATGCAATGAAACCCCTTTCTTTTCCTTGTTTTTATTCTAACACATATATATTATTTAGGCAATTATTTTTATTGCGTTTTGAACTTTTTTTTTTTTTTATTACCATAAAGAATATTATATTCCTTTAACTTGCTATTTTGAACTAAAAATTTTATAATGAAATTAAGCAAATAGGAAGGTTTATTATCTTTAATGAATACACTCGCAGAGAAATTCAGATTAAAAAGAAAAGAGCTAGGACTCTCCCAACAAACTCTTGCAGAAGGAATTTGTGAACAAAGCCAGATTAGTAAAATTGAGAGAGGGCATTTCATTCCCTCCGCAGACCTTTTGTTCAAACTCTCACAACGACTTGAAGTACCATTAGATTATTTTTTTAATGAACAAATTGAAATTAAATCTAACCTCTCTAATTTCAAGCAATTATCTGCTCGACTATTAGATGACAGAAATTATGATGATTTGGAATATATTTATAGAATAGAGATTGAACGAAGTACTTTTCTAACACTAGAAGACCGAACTTACCTTGAATGGATTAAAGCTATTATTGACTTCTATCAATATGACAGTAAGTGTGAGGCTATTTCTTCATTGGAAAATATATTATTAAAAGTCTCCTCAAATACTCTGATTTATTTAAAGGTATTGAATACTCTATCTAATTTCTATTCCTTAGTGGGTCGTGAACAAGAATATGAGGCAAACTACTCTCATTTAATGGAGTTATATCAGACAAAAAATTTTGAGCATCAAGAGTTTTTATTTGGCTACATCAGAGTTCGTTACAACTACGCTCACTACCTAGTGTCAAAGGAAAAATATAACGAAGCCATCCAAGAAGCTCTTGAGACGATTGAACTCTGTAAACAAAGACAGACAAGCTACCAACTGGCTCCCCTACTTATTCTTGTAGGAAATGCTGGAGCCAAATTTCTAGAAAAAGAACAAGTCAAAAATTATTATATAGAAGCAAGAGAGTTATGTAAGATTTATAACAATCCTTTAATGTTGATGAAGATAGAAAATTATTTGAAGGAATTAGATACTGTATAGTTAATCTTGACATTATAGTTTTTCTGAAACGTTAAATAACCTGTAAGGCTGATAGTGATATTAATACTATCAGCCTTATAATTTTTCCATGGTATCTCAAATAACTATACTGATTTTGTTTCTCGTTCTAATTTGGTAACATTTTGATTTCTTGTGTTATAAAATATATTGATAAAATTCTCTAATCCCCTAACCTTATATTCGTAATCATCTATCCATTTAGTCATAAATCTTTGATTTTCTTAGGAATGATATTAGGATAGCAAGGATAATTTGGAAAAATTATCACATAAATTGACATAATACTTAGTATAGAACAACTTATTAAGAGGTTAATTATGTCTAAATCATCTAAACAAATCGAAGAAGACGCTATTGACTATTTAAAACTGGCACTAAAAAAATCTAAACATATTAACAGAGAAATTTCTAAAGGGGATAGAGAACCTATCTGGGATGGTCGTATCTATTTTTATCATTTCAAAAACATACTTTTTTAATACTAAATTTTATAATATAATAGATACAATGACTTTTAAAACACTTCTTCCCTATCCATAGGTGGATAGGGTTTTTCGTTGTTCATCACACGTTCTAAACATTCAATACTAGATCTTAGGTGAAACATTTCATGTTTCCTATATTTTTCATCCTGTGAGTTTAATAGTTCGTTTAGGTGACGTCTAATATGCCAAATGGCTTTTCTAATATTTGCTTCTTTTAAATTATTCATGAATCCATTGTATAATAAAATATAATCCAATTTCTTTGATTAAGCTAATTTACATGAAATATAAGCTATTCGGTTAAGAATAAGCTTAAAAGTTTTTTGAAGGAATCTATTCAGCACAAAAAACACCTATTCGGTAAAATAGGTGTGAATAATGTTATTTATATCCATATTGTTTTAGTGCGTTATTATATGCTTCGCTATCTTTAAGATAGTAGTCATGCTTAACTCCACTAATATCAACAGAAAAGACCCCATCTTTAAATGAATACTCTTCTGTTCGACTTGCAATATTTTGTCCAGTTAATTCGATCGTATTCTTTTGCTTGTTAATGGTAAAGCTGTCGGCTTCTCCATGCTCTATGGAAGCATTATCTCCTTTAATAGTAAATGCCAATTCATTTCTTTCACTTGATATCCAATAGTATTCGCCATCCAGAGATTGTTGCTTATTTTTAGTGCAAGCAATTAGTGTAATTATTGATAATGACAACAATAATATGCAAACAATTTTTCTCATGTTTCTCGCCTCCTTTTATAATATTACTATACCAAAATAATGTTACAAAACTGTATCAATGTCTGTTATAATGGAAATTTCAAATAATGTCCATTATAACAGACATTAGTAAATTTTAGAAAAAGATCTATATTTGGCTATAGTTTTACTAAATCTCTACGACTATAGATTAAAAATGTATACACTTCTATTTTACAAGTTCAACTTAAGAAAATCCCAATTACAACCATTTAACAAGTAATATAAAAAGAGTTCTACACTTTCAGTAGAACCCTTCTTATTACCAGTATTTTGATTACCTAGTTTTTTCTATTTTAACGCTTCTTTAATTTCACTAACTGTTGTAGCAACACTTTCATCGTAGAATGATTTTTCACACAAAATTATTGACAGTATCCATATCTATATTCATAAAATAAAATTTTTTAATATTATTCAATAAATGATATAATATAAGTAAATAACTTAGGAGGTTAAAACTAGTTGCTGGATTTTGGCAAAAGAATTGAAAGGATGCGATTAGCTCAAAAAATAAGTCGTCAGGAATTCTGTGGAGATGAATCTGAATTAAGTGTCCGTCAATTAATTAGGATTGAAAGAGGTGAGTCAAGACCTACATTAACAAAATTGAAATATATTGCGAATCGGTTAGGAATAGAAGATTTTAAATTAATGCCAGATTACGTAGAGTTAGAAAAAGATTATTTGCAGTTAAAATATTACTTGATGAGAACCCCCACATATGAAGATGAGAACATTGCTAAAGAAAAAGAAAAAATTTTTGATAAGATTTTTGACGAGTATTACAATGATTTGCCTGAAGAAGAAAGGATCATTATCGATATTTTACAAGCATATGATGACTTTGGCCTACAAAATGATGATAGTAATTTAGAAATGATTTTACAAGATTACTTTACTCAAATTCTTCTTAAAACCGAATACGAAGTAAATGAGCTTTTAATCATAAAATTATTTTTATTAAGATTAGTTCATCCCAATACAATACTAGATGAGAAAGAAAAACATAAATGTACAGTAATAGCTAACAATATTTTACAACAATTAGATAAGTTCGATCTTGATTATGTATTTATTGTTAGAGATTCCTTACTTTTATTACTTGGAATATTTGAAAAAATGAGTGATTATACTCGATTTGAAAAAATTCTTCAAGAATTGAATGATTTAACATCTAAAACCTACGACTATCAGAAAAAACCTATTATTCGTATATGGGAATGGCGCTATGCGCTATTTTCAAAACAAAATTATCAAATGGCCGAAAATTTTTTTCAAGAAGCAAAAATATTTGCAAAAATGATTAATAATAGCTATCTTATAGAACAGATAGAAAAACAATGGCAAAGTGATCTTCAAAATTACTTTAAAAATAAAAACTGAGTAAGGAAAGTGACAAAAATGTCATGGCAAAATCCCGAATTAGCTAAAGTTAAAGCTGATTCGGGATTTTTTTAATAATAATGTGTTTATATAAAGAATTCTATTTAAAATTAGTGACATTTTTGGCCTTTTTATATATGTTTTTTATAAGTATAATATTCGTAAATTAAAAAACAAAGGAGATAAAATATGTTATTACTAGTTATTTCAATTTTTTGGACTTTTATATAATTGATAAGATAAAATGGAGTATTCTATGTTGGAATTAAAAAATATATGTAAAAGTTTTAATCAAGGAGAATTTAAAAATAGTGTTTTAAAAAATATAAATTTAATAGTTAAACAAGGAGATTTTATATCTATAATGGGTCCATCTGGATCTGGTAAATCCACATTAATCAATATTTTAGGATTACTCGATTCTGAATTTCGCGGAGAGTACAAACTTAACGGAGAAATTATAAAAAGTTTAAATGAGGATCAGCATGCTACACTCCGTAACAATGATATTGGTTTTGTATTTCAACAATTTCATCTAATTGATGAGTACACGGTTAGAGAAAATATTTTATTATCATTCCTCTACTCAGAGAAGAAGGCAAATTTAAAATACATTGAGAGTTTAGTTGAAGACTTGGGCCTTGTAGACAAACTTAATGAATATCCAAATAATTTATCAGGGGGACAAAAACAGCGAGTTGCTCTAATCAGAGCTCTTGCTCATAAGCCAAAATTTCTTATAGCAGATGAACCTACAGGAGCATTAGACGAAGAAAGTAGGGACGAGATTTTACAAATTCTACAAAATTTAAACAATTCTGGTACTACAATTATCATTGTTACTCATGATGAGTTTGTTGCAAATTGCAGTAAAACTAGGTATAAAATGAGAAACGGTCATTTAACGCTGGAAGGATTGAAATTAAATGAAGTTTAAAAAAATTTTGATAGATACTTTAAAACTGTTATTGAGAAATAAACGACAGAGTATTCTCACTTCCCTAGCGATTGCCGTAGCAACATTTGTGGTGCTGGTTATTTTGTCAAGTTCTTCTTATACCACTTCTACATTAGGTGATGACTTACACATTGAGGAAGATTCTGTAACAATAACTTATACTCCCAAAAATATCTTGACTAGAGGTGGTTTTTCCAAGGAAGATAAAAGAATAGTTGAGAATTCTATCGGGAAAGATGTGAGGCTATCTGCTAGTTCCTATGGTTTGTATGCTGAAACATATTTTAATAAAACAAAACAATATCTCAGTTTTCGTACATTAGATGATTTGAATAAAAATGGATTAAATGTACCATCCTTGTTAAAAGGGAAATCAATAAAGAACCTAAATAACGGGATTGCTATTAGCGATAAAGCTCTAATGTTATTGACTCGAAAGGGAAACATTGAGAATTTCTTAGGAAAAACTATTAATATATCTGGCAAAGATTACACTATTCAGTCAATTTTTTATGGATCAGCTGTTAACGAAAGATTACCTTCTTTAATAGTTACTGAGGATACGAAGCGTTTACTGTTAGGATATAAGGAATATTTTGATGAGCTGGTGATATCAACTAACAAAATAGAGAATATTAATAAAGCTTTGTCAATTTTAGATATTCATGGAACATATCATCGTGAAGGAACTTATTCATATATTGATAACAAACGTGTTTATGAAGAAACTAAAGCTCAAGCTAACACTATACTTAATTTTATTGCATTTCTTTCAAGTATTTCAATATTTGTTGCTGGTTTTGGAGTCATGAATGCTTTGTTATCTTCCGTAAGTGAGCGTAGTAAGGAAATAGCAATTCGTCGTGCTCTAGGTGCAAAAAAATCTGATATCTACCTATCGTATATGATAGAGGGTACATTTTTATCCATAATAGGAGGTATGTCAGGAATCCTAATAGCTGAAATATTTGTTATTTTAATGAATATAAGTGGTTTTGTTGCGACATTAACTTTGAATCACATTTTAATCACATTGTTTACAACTAGTGTATTTGGAGTTGTATTTAGTATCATTCCTGCAATGGTTGCAGCAAATAAAAATGTTATTGAAGGTTTGAAATAATGGAGAATTGTAATCTACATAAACATGAAGTTGTTGTTATATTAATCGCCACAGCAATTTTTCCACTCTTATCTCTTATTTTAGGAGATGCTCTCGTAGCTCTGTTATTAGGAAATGCAGGAATGCTAAAAATGATGTTCGGTGAACGAATAATATTTGCAATGACAGCATTATTTCTATGGTGGGAGCTAAATAAAACAGGTTTAATTCGTATTAAAACCAAGCAAATATTCTCTTTTAAACAAGTCAGTATTCTTATTATTTCAGTTATTTTAATAACTATATATGTATTTCTATTTACAGAAAAATATATTTCAGCCATTTATATATTTTTATTTATTGTATTAAATTTTTTAATTGCCTGGGAAGAAGAATTCGTTTATAGATTGCTGGTTCCTGAAATACTTAAGATATTATTTAGAAATTTTTTTATTATATGTTTACTTCAAGGTATAATATTTAGCTATTTAGGGCATATGGAGGAAAGTATATTAGACAATTTATTATACAGGCTCCCACTATCTATTGTTTTATTTGTCATTAGAGATAAAACCGGAAATATTCTTCTCTCAACAACAATTCATGCTTTATGGAATATTGTATTAGATTTTATTTAAAGGAGATAAAATGAAACTTACAAACAAAGAAATAGTGTTTATTGCGTTACTAATTGTAGAATTTTCAATATGTTTTTTCATGTTAGAACATTTTAGTATTTTTCAATTTATGTTATTTGTTCAAATTATTCCGTCAATATTATTGGCTTTTATTTCCGGTAATATTGCAGTTAAAAATAAACATACTTGGTTAATCTTGATTAGTTTTGGAATTATACACGCATTGATGATGTTTGCAATTTTTAGTGTTACCCCTATGACGATTATTGAACAAAATACTATTCAATCCGAAACCTCAGTGTTTACATTTAATAGAAATTTACAATTTGGTACTTATTTTGGATTCTTTTTACAAGAATTATTACTAGGTGGATTTATTGCAATTCTTTTCAAAACTTTTAGAAAAGTTAAGCAAGGACAATTCTGATGAAATATATATTGAAAGGAGGTGAAAAATCATGCTAAAATTATTTAAAAAATTAACGACTCAATGGTTCTGGGGTGTTTATACCCAGGTAACCTACTATTCAAATGGTAGAAAGAAATCGTAATATTTTTTTTGCTTTATTAGGAGGAGGTGATGAAAAATGATTAGATTATTTAAAAAATTAACAACTCAATGGTTTTGGGGTGTTTATACCCAGGTAACCTACTACTCAAATGGTAAAAAGAAATCATAATGGAAGAAAGTACATATCTAATTTATCTTAAAAACGTATCCCGATTATAGGATATTTACATTAAATACTAACTTCTATAAAATAGGTGCATCTTTCTAATAAAAAAAGGTGCACCTATCTTTTAATTTAATGTTAGCTAACATAATATATTAGAGGTACACTATGACTATCGTAGATTTATTAAAAAAAATACATTTTTATATAAGTTTTAAAGAAAGAGTACTATGGGGAATAGGTGTAGTACTAGCTTCAGTCTCAGCTATTGTAGGACTATTATTGCCAGCTCAGATTAATCTATTATTCCAAAACTTTAAAGAATTTAACTATAATAGAATTGTTCCTCTTGCACTACTTTTTTTAATACAAAATGCAATTATGTATTTTTCTTTATATATACTCGGAAAAATAGGAGAATATACGATCTTATCTCTACGAAAAGAAAGTGTATTATCTCTTTTAAATTCGGAAATATTTAATCTTGAAACTACTACTTGGGCAAGTAGAGTGATATATAATCCCGGTTTTTTTTCTGAGTTAATTTCGAGACAGATTCCAACTTTAATAATAAATACCCTTCAATTAAGTTTAAGTATAATCATATTGTTTTATCTAAATTTAAAAATTACGTTATTTATAATCATAGGTATATTGGTAGTAGTTACTTATTCAATTTTATCCGGAAAAATCTTATCTAAAATTCAAATCAGATTTCAAAATTTTTTGTCAACAACAAATCAGCAACTTTCTGATGTCCTTGGAAGGTTAGGATTAATAAAAATTAACAATACCATTGATAAAGAATTTAAAGATTTAAAAATATCAATTCAAGAAATTTTTAAAATATCAGTAAATACTTTAAAGATAAGTATATTTAGCCAGATTGGTAACCAATTATTATTTATTTTAATTTCTATATCATTGTTATTTATTATTATGAATGATATAAAAAGAGGTGTGACACAGATATCTTCGGTTACTCTATATATCATGTACTGTGCTCAATTACTAGCTCCTTTATTAGCAATATCAGATGACCTAACTAGTATAAAGCGAAGCAAAGAG
This sequence comes from Streptococcus taoyuanensis, assembly GCF_029589235.1. Classification (NCBI taxonomy): domain Bacteria; kingdom Bacillati; phylum Bacillota; class Bacilli; order Lactobacillales; family Streptococcaceae; genus Streptococcus; species Streptococcus taoyuanensis. The sequence goes on from NZ_JARQVW010000005.1 coordinate 50,680, forward strand.
GTTATGGTAGAATATCTTAATACATTCTCTGATTTAGAATCGAATTCGAATAATTGTGTATTTGTAAAATTTGGGAAAAATACTCAAATTGAAATAATTAATTATTTAAATCCGTTTAATAAAAAAATAATAAGTAATCTAAATTTTTATGAAGGTGAAGTATACCAATTAACAGGTAGTTCTGGTATTGGTAAAACAACGTTATTAAATTCTATTTTAGGTTTAGTTAAATTTAACACTGGGCAAATTCATTTAACTTTTAAGAATGGGAAAAACCTATATAGTAAACTGGCCTATTATCAAAGTCAACAGCAAATACTAGTAAATAAAACAATAAGAGATAATCTATCATATTCGCATCAGATACCAGATGAAGAGCTGGTAGATACGCTTCAACAATTCGGATTGTTTGATGAGTTTCATAATAAGGATCTATTAAATCTAATAGTTACTGAAAAAACACTTTCAAAAGGCCAAATTGCTAGATTAGCATTAGCTAGAGAATACCTAAAAGAGGATTCCGAAATTGTAATATTAGATGAACCGTATGCTCATATAGATGAGGTGAATTCTAGAAAAATTGATAAAATGTTTAGAGATAGATTCAAAAATTCTATTTTGATTATTGTTAGCCACACAAAAAATTATATTAATAAAAAAGATTATATTATTGAAATGGTATAAGATTTGAAAAAAATTATTTTTGAACGAAAAAAATATGTCTACGTAAATTCTAAAAGAAGTCAACAAAAAGATTTTCTGATTATTAAGAATTTAATGTCAAGAGAAGTTCAAGTTGAAATTAGGATAGAAGGCAATTTACTAGATTTGCTTGTTCTAAACAGCAGGGGAATAAAATTTTATAATTTACAACTTCTATCATTGCCTCGTTATATTAATATAACCGTAAAAGAGGTTGAAGAAGATATTGATTTGACACTTAATAAAAATAGATATTATAAAAAATTTTATTTTTTTAAAAAATTTGATAAATAAACTAACTGAACTGCGCCCTAAAAGTTAGACAGAAAAAATCTAACTTTTTGGGTGATTTTATTATAAAATTAACTTATGAAGATAAAGTTCAAATATATGAATTGAGAAAGCAAGGAGAGAGCTTTAGACGTCTTTCTTATCAATTTGGGATAAACATTTCTAATCTTCAGTACATGATTAAAATGATTGATCGTTATGGAATAGAAATCGCAAAAAAGTAAAGAATCGTTCTTATTTTCCTAAATTAAAATAAGAAATTATTTATAAAGTTCTCCTGGAAGATTGTTCATAAAAAAGTGTATCTTTGGCTAGAGAAAATCACAAAATCTAAATAAAACAGAAGACACAAAATATTTATAATATGTAAAAGGTAGTTCAAAAATATAGAACTACCTTTTGTTGATAATAATGAAATTAGATACTTGTTCTTTTAAAATAAATAGAGTAAAAATTTCTAGAGGGAAATCATCAAAATGCTTTGATTTAGCTATGGTTATTTTACTTTTGTGGTCGAGAACGAATGGAAGATATGGGATTACACAGAGTGAGTATTTCTTTTTGTTTTGATTGAGATACATGAGTATAGATCTGAGTTACAGAAATAGAGCTATGTCCAAGTATTTGCTGTATATAACGAATATCTACATCTTTATCCAGTAGCATTGTAGCAAAGCTGTGTCTAAACATATGTGGCGTGATAGTTATAGATAAGTTGTTTTTCTTAACCAGCTTCTTTAAAATTAGACGGACACTTTGTTCTGAAAGTGCTTTAAGAGGATTTTGACCAGTAAATAAATAGTCATTAGGTCGGACGCAGTATTTATTTATATATTTTTTCAATAAACTAAAGGTTGTTTGGTCTCCTAAAAAGAGGATACGTTCTTTTTTTCCTTTTCCGATAATATGAAGTGTTCTATTTGAAAAATTAATATCTTTAAGATGAATATGACAAAGTTCAGAAATCCGAATGCCAGTTGAAAGTAATAAGGAAATGATTAGTAAATTTCTTTCAGCTTTTTGTTTTTGATATTTAGATTTTGAATAGATAACTTTTTGTTCTGAATCTGAGTAGACACTTTTTAAAATATCATAAGGAATGGTTTTAGGTAATATTTTTTCCTTCCGAAATTGAAATCGTAGTTGATTAAAAGGATTTTCATCAATTATACCTTGAAATTTTAAATAGCTGTAAAAAACCTTCAAACTTGCGATTTTTCGTCGTAGAGTGTTTGATTTTATATTTGATTTTGTTAAAAATTCAATATATGATTCAACATTATCGTAGTTTGAATTGTAAAATTGTAAAAGATCGTTTTTGTAAGCTCGAATTGTATGTGTGCTTAAACGTTTATGCGTTTTGCAGTAACTTAAGTAATTAGAAATAAGTTTAGAATCCATGAATATCTCCTTTAATAATAATCATGTTATTTTAAACTTATTTGGGCATTTTGTATAGTGATAATAAATAGTTATCGGTAGGAGAAACTATGAGATTAATAGTAATTTTAAATGTCAACCCAGATTCATCCATTCAAACAAAAATTATCGAAAATAGAGAATACACTCGCAATGAATTGAGAGATATTCTCCATAAAAGTTTTTCTAAATTTATCGATGAAATCATATTTTACGATAATTTTGAGAGATTCAAAAAAAGTGTTTTTAATCACCTAGACGACTTTGTGTTAAATTTTGATTTTGGATATAACAGTCGAATTAGAAACATGAGTGTCCCAGCATTTTGTGAAAATTATAAAATTAAATATTTCAACCCAGACCCATATGTACAAGTTTTATGTCAAGATAAATTTATGACAGAGAAATTTGCAGAGAATTTTGGTATAAAAGTCCCAAAAAGCTTGTTAGTATTTGATCATTCATACACTAAAGAAATTCTATCGAACTTTGAATATCCAATTATTATTAAACCGAACTATGAATCAGAATCAATAGGAATTACACAAAACTCTATTGTTGAAAATATGGAACAGGCAGATATGGGACTCAAGCAATTAATGAAGGACTTTGATGGTATTCTAGTAGAGGAATACATTGAAGGGAGAGAAGTAGCTGTTACTATTTTAGAAAATGAAGGAGAGTTATTCTTTGAAGAAGTTGAACTTATTTTTCCAGAATCTAATGAATTCAAGTATCAGGCTTATACTTCAGAGATTAAACAAAAAATCGGTATAGAAATCGAAAAAAGTTGCTATTTAAGCGATAAAGATATTATCAACTTAAAGCAACTTTATAAGAACTTGTCTCCAAATAAATTGATACGAGTGGATGGCCGAATAAAAAATGCAGAATTTTATCTAATAGAGATCAATGCTAATCCTGGGTTGTATCCAAAATCTGTTGTACCTAAAACATTCAACATAAATGGCTATACCTACGATGAAATGATACAAACACTCTTTACTCATCATTTAAATTAAGGGGTAGTTTCCACGAAGTTTCATACATTAACTTCATTTCGTAATCATTCTTAATATTATCTTCCTCTATTTTATTTTTGTATTCTTCCATTTTTTCGAGGTTATACATTTTTTGATAATAATGATAGAGATTGTAGTAAATCTTATCCAAAAAACGCTTAAAAGATGTCTTTGAGATGAGTTCCTCCAATTCAACAACAATTGACTGACATTCAAGACTACCTACTCTATCCTTTAAGAAATAATAAACAACTAAATTATTGTAAATGGCAAATCGGTCATATTCATCATATGCGGTGATTTTTGCGCTATTAAGTAACTCCGGTATTGCTTCATCAATATCTCCACTATAAAATTTTATTGTAGCCTCGTTATGAAGAATCATATGATTATATACAAGTGATTCACCGAAATAGTCTCGAGCGGTTATTAAAGATTGTTCGGCACGAGAAACATCTCTTTCTACAGCATATAAGTAAGCTAGATAGATAGCATGAAGTCCTGAAAATTCAGAATCTTGTTCCTTAAAAATTCTCTCCGTAATTGACTGAACAATTTTTATACGGTCAGAAAATTGGCTATAAAAAACATTAGATAATCTGATTAAGTAGGGATATAGTGGATGAGTGTGTTGCGTACTTAATTCCTCGAAAATACGTTTTGCTTCTTCTCGTCTTTCAAGTTGTACTAAGTTCATTATTAAAACTAAAGAAAGCTGGAAGTATTGTGATGAGTTTTTATCTAGCTTAACTATATTTTTTTCAATATAGTTAATAGAAGCATCAAATTTTTCACATCGATTTAGTAATAATGCTTTGCCAAAAACAACCTTATCAATATTGTGAGAGATAAAATTAATTAAAGATAGGGATTGTTGATACAAATTAGCATCATAGGCAATTTTTACAAGTGTCAGTATAAAATCTTCATCAATTGTTTTTACATCATGCTGTATCAGATTGAATTTTTCAAAATAGGCTACACGCCCTTCTTGTGAATCAATTCTTATCAATCTCTCTCGAATTTTAGGGAAAATAGATTTGAGTTGTAAAAATTGGCGGTGAAGTAAATAATGGTCAACTAAAATATCAAGATATTCAGCATTATTGGTTTCATATAACTTTTGGTTAATATATTTAACCAAAAGAGAGCTTAGAGCTAGTCTTAACTTAGGGGAAAATGTTGTAGGGCTAACAACCATATCTATAAAATTAGGGATTGATAAGGAAGAGTGATTTCGTTCTAGTAAATCTTTATTTACTAGAAAATCAATATTTTCCGAATCAAACTCCCCGTATAGTTGGGATAAAATTTCCATCAAATCAACTTGAGCTAACCTATTCTTTGTTAAGGAAAGTAAGATTAAAAGGGCTGTTTGTTTGTCTGATAATTCTTCAACAATTTGTTTAATCGTCTGTAATTTTACTGTCCGATCCAACCGTACTCTATCATCAAAATCCTTTAAAATTGTGGAGATTTCTGCTAAATCTCCTTTTTCAATACTATCATGTAAAATTGTAAAATCAATTTGCTCATAATGCAATTCTAACTCTTCAGTTAATTGTTGGATGTAATGAAGAATATGTTCATTAGAAAGTCGATTTAAGTGATATGTTTTAAGAAAAAATTTACTACTATTTTTCAAATACTGCTCCACTCTGTTATCGTCACATTCAAAAATAAACAGGCATTGTTGAGAAGTAACTATTAATTTATTAAATAAATCCAAAGAAGAACGATCAATCTGAGAGGCTTGTGAATACAAAATAGATAATTTTCTCTGTTTTAGAACATAATTAGCATATTCAAAGAGATTTTCCACTTGAGCTTTTAGCACAAATGTCTCATATTGAGTAGGTTCTTCTATCAATGAAGGTAAGTCAATCTCTGACACTTCTAGTCCAATATTATTATCTTTAAAAAATGTTCCAATAAATGCTTTACCAAATATTGCTGAAATTTTCAGCAATATTTTAATAGCTTTATCACTAGTCATTTTTTTGGTGTAAAATTCTTTAAAATCATCATAACCATACTCGCTACTGATTTTATCCAATTCTATAACAAATCTTTTAAATGTTGAAAAATCATTGCTATCATCTAATGGAAAAACTTCTATAAAAGATAAGTTTAGTTTCTTAGATATTTCTTTAATAAATTCGGATTTCCCTACGCCGGAATCAGCTTTAATGATATAAACTTGATTCAATCCACGATTCAAATTATTAGTGTAATCTTTTTGTAAATTACGGAGCTCTTCTTTACGATTGATAAACTTCATGACATTCTCCTACCGATAACTATTTATTATCACTAGTATATCATAGATTCATATCTCCAATATGTTTTCGATTGTAGTTTTCTTACTTTTTTATATTCTTAAAGACTTTTTGAACAGCCTCATAGTACTTTTTCTTCAATGACTAAATATGTGGTATTCTATCCATTAGTAACAACGCACCAAAAATGGTGCGTATATCTTTTTTGTGCTATAATAGAAATAAATAAAAGGAGGGCTCTCATGATCGGAGAAAATATTAAAGCGTTACGTAAAACACATGACCTAACCCAGCCTGAGTTCGCAAAGATTGTTGGCATCTCTCGAAATAGCCTAAGTCGTTATGAAAATGGAACAAGTTCAATTTCGACAGAATTAATAGATCGTATCTGCCAGAAATTTAATGTTTCCTATATCGATATCGTAGGGGAGGAAAAAATGCTCACACCAGTAGAAGATTACCAGTTGACCCTGAAAATTGAAGTGATTAAAGAACGAGGGGCGAATATCTTAGCGCAACTTTATCGTTTTCAAGATGAGCTAGGAATTTCATATGATGATACTTCTAATCCTTGGGTTCTAATGAGCGATGATTTATCTGATTTGCTGAACACGAAGATTTATCTTGTGGGGACTTTTGATGAAGTAGAGCGATATAATGGCTATTTGGATGGCATTGAACGGATGCTAGAACAAGCAACTCATCTGGTGGTGGCTTAATGAAACTAGAAGAATTTAGTCAAGATGATTTTGAACGAGCATCCAGACGACTCGTTCGTTCTTTAACTCGTGGTAAAACAACTTCGTCTCAGCCCAAGGCTATCTTGCTAGGTGGACAGAGTGGTGCTGGGAAAACAACGATTCATCGTATTAAACAAAGGGAATTTCAAGGTAATATCATTATCATTGATGGAGATAGTTATCGCTCTTTTCATCCGAACTACCTTGGCCTACAGGAAAAGTATGGCAAAGATAGTGTGGATTATACCAAAGTGTTTGCGGGAAAAATGGTTGAATATCTCGTAGATGAATTGAGTAAACAAGGTTATCATTTGTTAATCGAGGGCACCTTGAGAACAACAGAAGTTCCTAGAAAAACGGCACAATTATTGGCAATTAGAGGTTACCAAGTCTCACTTGCACTGATTGGGACTAAGCCAGAATTGTCCTATCTCAGTACCTTGATACGCTATGAAGAGCTCCATGCTATAGACCCTATTCAAGCTAGAGCGACTCCCAAAGAGCACCATGATGGAATTGTAGAACATTTAGTTGATAACTTACGAGAGTTGGAAAATGATAAGATTTTTAATCAAATTCAAATTTATCAAAGAGATCAATCGTGTGTTTATGATTCGGAAGTAGATCAGATCTCAGCAGCAGAAGTTCTACACGAATGCCTATTTGGAAAATGGAGTAAGGTGGAGGAAGAGATGTTGAAGTTGGGACAGGAACGATTGAAGGAGTTGGGTGAGGAATAGTCATAATAGTTTAATTTAAAATCATACTCAACTATATACTTAATTAGTTTATAAATGGATATTCAACAAATACTACTACATAGAATGATATAATTAAGAGTAGATTTAATAAAATACTTTAAGGAGGAGTTTATGGATACTTTGCAGTCACAGTTTATTAAATTTCACGATACCATTAAGCTAGACGCAAAAGATAAACAGGTTTTAATCGAAAAACGTGAAGAGGTTGAAGAAATAATTAATAATGGCGTTTCGGAATTTGAAAAGAGTTTTTTTAATCAAGGGAGTTACTCAACTTTCACGGGGATTTTACCATTAGAGGATGGGGATTACGATTTAGATAGAGGTTTGAGATTTGAAATTGATAGAAATTCAAATACTCCAAAAGAGATAAAGAAAATTATTTTTAATACATTAGTTTCTAAATTTGGAGAAAATAATGTTAAAGTAAAAAATCCATGTGTCACGGTATCATTTCCTAAAGATAATGTTCATATCGATATTGCGGTGTATTGTGTTGAAAATGATAATTATTTTTTGGCTAGAGGTAAGCTTAATAGTAAAGAAGAAAATATTAAGTGGGAGGAAGCAGACCCTGTAGAATTAACGGAAAAAATAAATAATGCTATGGAAAACTCAGAAGACCGAAAACAATTTCGAAGAGTAATTCGCTATTTAAAAAGATGGAAAGATATAAAATTTAAGAACCAGGATAACAAACCAACTGGTATTGGTATTTCAGTATTTGCTGTTAATAATTTTACTGTATGCAAAAATGAAGACTATCTATCTGGGAATACTACCTATGATGATATTTCAGCTTTAAGAAATTTAGTAAATACTATGATTAATTCATTTTCGAATACATATGATGTTGATAGAAACTTATTTTATCCGAGATTAGAGGTTTTCTTACCGGTTAAGCCATATACTGATGTATATGAAAGGGTATCAAATATACAAATGGAAGCCTTTAAGAATAAATTAGAAAAATTAAGAGATTCACTAGACGAAGCAATAGATTCTACTGATTTAAGTGAGTCTACAAAATTATTGAGTAAACAGTTTGGTGATGATTTTCCTGTTATTGAACAAAAAGAGACAGCAGAAAACTTTGGAACTCGGGCTATAATCAGTGATTATCCAAGTGCTTAGAGGCGTGTATGTTAGAAAAAAAAGAAATATTCCAGATATACTTTGACGAACTACCTTTAGAGTGCCTGGAATTAGAAGATAAGGAATGCTATTTTTATCAATATAAAAAATTTACCTTAAAAATTATCATTTCTAATGATTTTCCCCATTCACTTCCTGAAATCTATCTTTCAAATTATATGGATTTTAATAAATGGTACAGCCATGTCGGTTCCGAAGGGAAATTGTGTTACATTTCAGAAGATAATTTAATTTGGGACTTTAATAATCCAAGTGGATTATTAAGAGATTGCTGTGAAAAAGTAAAGGAATTACTGGATAGTTGGGATACACCAAAAATGACCGAAGAGCTCAGGAAAGAGTTTCTGTCATATTGGTATATCAGTTGTTTGAAGTCAAAAACAAAATATATAGAGATTCGAAGTTACTTATCCAGGGTCAGTACATTTGAGGAATATGAATTAGTCTTGTCGAATCAGAAATTCCATCTTTTTAATTATGGTTCACAACTCAAAGGGAGTGTTGCGCCACATTCTAAAAAAAGTAGAGATGTTTACATACTTCCACTTAAAGATTCGAATTCTGTGATTCCTCCTAATCCCCTGAATGAACTATCAGAAGCAACGTTTAAGAAAATGATCACAGGAAATCTATCTTCGGGCGTTAGACGCCGCTTCCAAAAGTGGTGTAAAAAGAAACGAAAGTCATTCATATTAATTTTATCACTTCCTATATCTGATAATGATTATGTTTTGTTTGGTGCGCTTTTTGAGTCTAGAACTTCCAAATATCCATTTAAAATTGATAATAAGGTACCACAAAAAAATAAAGATAGAAAAAAAATTGGTTCTAAGGCTAAAAAATCAAAAAATGGGAGTTTCAATATTACTCCAGTATATATTACAAGATTCGACAAGGAGTATAGAGTGAGTAGGACATCCCAAGAATATGATTTTCTGAATAAAAAAGTTGTAATTGTTGGACTTGGATCTGTAGGATCATTTGTTGCAAACAATTTATCTAAAATGGGTATAGAGAAACTTCTTTTAATAGATCCTGATTTTTTAACGGTCGATAACATTTCAAGACACTACTTAGGTATGGATAGTATAATAGATAATATTCAAAAAGTAGACGCTTTAGAAGATAGATTGAAAAAAGAAAATCCTGATTTAGAAATTGAATGTGAGGGTATCCGATTTCAAGAAATAGTTCGGAAGAATCCAAATTTATTTTGTGAATATGATTTTGTTTTTTCTTGTGTCGGAGATACTAAAACTAATTTTGAAATTAATCATTTTTTCAGAAAGATTGGAAAAACGGTATTGTATTGCTGGTTAGATCCATATGGAGTTGGGTATCATAACCTACTAGTTTCTCCACAAAATATCGGATGCTATATGTGTATGAATTATGAAGATGGGCATCTTGTTAATAATAGAGCCTCTTTTGCAGAGAAAAATCAAATATTTGAAAAGCGTCTAGCTAGCTGTTATTCTTCATTTATTCCTTATAATGTTATTGCGCCTAGTTCTTTGGCAAATAAAGCTATAGAAGTATATTTACAGTACTTGTCTGGGGAATTTTCTTCTGAAAACAGATTAGTATCAGAAATTGGTTCAGATAAACAGTTTGGAAAAGAAGGGTTTACGTATAGTGTTCGATACTACAATTGTTTAAAAAATAGTGATTTATTAAATGTTGCTTTAAGAACAAATACATCTTGTCCAGAATGTAACGGAGAGTATAAAGTTGATATATGTAAATCTGAATAATAAATATCAAATTGTAATACCATCTGATATTTTAAATTCATTACTAGAGTTTAGGCAACTGGGTTTTGAACCTGAAGCAGGTGGTATTTTTGTTGGTAAGAGACTTTTAAATAATTCGATAATTATTATAAATTTTTCAAGACCACAGGATAATGATGTAAGAAGTAGATATAAATTCTCAAAGACTTCTCCAAACCACCAGAAATTTGCAGATGATTATTTTGGTAAAAGTTCAGGTTTCATAAGTTTAATTGGAGAATGGCATACCCATCCTGAAGATATACCTACTGCATCTATTGTTGACATTCAATCATGGGAAAAAATTATCTCAGATAATGATGATAAATTATTCTTCTTGATAATTGGGCTTCAGGCTGGGAGATTCTACTTTAGGGAATCAAATGAGTGGCAATCCACTCTAATCTATTTTAAGGATGTATTGAATACGTATGAATATAAAAAATAAATCATTTAAGAAATGCTTTTTTTGGTCTCAAAAATTTTATTTACCATTGGTATTAATTTTTCTATTTCCAATTCTTATTTGCTATTTGATTGGGAAGAGTTTGACACTAGTTGAAGTTGAAAAAATATCAAATACCAATTTTTTTACAAGAACTATTTTTGAAATAACTCCTGATAATTCTATCGCTACTTATATAGTTCTTTATTCATTAATATCTACTTCATTATTAATGATTTTTAGAAAAAACAATGCAGAGCGAACATTTAATGATGGTCATTCTGTATATCTTCATAACTGTTATAAAAGACTGTGGGTTGCTGCAAATATATTAGGCTATCGAAAGTTACAACTTATAGGTGTATCAATACCAATGCAGTTTGAACTTATTATTAATGGAGTTTTCTCAGAATTTATATCGGAATCATCTGTTATGCAATATGATGAATTTAAAGGAGAAATTATTGTTGAGTATCCAATTGAAAACAAAAAGAATAAAGTTGTCAATTTATTAGTATGTGATACATATGATATTCCTTTAGAAAAATTAGCAGCTGACTATTTAGAAAATACAACAGTAAAAATTTCATCGCAACAAAAGTATAGTGGTAACAGATATAACAATCCTCAATTAGTTAGTACAGTCCGAGAAGAAACGCAGAAAGTAATTAACGCCTATAAAGAGGTTAATCTTTTTATGACAACAAATCCTTTAAATACACAAAAAATAGTAGGGACTTCATTCTTAACATTAGATAGATCAAGTTTTGATAGAGTATCGGTTATACAGATGGATGAAACAAAAATTTATAAAGATCAATTTTTAATATACAAAAGATAACATGATGGAGTATTATAATATTCCAATTAATGTTTGATAGCATTCTAGCTTCTTGAACTTGCCTGCTTTTCCCTTATTGTCTTAATGTCGATAATTCAATCTGAATCATACCACTATAAATCCAATTGTAAATTGTTTTAAAAGTCACTGTCTATCTATTATTTAGTTTAAAAAATCTTGTATCTGTTTTTGGAGACTATTAAGCTTTTAGAGTAGCCCCTATTTCTTTTTTAGTTTCGGCGTTCAAGATGCTTTTCTTAGCTGAACCTCCATAAGATTTTTAATCTCTTATAGCTAAATACTGTCTTGAACAACGTTTCACCATTCTACTGATAATAAAACGATGGCTACTAATCTTAGTTGCAATTTGAGAAAATTTCCCCCTAATTCCACATAGGTATCTATCTTAATCTGTTCCTTTGGTAAGATGATAGTAGCACATAGAATCTCATGGTTTTTTTGTCGGTATACATACTTACAGTTTACACTATTTTAGATTTCGTGAGTTTTTTGTTGCACTATATCTTAGAATTCTTGATACTAAAGGGGAAAAAGTCATTTATAAAGACTCTCAACCTGTCACTATTGCCCAAGTAAAGGAAGCGATTCAAAACAAGTAATAAACTGATATAAATAAATATAACCGGCCTATTATTAAATAGGTCGGTTATTTGACTTTCCAATTCTTATTAATGATTCGCGTTACTTTCCTATACAAAGAAATTACATAAAAGAGACCCTTAGGCCTCTTCTTCTCTCCTTCAAACACTCTGTCACTGTCCATTTACTGTCCAATATAGTGTAATACATCTAAAAATTGTTAATTATGTCGCAGACTAAATCCTTTAAAATCAACATTTCTATGGATAACAAGGCTTAAAGAATCTTAAATTAAGTCTTGCATATTCATCATAGTAATGACATTCCTTCCAACTTCTGAAATTTACAGTTCATTATACCATTTTTTAGACGCTTGGAAAAGCTTTGGATAGTAATCATGAAAAGCTTCTTTCACTCTAGATTGATTTTTAAGCTTTCACTACAAAATGAAAGAGACCCTTCTTGAGCCTCTCTCAGAAAATAATAAAATGTATTAGGATAAAATCATCGAAGCCACAATTGGACTAATGAACACATACAAAATTCCTGTGATCCCAATTGCCAATCCTGCCATAGCACCGGCCACATGACCATACTTAAATGCCGTCCCTGTTCCTACTGCATGTCCAGTTCCTCCAAGGGCTAAACCAATAGCTACTGGATCTTTTATTTTTAACAGTTTCAATATCGTTGGACCCAAGACACTTGTTAATAATCCAGTTGCTACAACTACCACAAGAGTGATGGTCGTAATTCCTTGCATTTTTTCAGTAATCCCAACTGCCATTGCAGTCGTAACCGATTTTGGAAAGAGCGAAATGGCTAGAAAGTACTTCATTCCAAATGCTTTCGCAATCAAGGCTGTAAAAATCGTATTCACAATAACCGCTACTGTTGAGCCGATCAAAATACTCCGTGCATGATGCTTCATCAAATGGAAACTTTTATAGAGAGGAATCCCCAAGGCGACTGTCGATGGTCCAATCAACTGATTTAACAGGGAACCACCGACATAGTAATCTTTATAAGAAATTCCTGTAATCATTAAGAATAAGATAACGATTACTGTAGCCACTAAAAGTGGCGTTGTTATTGGATGGGGATATCTGCGGAAAATTAACATCCCAATCAAATAAGCCCAAATAGATAAGACAATCCCAAATAAAGGATTACTCGCAAAATTAGCCACGATTGTGTCCCCCTTCTGGATAATCACCCTCAAAACGATTTTTTATAAAACTAACCACGATTGCAATTAAAGCCACATTGATAACCAAGGCTCCAACTAGAATCAAAATAATCGGAAATAGATAAGGAGCGATCACATGGAATTTATCCATGATACCGACAGCAGGGGGAAGAAATAAAATAGTCATGTTTGCTAATAAAAAATTTCCTACCATATTGACGTGGCGCATGCGTAGTAACTTAAACTGTAATAATAAAAATAGGATCAACAGCCCGATCATACTTCCAGGAATTGGTAGGTGCAACCCATCAGAAATGATTTCACCAATTAATGAAATCGTGAATATAATCGTCAGTTGTACATATAATTTCATCTTCATCTCCCTTTTTTTGGATCATTTCCAATAAGGATTCGTATCCTCGCTTCTGCTTACTTAGAAGTAAACATCCATTTATCCCTATCAGTTTACTCCTTTTCGGAAAATTTGCAAGCTTTTTTCTAAAAAAATAAAACAAATTACCAAAAATTGAAGCTACTATTTTGATTCATGACATCCATTTTATGATACAATGAAACCAAAAACGGTTAAGTTAACATGAAAGGATCTACATGACTCATTTTCACACCATTGTCATCGGTGGTGGCCCAGCAGGTATGATGGCGACCATTGCCAGCGCCTCTTATGGCCAACCTACACTACTGATCGAAAAAAATAAAAGGCTCGGTAAGAAACTTGCTGGTACCGGAGGAGGTCGCTGTAATGTCACGAACAACGGAACCTTAGACGATTTGATGGCCGGTATCCCTGGAAATGGGCGCTTCCTTTACAGTGTGTTTTCCCAATTTGATAATCATGATATCATCCAATTTTTCACCGATAATGGCGTCAAGCTAAAAGTCGAAGACCATGGCCGGGTCTTTCCTGCTAGTGATCAATCTCGCACCATTATTCAAGCCTTAGAAAATAAAATCCTTGAGCTTGGTGCTAGCATTGCCACCAACTGTGAAGTGGTCTCTGTCACCAAGCCAGAAGACATCTTCATCGTCAAATCATCTGAAAACACTTGGACAGCCGATAAGCTGATCGTTACGACTGGAGGCAAATCCTACCCCTCTACCGGCTCTACTGGCTACGGACACGAAATTGCCCGCCACTTTAAACACACCATCACAGATCTCGAAGCGGCAGAAAGTCCTCTTTTGACAGATTTTCCACACAAGGCCCTCCAAGGGATCTCTCTGACAGATGTGACCCTCAGCTACGGCAAACACATCATCACACACGACCTGCTCTTTACCCATTTTGGACTTTCTGGCCCTGCAGCCCTTCGGATGTCCAGCTTTGTTAAAGGCGGTGAAATCTTATCTCTGGACCTCCTTCCGACCACTTCTTCTCAAGAGTTAAAAGACTTTCTAGAAGAGCATCGAGAAAAGGCGATTAAAAATAGTCTCAAAGTTCTGCTTCCTGAACGGTTAGCTGATTTCTTGGCGCAAGGATTCCCTGAAAAAGCCAAGCAACTCACTCCTCCTCAGACAGAAGAGCTCATTCAAAAGATCAAAGAGCTGCCCATCCCCGTCACTGGGAAGATGTCTCTAGCCAAATCCTTTGTGACCAAGGGTGGTGTCAGCCTCAAAGAAATCAATCCTAAAACCCTAGAAAGTAAGCTCGTTCCTGGACTCCACTTTGCAGGAGAAGTCCTAGATATCAATGCCCATACAGGCGGTTTTAATATTACATCCGCCCTCTGCACCGGTTGGGTAGCAGGGAGCCCTCATTACTGATAGAAATTCACTAACTTTATTCTTCATCTATTGAAATAAAATTTTTAAAAATTCTTTACAAGTTAGTATTTACTTGATAGAATGGATTGGTATAAAATTTATAAAGGAGATTATTAGAATCATGGATTTTGATTTTAGTGTTAAACTCTTTTCAGAGTTTATTGGAACGGCTTTGCTACTTATCCTCGGAAATGGTGCAGTTGCAAACGTCGAATTAAAAGGAACTAAAGGTCATCAAAGCGGTTGGCTTGTCATTGCGATCGGATATGGGATGGGAGTAATGATTCCAGCCTTGATGTTCGGTAATGTTTCAGGAAACCACATTAACCCTGCCTTTACTCTTGGACTTGCGGTTAGCGGACTCTTCCCATGGGCAAATGTTTTACCATACATCGTTGCCCAACTTCTTGGAGCTATGTTTGGACAATTGGTTGTCGTTGCGACTCACCGTCCATACTACATCCAAACTGAAAATCCTAACAACATCTTAGGAACATTCTCAACGATTTCTAGTTTGGATAAAGGAACTCCTGAATCACGCAAAGCCGCTACCATTAATGGCTTCATCAACGAGTTTGCTGGATCATTCGTCCTTTTCTTTGGTGCCCTCGGCTTGACGAAACATTTCTTTGGTGCAGAGGTTGCAGGTCTTGCTCAAAAAGCTGCTGCTGAACAAGGAGGCGTCTTTGATGCTACCACATCAGCAGCAAAATTGGCTTTATCACAAGCACACGCTTCAGGTTTAGGAATTGCTCACTTGGCTCTTGGTTTCCTTGTTATGGCTCTTGTTACGTCACTTGGAGGTCCTACTGGACCTGGTTTGAACCCTGCTCGTGACTTTGGTCCTCGTTTGGTCCACGCCTTCCTTCCAAAGTCTATCTTGGGAGAGCACAAAGGTGATTCAAAATGGTGGTATGCTTGGGTACCAGTTGTAGCCCCAATCCTTGCTGCTATCTTGGCTATTTTGTTGTTCAAAGCCATCTATCTTCGTTAATCTATCTAAAAAAACGAACTCGATTTTCCATCGAGTTCGTCTTTTCATTGTTCTTTGGTTAATGAAAAACGGAAATCATTGTATTTGGTGTAGTCAAATTCTGTATTGAGATCCGTTGTGAAAACAATCGGTGTATAGTGTCCTTCTTCCAAGACAAAACCAGGCTCAAATCGGAAGTTGGCTCCACCTAGACCTGTGATCCCAGGAAGTAAGGCATCAGCCCCATCAAATCCTTCAACATTCCAATAATAGATATTGCCTGTTGCTTGGACGGCTCTTGCTGTATAGGTAGCTGTCCGAGTCGGTTCGCTGTCATTTTTGAAACTTACCACTGTTGTTACATCCCCATTGGCATCGACGGTCATTTTAATCGAATCCGCTTGTGGACTAGATCCTACCCAAGTTCCCACCAGTTCTGCAGGGACAGGGGCTTGCGTCGTAGTAGACGCATTCTCGGTCTTACCAGAGTCTTTTGTAGCTGTCGAGCTACTGGCTTGAGTCGAAGAACTAGCTGCATCGTTTGCCCGAGAAGAAGATGCTGCACTCTTTTTGCTATTAGTTTTGGCTGTTTTCTCTACCTTGCTGGTAGATGCTTTTGCGGATGAGGAAGCTGTTTTTTTATCCTTTGCACCACAACCACTGAGAGCTAGACCAAGTGAAGCAGCCACCAGAACAGCGGCACTCCAACGGAAGATTGATTTTTTCATACGATCACCTCTTTATCTTTCTGACTCCCATTATACTCCAATTGTTACAAAAATCAAGTTTTTTGTAACAATTGTAATTTTTTTGTAACATATTTTTCCATTTAGAATACCAATCGTAATAGGGCGATCAAGACAATTCCAAACAAAACGGTTCCCATAAGGTTTTTGTAACGAAAGGCTACAAAGAGACTGGGAATGGTCACTACTAGGTCCAACCAGTGGAGCTGCGGGGGGCTTCCAATTTTCCCATCTACTAAACTTGATAAAACCAAGGCAAAGATAATGGAAATGGGCAGGTATTTGAGAAAGCGGGTCACAGGAGCCGGCAGTCCCTTGTATTTGACTAAGAGGAAGGGCAAGATCCGAGGAATCCAGGTAACGAGTGCTGAGGCCAGAATGGCCATGAAGATAGAACTATTCACGTGCATCACAGACCACCCCCACAAAACAGCCGATCAAGGTCGCAGCTAGCACAGCTAGCGGTTGCGAAACAAAAAAGAGTAAGAAAAAGAAACTCACTGCTACTGCTAACAGCACCATGAGCATGGTCTTGGTCTTTTCTGTCAGTTGCATTCCTTGAAACTGGGCTGCAAAAATCCCAATAAACATAGCCACCAAAGCAAAATCAAGCCCAAAAGCCTTTGGATCAGGTAGGAGAGATCCTAGAGCTGTTCCGATAACCGTCGCACTGATCCAGGCCACATAGCCTACTAGATTGTTCCCATGCATCCAAGGAACTGTAATGGTATCCGTCTTTAACTTCTCACTCAAGTAGACCCCATAACTCTCATCGGTCAGGAGGCTTCCAATCCCGATGGTATGAGCGAGACTAGCATCCTTAAAGTCAGACGACGTATGCAGACTCATCAACATATTACGGAGATTGATCAAACACACCGTCAAGGCCATATTCAAGATCGAAGAATGAGCCGCAATCAGAGAGATCATCGCAAACTGGGCCGCCCCAGCATAGACCAATACACTCATCAAGGCCATCTCCCAAGGAGAAAGATAGGGAGATGCCACCACACCACAAGCCAGGCCAATACTGATATAGCCCAAAGCCGTCGGTAGCGCGTCCTTCACCCCCTGCCAAAAATCTTTTTCCACTATCTCACTCCTTTCTGAATCATTGACCTCTATTATAACACAAGAAAAAAGGTTGAAAAAGAAGATCTGGTATAGAAAGGATAACCCCTCATTATACTCCTATCTCTCCCCTACTGATTTACTTTTAAATCCGATATCTCTAATGCTATCTTTTCTTCTTGTGTCATGGTCTCGACAATTTGTTTTTGCTCGCTTGATATTGGCAAGGTCAAAATCGTAGCAGATTGATCCGGCAATACTCCACTGTCACTAATTTTATAGCCAATCCGTTGATGTTGATAAATGAATTGCCCATCATATTTCCAACTCAATGAAAACTCAAAATCCTTATCAATTTGAAATCCAGCTTTGTTAATCAATAGAAAAACGGCATATTCTTGTTGATTTGATGAGAAAGTTGCACCCGTATAGTTGATCGATAAGCTTCCTTGATTTCCAAGATCTGGATATTCCTTGGTTAATTTCATCCCTAGTTCAATTACATTTGATTCTTTCCCTTCATACTGTGGGGGCACTACAAATTGCAAACCTGTCTCATTTTTAACAGATGAGGACTCTTTTGAAGTCTGCTCCGTTTTATTCTGTGAAGAATCTTTTGATTCCTATCGAGACTGGGCGCATGCTGTTAATGATAGAAACGCTATGAACAAAACGATCGTTTTGTTCATCATTTCTACTCCTTTTTCCTTATTCATTCAATTCTAATTACTTTTTTTCAATGATTATCTCTTCTACATTATCAAGCCTTAAATTTCCTGTTTTCGCTCCTAAAAGAACTGGAACTTTACCAAATTCGAAGGTCAATAGAAAAGCTGTAAGAATACCACCTATCACTAAAAAGATCCCTTCTGTTCCATTGTTGGTGAATAAATACATGGCTAAACAGGCCAATAAGACAAGATTCAATAGATGGGCATCAAAAATGTGCTTTCTTTCTGGTATCGGCTTGAAAGTCACCCTGTATCTCTTAGTAGCTGTAGGAAATAGATTCTTAATCTTTTTACGAGCCTTCTCTATAGAAAATCGAAAGAGCACAAAAGATATAAGCATGGCAACCACAAATAAGACTATCTTTAGAAAAATTTGCTGACTAATGGCATATTCTCTGAATAGCTTTTTTAAGAGACTATAAACCACTCCAACAAATGGCTGGACTATGATGGCTACTGTCGCCCCATTTAATTTATTGATGGGTGTGCCTGGAATTTCAACTTTTTTATCTACTTCCATCATCTCAACAGTGATAGCTTCCGTTGGCAACCCCCAATAATAGAGCTTAGGCTTCATGGTACTAGCATCTAACAGAAAATTTTTGCCATTGTACTCTACCAGTTGGTGACAGAAAATACTTGTTTCTTTATATTCTAACATCCTATTTACTTCCTACATGCTTTCAACATAGCATCCTAAACGGTCTGATCAAATCCAGCTTTCTTCTCGCAATCTTCCAGATAAGGCTTTACTCACTCAATTCACCACCTATGCTATCTCATAAACTTTCCTCATCTTTCTTTTCTACTTTTTTAGCAATGCTCTCCATCATATCAGGCCATTTGGATAATTGGTAATCAAATTTGAACATAAATATCACTATAAAACTAATCATCAAAAAGAGTGCTACAATGGTTTCATTTCCAATGACAAACAAAAGAGTAGCGGCTACAGTTAGGCACCTAAAAAGATTGACCAGAAATGTAAAGTACACCTTCCTTCTCTTTAATGCCTTGATTAACTTCTTGCACTGATCCTCATCCAACTTAGATGTCTGTAATTTCAGGCTTGCATGGTAATATCGAATGATCCACGCAGCTAGGAAGTAGGAGATAACACCTAAAATTGGAATCGTTCCAATTCGGACCAACTGATTGTCAAATATTCCAGCCTCCGCTAATCCATCCGAAATTTTGTTAATAATAAATAATGTAATAGGGAGCAGTACATAAGACCAGTAGTTAGGAGAAGATGTCTCTTCTAGTATGACTTTTCCCTCCCAATCAAAATGGTAATTCTTGTTCTCCCATATCCCTAAATTAATCATTGTTTGCATAACAACCTCTTTTTCACTATCCTTGTATGTTTTCTAAATATTCTCTCAGTACCAATTTGAAATAGGTTTACCGTTATAATACTTTTGAATCTCATCGAACTGAGAGATTTTCGTATCTTTATTTTCTACACTCAGTTCTTTAGGTAGATAGGCATAATCGTACACAGAGGAACCTAATGTAAGAAATTCTGTTTCTAGATCTATCAGTTCTTTCCCATTCGTAATCACACCATTCTCAGAATTAATCACTTTATATGCAAAACCTTCTGGTTTTGAAAAGAGGTTAAATGCAGTCGGATAGGATGCCTTTAAATTGATATTCCCTTTGTAAGATTCCTTCTTCCAAAAACCATTATCAAACGGAAGAACTCCAGCAGTGTAGCCTTTACGGGTAGAAATTGAGAGATACACTCTATTTTTCTCATTCACGTCTTCTTCCGTTATTTCTTTATCAATTTTAAGGGTTTTAAGATTAAGCAAAAAATAACGTGGCTGAGTTTGCTTCATAATTTTAATGATAGCGTAATCATTCCCATTCATTTTTCGAAGAGTTGGAAAAGATCCATAGAGTTCGAAATCATCATTTTTTACATACTCCACCATCATCTTCCAAAGATCGACTTCCTTTCGTTTCGCCTTACTCCCTGTCAAATCATAAATCTCTAAATGGGCACATTCATCCGACTTCATTTTTTTCGATGGAATAATACCTCTTACTCTGTTTCTTTGTCTAACCAAATAATTAGAGTTCACCTCAACCCAATCTGATGAATCGGGAGACTTCAAAGATTTCTTCCGTTCTTTTTCATCAAACTTCCATTCGACCACAATCCCATTTTTAGCATGTATAAATTGAAAGTCTTTAATATCGGATTTCGCATTATAGACCGAAAATTCGTATGACTCTTTACTCTTATCACTTTTTTCAATTTTCTTTTGTGATTCGCATCCTGCAACCAGTAGCAAACAGACCGCAAAGACAAGCATCGTACCAATTCTATATTTAGAGCTCTTCTCTTTCTTCATATCTATTCTCTTCCTCCTCAATCTTTTATTCCTTCTATCATACCGAATTTTCTTTCGACTCGCAAATCCGCTACTAGTTGGTGAGATCCCAGCAAAAAAGCCATTGGAATCGCACATCCAATTGGCTCCTTTTTCTTATTCAATTCCTTCAAAGGCTAGACTTGGTTTGGCATTGAGGTCCCAACCTGCGAAGTTTTCTTTGTTCCATTCACTAACACTGGCATAGGCGATCATCCCTGCATTGTCCCCGCAGAGACGCAGAGGCGGAATGATGACCTTAACATCGGTGATGTCAGAAGCCAAGCGTTCACGAAGACCTTGGTTGGCTGCGACTCCACCAGCGACGACTAGAGTCTTGACTGGATATTTCTCCAAAGCCTTCTTGGTCTTGGCCATGAGAATGTCCAGTACGGCGCCCTGAAAACTCGCTGACAAGTCTGCATTGGAGAGGCTTTCTCCTTTTTGCTGCGCGTTATGGTGCAGATTAATAAAGGCCGATTTGAGTCCTGAAAAGGAGAATTCCAGATTGTCTTCCTTGATCATGGCCCGAGGGAAATCGTAGATATCAGCCCCTTGGTGGGCCAGCTGATCAATCTCACGTCCTGCTGGATAGGTCAAGCCCATCACGCGCCCGACCTTGTCATAAGCCTCTCCGACAGCATCATCACGGGTCTCTCCGACGATCTTATAATCACCCGCTTCACTGACATAGACCAGCTCGGTATGCCCTCCACTCACCAGCAAGGCCAAAAGTGGAAATTCTAAGGGCTCGACGCTTTGAGCGGCCATCAAGTGCCCTGCCATATGATTGACAGGAATCAAAGGAAGGCCGTGCGCCCAGGCAAAGGCCTTGGCTGCAGCTAGGCCGACTAAAAGAGCTCCAACTAGGCCTGGACCGTAGGTAACAGCCACAGCTGTGACATCGGCTTCTGTAATGCCGGCTTCTTCTAAGGCTTCTTCAATACAAGCGGTGATGACTTCCACATGGTGACGAGAGGCCACCTCAGGCACCACCCCTCCAAAACGCTTGTGACTTTCGATTTGACTGGCAATGACATTGGATAAGAGTTGGTCGTCATTTTTCAAGACAGCCACACTGGTCTCATCACAAGATGTCTCAAAAGCCAAAATATATCTATCTTTCATTCGGGTTCCTCTTCATGATCACAGCATCCTCTATGGGATCGTGATAGTAGTTTTTCCTCCGTGCAATTTCTTCAAAATGCATTTTTTTGTATAGGCCTTGGGCCGGTAGATTCGACACGCGCACTTCTAAGAAAATCTCTTTTTGGTCCGGCAACTGCGCGAGTAACTGCTGAGCTAGGCCTTGGCCTTGAAAGGCGCGCTTGACCGCGATCTGTTGGACTTCTGCTTCATAGAGAGTCTCTTGAATGGCAACAAACCCAAGGACTTGTCCTTCATCCACAGCTAAGAAATAGAAAATCGATTCCTGCTCCAAATCAGCTTCAATCTGCTCCAACTTCCAGGGGCTAGCTTCATAGACATCTTCCATGACAGCGAGAATAGCGGCCGCATCCTGGATGCTCCCTTTCCTGATTGTTCCTTTCATCATAGACGCTTGATGTAAGAGGTCGTTGTTTCCGTGTGGTCTTTCAGCCAATTCTCCTCTGCCTCGACCCGTTTGAGATAATGAGGAACAAAATCATGGAGGCTAGGAGGCGCTTGTTTGAGACCGAGACGTCCGATTTTCACTGCATCTGGCAAGGTTTCATAGTAAGTAGCTCTTGGCAGGCTAGAGGCAATCTGTTCCTTAAAGGCAGTGACTTCTCCGACAAAGGTGACCTGCTCACTCGTTGCTGCACGATCTAGGACTTCCTCAAATGGAAAATGCCCTTCTGGTGCAACCAGCTGATCTTCTTGGTAAAAACCTGCATAAACGTTGTTTCGACGGGCATCCATGATAGGAACTACCAAACCTTCTAGATCATCTGGCACTAAGGCTAAGAGGCTCGAAACCCCGACCAATTCAATCCCTAAAGTATGAGCCAAGGTCTTTGCGGTTGCGACTGCAATGCGCAGCCCAGTGTAACTCCCAGGACCTTCTGCCACCACGATGCGGTCCAAGTCCTTGGGTGTCAAGTCGATCTGTTGCATCAAAAAATCGATGACCGGCATCAAGGTAATACTATGATTCTTTTTAATGGTTAATGTTGTTTCTGCAAGTAGAGTCTCATCTTCTAAAATCGCTACAGAAAGAGCCTTACTCGAGGTATCAAATGCTAATAATTTCATTTCCTACTCCTCTTGAACTGGATTATATTATACTACAAATTCCCTTCAAATCCCAGCGAAACTCTCCTCTAGAGCGCAGGATTTTCCTATCCAAAACCGCTCAAAAGCTTCTCTATTATAGGTCTTTGCCTCTCTGACTTTTCCAGTCTATCTTTTACTTACAGGCGAATTTATGATATAATGATAATTAATTGTATCGAATCAGGTCCACTGGTTGCGAGTAGGAAACTCTAGTGATTGCACTCCTTCGCAGCTAACAAATGGACCGAAATAATGAAAGGAAAATTACTTCATGATTTACAAAGTTTTTTATCAGGAAACAAAAGACCGCAACCCTCGTCGTGAAACAACGCATGCACTTTATCTCGATATTGATGCACCAAACGAACGCGAAGGACGCATCCAAGCACGTCAATTGGTTGAAGCAAACACAGATTTCAACATTGAATTTATCACACCACTTTCTGAGCAACACCTTGCTTACGAGAAAGAGTCAGGTGCTTTTGAACTAACGGAGTACTAATCCATGGCTTATACCTTAAAACCTGAAGAAGTTGGTGTATTTGCCATTGGTGGACTTGGAGAAATCGGAAAAAATACCTACGGGATCGAATACCAAGATGAAATCATCATTGTCGATGCCGGGATCAAATTTCCAGAAGATGACCTCCTTGGGATCGACTATGTAATCCCAGATTACTCTTATATCGTTGACAATATCGATCGCGTCAAAGCGGTCCTCATTACCCACGGGCACGAAGACCACATTGGTGGGATTCCTTTCCTTTTGAAGCAAGCCAATGTCCCTATCTATGCTGGGCCTTTGGCGCTTGCCTTAATCCGTGGAAAATTAGAAGAGCACGGGCTTCTTCGTGATGCCAAACTCTACGAAATCAACCAAAACACTGAGCTTCAATTTAAAAATCTTAAAGCAACCTTCTTCCGTACGACTCACTCGATTCCAGAACCTTTGGGAATTGTGATTCACACCCCTCAAGGAAAGATTGTCTGTACCGGAGACTTCAAATTTGACTTCACACCTGTTGGGGAACCGGCTGACCTCCATCGTATGGCGGCCCTTGGGGAAGAAGGCGTTCTCTGTCTGCTTTCAGACTCAACCAACGCGGAAATCCCAACCTTTACTAACTCTGAAAAAGTGGTTGGCCAATCCATCATGAAGATCATCGAAGGCATCCACGGACGCATCATCTTCGCTTCCTTTGCTTCGAATATCTTCCGTCTCCAACAAGCAGCTGAGGCAGCTGTCAAGACAGGTCGCAAGATCGTCGTCTTTGGACGCTCAATGGAAAAAGCCATCGTCAATGGAATCGAGCTTGGCTATATCAAGGTCCCTGCTGGAACCATTATCGAGCCAAATGAGATCAAAGACTATGCGGCCAATGAAATCCTGATCATGTGTACAGGAAGCCAAGGAGAGCCAATGGCAGCCCTCTCTCGGATTGCCAACGGAACGCACCGCCAAGTGCAACTCCAACCAGGAGATACCGTAATCTTCTCTTCTAGTCCGATTCCTGGAAATACAACCAGTGTGAATAAATTGATCAATACGATTTCTGAAGCGGGTGTAGAGGTTATTCACGGGAAGATCAACAACATCCATACTTCTGGACACGGGGGACAACAAGAACAAAAACTCATGCTCCGCTTGATCAAACCAAAATACTTTATGCCTGTCCATGGTGAATACCGGATGCAGAAGATCCACGCAGGACTTGCGCGTGATTGCGGAGTAGAAAAAGACAATATCTTCATTATGAGTAATGGTGATGTCCTCGCTCTTACAGCCAACTCTGCTCGGATCGCAGGAAGTTTCAATGCCCAAGATATCTATGTCGATGGAAATCGCATCGGGGAAATCGGGGCTACTGTCCTTCGTGACCGGAGAGACCTTTCCGAAGATGGCGTCGTGCTTGCCGTTGCGACTGTTGACTTCAAATCGAAGATGATCCTGGCTGGACCAGACATCTTGAGCCGTGGTTTTATCTACATGCGTGAATCAGGAGATCTGATCCGTGAAAGCCAACGCATTCTCTTCAATGCTATTCGCATCGCCTTGAAGAACAAAGATGCCAATATCCAAACCGTCAATGGTGCGATTGTCAATGCCCTTCGCCCATTCTTATACGAGAGCACGGAACGTGAACCTATCATTATCCCAATGATTCTCACACCAGATGACGAAAATTAACAAAACAACCAGTTGAGACCACTGTTTCAACTGGTTTTATGATGACTTTTTGAGGATCAGAAAGAGGCTGGGACAAAAATCGGTAATTCGTTAGAATTCGATTTCGTCGTCCCACCTCCGCACAGTTGAGTAGGGCTGTAAAAGCTGATGAAATCAGCGTAGTAGAGCCCACTCAACCACTGCGTCTTGCTCGACAATCCAAAAATAATTGAGAGGCTAGGACTTTTGTCCTAGCCTCTTTACTCTTGTTTCTTAATAAAGATCTAAATAGTTGTCTACTTCCCATTGGGATACGAAGGTCGCATAGCTTGCCCATTCGATTCGTTTGGCTTCAAGGAAGCTGGTGTAGATGTGTTCACCCAAGGCAGCTTTCACCACTTCGTCTTCTGTCAAGGCTTTTAAGGCATTGTGAAGGGTAGAAGGGAGATCTGTGATTCCAGCTGCTCTACGTTCTTCCGGTGTCATCACATAGATATTTTCTTCGATCGGAGCAGGTGCTTCGATTTTATTTTCAATACCATGAAGGCCGACTTCAAGCAAGACTGCCAAAGCTACATAAGGATTGGCCATTGGGTCTACTGAACGCAATTCCAAACGAGTTCCCATACCACGTGATGCTGGCACACGTACCAATGGGGAACGGTTGCGTCCTGCCCAAGCGATATAAACGGGTGCTTCATATCCTGGCACCAAACGCTTATAAGAGTTAACCGTTGGGTTTGTCACCGCTGTAAAGTTATATGCATGCTTGATCAAACCACCCAAAAAGTGATAAGCTGTTTCTGACAATTGCATGCCCTTTGGATCTTCTGGATCAAAGAAGGCATTGTTGCCATCTTGGTCAAAGAGAGACATATTACAGTGCATACCTGATCCGGCAATTCCAAATTTTGGTTTGGCCATAAAGGTTGCATACAAGCCGTGTTTACGGGCGATAGTTTTCACAACGAGTTTAAAGATTTGGATCTTGTCACAAGCGCGAAGCACTTCGTCATACTTAAAGTCGATTTCATGCTGACCAACGGCTACTTCGTGGTGGCTAGCTTCTACTTCAAAGCCCATCTTGGTCAAGACATTTACGATTTCACGACGAGTGTTATCTGCAAGGTCTGTTGGAGCCAAGTCAAAATAGCCACCTTTGTCGTTTACTTCAAGAGTTGGATCTCCATTTTCGTCCAACTTAAAGAGGAAGAATTCTGGTTCTGGACCAAGGTTAAAGGATTTGAATCCAAGTTCTTCCATATGACGAAGGGCACGTTTCAAGTTGCCACGTGGGTCCCCTGCAAATGGTTCTCCTTCTGTCGTATAGACATCACAGATCAAGCCAGCTACGCTACCATTTTCATCTCCCCAAGGAAAGACTGTCCATGTATCCAAATCTGGGTAAAGATACATATCTGACTCGTTGATACGGACAAATCCTTCGATAGAAGAACCATCAAACATGGCTTTGTTTGAAAGAACCTTGTCCAGTTGCTCATCGGTAGCTGGAATTTCGACGTTCTTCATGGTTCCCAAAATATCAGAGAACATCAAGCGAATAAAAGTAACATTTTTTTCTTTTACTTCACGGCGAATATCTGCAGCAGTAATTGACATTTTTGTCTCCTTAAAATAGATTACAAGCTTATGAAATGATCAACGAAATTGACCATATGGCGATGGGGAAGATGTGAAGCGACTTTGCTGAAGAATGTCACGATGAAGAGCCTTACGGATCTCTTCTTGACTGACAACCTTGGTTTGCTCTTGCTCTTTTTCCGCATATTTCTTCTTAATATCCGCAATATTGAAGCCATCTGAGATATAATCTTTGATCTCAAGCAAGCGGTCCATATCGTCCAACGAATACATGCGGCGATTGCCTTCTGTCCGGTCAGGAGAAATCAATCCCTGATCTTCATAATAACGAATCTGGCGAGCTGTCAAGTCGGTCAGCTTCATAACACTGCCAATCGGAAAGACTGCCAGCGAGCGTCGTAATTCCTTTTCCTTCATACCATTCCTCTTTCTATTCTATTATATCGAAAAAAAAATCTATGTCAAGATTAAATGTTACATAATCTTACATAGGTTTTTTGTGTTTCTTGAGAAAATCGCGAATGCGATCCACATCCGAATTGACCAAAATCGCAACGAAAACGCCAATAAAGGTCTCAAATATTCGGGCAAAAACATACAAGAAGGTTTCTCCGTTAGGAATCGAGAGGGTAATGATCAGCATTGCCGAAACTCCTCCAATAATTCCTGCTTTGTTATTCATAGCAACATTTGTCATAATGGTTAACATGGTCGCAATGGGTACAAAAATCAGAGTCACCCAATACGCCCCATGAAAGAACGTTTTTAAAAGGAAGAACAATACAGCATAAAAACCTCCGATACTGTTGCCCATGACACGCGAAGCCCCGAAATGGACACTCTTATCAAAGTCTTCCCTCAAACTAAAAACAGCTGTCAAAGTCCCGATCTGAAGGCCTCGCCAGCCAAATATTCCAAAAATAAGTAGTACAATAAAAACGGCAATCCCTGTTTTAAAGGTTCTCATCCCCAAACGGAATTTGGACCAATCAAATTTGTGTCGTTTAAAGTAATCCATGGTCACCTATCTTTCTATTTCTATTATTCTACCATATTTTCAGAAAGGAGAGAACAGATATCAATAGAAAGAAAAAAGAGAGTGGGACAGAAATCGGCAATTCGTTAGAATTCGATTTCGTCGTCCCACCTCCGCACAGTTGAGTAGGGGTGTAAAAGCTGATGAAATCAGCGTAGTAGAGCCCACTCAACCACTGCGTCTTGCTCGACAATCCAAAAATAATTGAGAGGCTAGGACTTTTGTCCCAGCCTCTTTCATTCTATTTAGATTATTTGTCTGTAAGAGCAGCCAATCCTGGAAGTTCTTTCCCTTCAAGGAGTTCCATAGAAGCACCACCACCAGTAGAGATCCATGAGAATTTGTCTGCACGGCCAAGGTTGATCGCAGCAGCAGCTGAGTCACCACCACCGATGATTGATTTAACGCCTGGTTGTTTCACGATAGCGTCCATCACACCGATTGTACCAGCTTGGAAGTCAGGATTTTCAAATACACCCATAGGTCCGTTCCATACAACTGTTTTCGCACCAGTCAATTCTTGGTCGAATTTAGCGATTGATTTAGGACCGATATCAAGACCAAGGAATCCTGGGTCTACTGCTTCACCTTCAGTGTCTTTCACTTCAGTGTAGTCAGCAAATGCGTTCGCTTCTTTTGAGTCAACTGGCAAGATCAATTTGCCGTTTGATTTTTCAAGAAGAGCTTTAGCCACATCCAATTTATCTTCTTCTACAAGTGAGTTACCGATTTCGATACCTTGTGCTTTGTAGAATGTGTAAGTCATCCCACCACCGATAAGAACTTTATCAGCTTTTTCAAGCAAGTTTTCGATAACACCGATCTTGTCAGATACTTTAGATCCACCAAGGATAGCTACGAATGGACGTTCTGGAGCTTCAACTGCTTCTTTGATGTAAGCAATTTCGTTTTCAAGAAGGAATCCAGCAACAGCTTTCTCAACGTTTGCAGAGATACCAACGTTAGATGCGTGTGCACGGTGAGCAGTACCAAATGCATCGTTTACGAAGATACCATCTCCAAGTGATGCCCAGTATTTACCAAGTTCAGGATCATTTTTAGATTCTTTCTTGCCGTCAACATCTTCGAAACGAGTGTTTTCAACCAAGAGAACTTGTCCATCTTCAAGAGCGTTAACAGCTGCTTCCAATTCAGCACCACGTGTAACACCTGGGATAAATTTAACGTCTTGACCCAATTTAGCAGCCAAGTCAGCAGCTACAGGAGCAAGTGATTTACCTTCTTTATCTGCTTCTTCTTTTACACGTCCAAGGTGAGAGAAGAGGATTGCACGTCCACCTTGTTCAAGGATGTACTTGATAGTTGGAAGAGCTGCAGTGATACGGTTATCGTTAGTGATCACGCCATCTTTTACAGGAACGTTGAAGTCAACACGAACGAGAACTTTTTTCCCTTTCAAGTCAACGTCTTTAACAGTCAATTTTGCCATTAGATATGACTCCTTCTTTTTTTAATACATGATAATTATATCACAAAAGCTGTAAAAGAGGTAGAAAAATCCAATGCTTTTCCCTTCTAATTCGTAGGATCCGAACGACACTTCTAGATACAAGATCAAACCTCTCTAGTTTTCACCAGAGAGGTTTTTTTGAGAGTGACTTTTTAAGTGAACAAAAGAATCCTGTAAAAGCCTTACTCTTCTTTCTTCTTACCAGCCAAGAGGAAGCCGCCTAAGGCTGCTAGGAGAACAGCTTCAGCTGCAAAGGAAGCTTCTAGGCTTGCCGTATTTGGCAAGTGTTCCGATTGACTTTCTTTACTTGCATCTTTTGTTCCTTGCTGAACCGTTGGCTGTGAGTTCGCTCCTTGGTGGGCACTTAACAACTGATGGATCTCTTGATCGACCATATCCTTGTGTTCTTCCTCTTGATGACCCGGTTGAGTAGAAGTCGTTGTGGCCAACTGATCCACTTGAGAAGACTCTGTAGGCTTCAATGGATTAGCTGGATCCGGAGTCACTGGGGCAGCTGGTTGGACTGGTTGATTTGGTTGAGCCGGTTGAACAGGCTGATCAGGTTTAGCCGGTTCCTCTGGTTGGATCGGTTGATCTGGTCCTTCCGTTTGTGCTGGCTTATAGACAATCGCATAGTGAGTAAAGTGAGGAGCTGTAAAGATGACTACATCTCCAACTCTCTCAAAGGCCAAGGATTGAGGAGCTTGACCTTCTGGGAAGAAGAGAACTTGCTCCACTTCTTTATCCTTATCCACAGGGATTTTCACAAGGGATGGATGGTGGGTATCGATATCTTGACCGCTTGCATCCACGCCTTCAATATCAAATACGATTCCTTCTCGGCCCTTCAGCTCTTCTTTTTCTACCTGATTGGCTTCAACTTTTGCGACTTTTAGTCCTTTGACAACGGTTGGCTCTAAGTTGGAGAATTGAACTTCGACTCCAGTCGCAGGGTCTACAAAGACCGCTGGCTTATCTTCTTTCAGGAGCGCAATCAAGGTCTCTAGACCTGTCTTAGCTATTTCAAGCGCTTCAGGAGTGAGCACTGAAGAAGCTAGGAGCTCTTTATTTTTCTCAACCAGTGCCTGCAAAGCCTCTCCAGAAGGGTGATTTGGCTTGCTTGTTAATAGAGCAGTCGCTTCTGTTGTCAGAGCAGAGAGAGCTTCTTTTTCTTTTGTTAGATTGGCTTGACCATCCAAGGCTTTCAAGAGAGCGGTCAATTGGTTCAACTGCTCATTGACTTGATCTTGTGTGCTGGTATCATGCTCTTTCAAGACTTTTTCAGAAGCAGCCATTCCAGCCAGCAAAGCTTCTTTGACTTCAGGAGTCGCAAAAGTAAAGTCTACTTTGGCTTTTGCAGCTTCAGCTTCAGCCAATTTTTGCTTGAGGTATTCATCGTTGAGAGCTGGTTTTGGATTGACGAGGACATCAAAGCTTGTGCTAGCTCCTTTGTAATGGACAGTGATGGTTTGACGACCTTCCTTGGTCGTATCAAAGCCAGTCACTTCCACACCTTCATCTGTCAAGGCATGCGTTTCGGTCGTTTCATCTTCAAAGACGACTGTAAAGCGTCCACCTTCTTTTTCCAATGATTCTCCGACAATATATTCCACTTTTGGTTTGTCGGTCAATTCTAGACCAGCAACTGCTTTTTCACCTGCTTCTTCTGCACTGACCACAAAAACAGTGAGGGTCTTATCCAATTTCTGACCAAGGTAAGAGACTTCTAGGTGTTGTTCTCCCAGCTTGCTACTGTCAAATCCATGAATCTCTACACCTGAGTTGGTGAGGTTGACCAGTTGATCTGCTTGGCCATCTTTATAATGAACGCGGAGAGTCGCCCCTTTCAAGGAAAGGGCATCGCCTTCCCGGTAGACCTTCTTAGTCAATCCATCTTCAAATTGAAGGCCCACAATTTCTTTATCATTCTTTGGAACTTCGATCGCCAAAACATTACTGATATCTTTACCAGGTTCTTGCGCACGATAGTATAGAAGAGATGGGGTTGATTCAAAAGCCAATGGTTTAAAGATCAGATTTCCAGCTTGATCGGCTGTCATGGTCGCAATTGGACTAGTGGCTTCTTTATCGGCATAAAGAGTCAGAGTAGTATTAGCTGGGACATCTTTGAAACCGACTTGTACAAAATGATTACCTAGGTTTTGCGCTGCAGCATGTTTCATCGGAATGTTGACCGTCTCAGTATCTAGACTTTCATACATCTTCCAGTTGTAAATCCGGATGGCTTGCCATGGGGTGCCGTTATCTGCTGTAATGACATGGAGACGCCAGTCTTGAGCCTTGATCGGATGATCCAGTGTAATGTCAGATACATGGGCTTTATTGCCACGAACTTCCTTAGCGAGCTTCCATTCACCCGCTTCGTCCTTGTAGTAAAGGTCGAAGTCACGGGTATTCATTTTGCCATCATCGACAGATTCTCCACCAGCACCGGCATGGTCCATGACCCAACGAACAATGGTCCGTGGTTGTGTCAAGCGGATATCGACAGTTCCACTCAATTGAGCAGAAGACCATTTATCTGAAAGACTGGTAATGGTCCCATTTAACATACCTTCAATGCCTTCACTACCATCCGCATCTGGGAAGCTCGAACCGATCACTTTGGCTCCGATAACCACGTTTGGCGCTAGGGCTTTTGGTAGACTGGTATCTGACACGGTCATGCCCCAATCAAAGGCTACAGTTCCCGCATCTGAACGTTGACCATTCTTTCCAACTGCCACAACCTTGAGTTCCTGAGTGGTTCCTTCAGCACTTGCTGAACGGCTAACTTTTGGTAGATAGACGGTTGTCGCAGAAGATCCTGTTAAGAGACGCCAGTTATCGCCATCTTTTTCATAGACTTCATAATAATCCGCATCTGCTACCCCTTTAAAATTGAGGACTGCTTCTGCTTCTTGCGCATTTTGTAGGCGTTTTGCCCGAACGGATACTTCTGCTGGAGTAGCTGGTTTCTCTTGGTTCGACGTAATCGACAATTGGCCGAGATTAAATTTGTAGTCTTTGACATCCGTATCATGGTCAAAGAACATCTTCACAGCATAAATGGTCTTGCCAGCCAAACTTCCCAAATCAAAGGTTTGAGTGGACCAATCTGCACTCGGTGTTAATTCTTTCCATTCGTATTCAGAGTAGTCTTCTTTGGTGGCAACAGCTACCCAGGCAGCTGCTCCGACCCCACCTTTATGACTGACGCTCAATTTTGTCGTTTCTGTCACAGGAATCTTGGTCGAATAGAGCATGACATTTTGACTGCTATTGGCTTTTAAATCTCCTTCAAAAGCTAGAGAATTTCCTCCATTGTAAGCTTGATCAAAATCATAGCGACCTTTTAATGGTGTACTATCTTCACTATGCTCTACCCACCAACGCCATGTTGGAAGGTAGCCAGAAACAGAACGGTAGTTCCATTCCCCTTCTTTAGAAATCTTGCCATCCACAAACCAGTGTTTTCCGTGACCAGTATTGAAGGAAGTATTGAAATCTTCACTAGTGATTGGGGTTTTGTCCACAACCAAATTAGACATTCCGTACCAAGATTGGTCTGCTGGTTTTCCTTTAGTCGGATCTCCTTGGAAACCTGTCCAGAATAGATCTTCATGAGTATGGTAACCTTCTCCAGTCTTTCCTAGACCTGTAATGGTATCTGGCGCATAAAGACCAAGAGATAGACGCAACTTGCCATGTTCATCTAAAATGGCATTCCAGTCTACATTAGTCTTATAAGAGCCACCTTTTTGGAGCTCAAGTCCAGCTAGAACATCATAAGGATTGCGCTTAATCCATTTGGCTGTACTGATGGAATAATCCACTTCTGATTTGCCCCAGTTAAAGTTAGCAAAGAAGGTATCCACTGGGTTTTCCCCATTTTCTGGCTGCATGAAATTGTAGTTGTATTCTCCCAGCGCATTCTCATGGTAACGGCCATATTCATAGGTCATAGCATCATACCAAGAATACTTAATCGGATAGTTCAGACTTTTCGCATATTCCTTGGTATAAAGAAGAAAATCTCTCAATTTTGGACCCAATGGTTCTACAAGATTTCCGGTCGTTTCTTGGTTGATAAAGTAACCATCAAAGCCATAGTACTTGGCAAGTTCGACTAATTTACGGGCGATCGGGAAAGTTTTAGAGCCTTCACTATCTTCTTTCAAGGTTTCTGCAAAACGTTCTTGATCCTTGATGCTGCTAGACCAGTTATAAAAGATTGTCCCATAAATAGGAACCCCATTTCGGTGGGCAGCATCGATCACATCTGCTGATGGAACCAGCCCTTCCCAAAAGACCATGGAATCCAAATATTGCCAGTAATCAAAAGCATAGGCCTTAAATTCTTCCCCGCCGACAGACGCATGATCCTTGGCTTTGGAGTTCATATTTGACAGTGCTTGGATCTTCGCTTCAGGGTTGGCTTGTTCATTAATTTGTTTCCCTTGAAAACGACTCGCAAGTGGGACACTTGCTCTGTTCATATCGTCATCCACTCGTTTTCCTGGTTCCCACTTCAAGAGATCGTCCCAAGTATCGAACTTAACTTCTTTGGGTCTCAATTGTTTTTCTTCATTGGTTGGTAAATCGGCCACTTTCTCAGCAGCAGCTTTCGGTTTTTCAGTCTCTGAAACAACTGTATGATCTGTAGTCGCCGAGCTAGCTTCTGTACTTGTAGGACTAGCCTCTGGAGCGACCACTTCTGCGGCTGGTTTTTCCGTTTCTGCAGCAGGTAAAGCCGCATCTGCAGTATAGACGCCAGCTTCTCTAACTAGATGATTGACGTCTTTGGTCGCTACTGAAGAGGTTTCTAAGGGTTGTTCACTAGTAGAAACCGTCTCATCTGCAGAGACAGCGCCTGTTCCTAAAAATGCTAACCCAATCAATGCGGAGCAAACTCCCACACTGAATTTTCGTATACTAAATCGTTCTTTCTTTTCAAATAGATGACCTTTCATCTTGACCTCCTTGTATGGTTTTTTTCTTTTTCTTGAGCGATTTCCATTGGCTCCTTCCTCCACGATCTGTAATCGCTTTCATTTTCTTGTATTAGAAATCTCCAATCAAGGATAGGATACCCTAATCTATTTAGCACTGTCAATCAATTTTAGCAATTCCTATAATATGATGAGAAAGCCCTAAAAAAAGTACAAAAAAAGAGGAGGTTTCCCTCCTCTCATCATACACATGAATTATTTAGCAATTTTTGCGAAGTATTCAAGAGTACGAACAAGTTGTGCAGTGTAAGACATTTCGTTGTCATACCATGAAACAACTTTAACCAATTGTTTACCGTCAACGTCAAGAACTTTAGTTTGAGTTGCGTCAAACAATGATCCGTAAGACATACCTACAACGTCTGAAGAAACGATTGGATCTTCAGTGTAACCGTATGATTCGTTAGCTACTGCTTTCATAGCTGCATTTACTTCATCAACAGTAACGTTCTTTTCAAGAACAACTACCAATTCAGTAACTGATCCAGTTGGAGTAGGAACGCGTTGTGCAGCTCCGTCCAATTTACCGTTCAATTCAGGGATAACCAAACCGATTGCTTTAGCAGCACCAGTTGAGTTAGGAACGATGTTAGCAGCACCAGCGCGTGCACGACGAAGGTCACCTTTACGGTGTGGACCGTCAAGGATCATTTGGTCACCAGTGTAAGCGTGGATAGTAGTCATCAATCCTTCAACAACACCGAAGTTATCTTGAAGAGCTTTAGCCATTGGAGCCAAGCAGTTTGTAGTACATGAAGCACCTGAGATAACTGTTTCAGTACCATCAAGAATATCGTGGTTAGTGTTAAATACGACTGTTTTAACATCTGATCCACCAGGAGCAGTGATAACAACTTTCTTAGCACCACCAGCATGCAAGTGTTTTTCAGCAGCTGCTTTAGTAGCAAAGAAACCAGTTGCTTCAAGAACGATTTCTACACCGTCGTTAGCCCAGTCGATTTGTTCTGGATCGCGTTCAGCAGAAACTTTAACGAATTTACCGTTAACTTCGAATCCACCTTCTTTAACT
Organism: Streptococcus taoyuanensis; assembly: GCF_029589235.1. Classification (NCBI taxonomy): domain Bacteria; kingdom Bacillati; phylum Bacillota; class Bacilli; order Lactobacillales; family Streptococcaceae; genus Streptococcus; species Streptococcus taoyuanensis. The sequence continues at coordinate 86,154 of NZ_JARQVW010000005.1, forward strand.
TCCACAGTACCGTCGAAACGACCTTGAGTTGTATCGTATTTCAACAAGTGTGCAAGCATAACTGGATCTGTAAGGTCGTTGATGCGTGTAACTTCAACACCTTCTACGTTTTGGATACGACGGAAAGCAAGACGTCCGATACGACCGAAACCGTTAATACCAACTTTAACTACCATTCGTGATTTCCTCCTTATGAAAATCAAAAAATTTTTTGTGAAAAGAGTAACTTGACACAGCGCCAAACATCTTTTAACAGTCTCTATTATATACTTTATTGCATTAAAAAGCAACTATTTCCCAACGAAAAGCAAGATTTATCATAGATCACCACCTCTTTTATTAAAGTTTTTCACAAAGTATTGTTCGATAGGAAGAGCACTTTTTTACTTGTCCTCACTTATGGAACAAAGAAAAACTCTTCCCAAAGCGGGAAGAGTTTTTTAGCTTTGGTAAATTAAGCTTCACCTTTAGCTTTTTTAATGATTTCTTCTTGTACTGATTTTGGTACATCTTCGTAGTGGTCAAATACCATCATGAAGGTACCACGTCCTTGAGTTGCAGAACGAAGGACAGTAGCGTAACCGAACATTTCAGCAAGTGGCACATAAGCACGAACGATTTGGCTTGCACCGTGTGCTTCCATACCATCTACACGTCCACGACGAGCAGTTACGTGACCCATAACATCCCCAAGGTTTTCTTCAGGAACTGTGATGGTTACAAGCATCATTGGTTCAAGGATAGCTGGTTGTGCAGTCTTAGCAGCTTCTTTAAGTGCAAGAGATGCAGCGATCTTGAAGGCAGTTTCAGATGAGTCGACATCGTGGTATGAACCATCGTAAAGCTTAGCTTTCACGTCAACCATTGGGTAACCAGCAAGAACACCGTTCGCCATAGATTCTTGAAGTCCTTTTTCTACTGCAGGGATGAATTCACGTGGAACCACACCACCGACGATCGCATTTTCGAACTCGAATCCTTTACCTTCTTCGTTTGGAGTAAATTCGATCCAAACATCACCAAACTGACCTTTACCACCAGATTGACGTTTGAAGAATCCACGTGCTTGTGTAGAAGCGCGGAATGTTTCACGGTAAGATACTTGAGGGGCACCAACGTTAGCTTCAACCTTGAATTCACGTTTCATACGGTCAACAAGGACATCCAAGTGCAACTCACCCATACCAGAGATAACTGTTTCACCAGTTTCAGGGTTTGTTTCAACGCGGAATGTTGGATCTTCTTCAGCCAATTTTTGAAGGGCGATACCCATCTTATCTTGGTCTGCTTTAGATTTAGGCTCAACCATCAATTGGATAACTGGTTCTGGAACTTCGATTGATTCAAGGATGATTTTTGCTTTTTCATCTGTCAATGAGTCACCAGTTGTAGTATCTTTCAAACCAACGGCAGCAGCGATATCTCCAGAGTAAACTGTTTCGATTTCTTTACGAGTGTTGGCGTGCATTTGAAGGATACGTCCGATACGTTCACGTTTACCTTTAGAAGTGTTCAAGACGTATGAACCTGAGTTCAAGACACCTGAGTAAACACGGAAGAATGTCAAACGACCTACGAATGGGTCAGTCATGATCTTGAAGGCAAGAGCTGCAAATGGCTCTTCATCAGATGCTGGACGTTCTTCTACTTCGTCTGTATCTGGGTTTACACCCTTGATTGCAGGGATATCAAGTGGGCTTGGAAGGTAGTCAAGGACTGCATCCAACATCAATTGAACCCCTTTGTTCTTGAAGGCAGAACCACAAAGTACTGGGTAGAACTCAACGTTGATTGTAGCTTTACGGATACCAGCTTTCAATTCTTCGTTAGTGATTTCTTCCCCTTCAAGGTATTTCATCATCAAGTCTTCATCAGTTTCAGCAACTGCTTCAACCAATTTTTCACGGTATTCTTGAGCTTGTTCAAGGTATTCAGCTGGAATATCTTCTTCAAGGATATCTGTACCAAGGTCGTTAGTATAGATTTCAGCTTTCATCTTGATCAAGTCAATGATTCCGCGGAAGTCATCTTCAGCACCGATTGGCAATTGAATTGGATGAGCGTTTGCTTGAAGACGGTCATGAAGTGTGCTTACTGAGTAAAGGAAGTCAGCACCGATCTTATCCATCTTGTTAGCGAATACGATACGAGGAACTCCGTATTCAGTTGCTTGACGCCAAACTGTTTCAGTTTGAGGTTCAACACCTGATTGTGAGTCAAGAACGGTTACAGCACCGTCCAAAACGCGGAGTGAACGTTGAACTTCGATAGTGAAGTCCACGTGTCCTGGTGTGTCGATGATGTTTACACGAGTGTCTTTCCATTGAGCTGTTGTAGCGGCAGATGTGATAGTGATACCACGTTCTTGTTCTTGCTCCATCCAGTCCATTTGTGACGCACCTTCGTGAGTTTCACCGATTTTGTGAATCTTACCAGTGTAGTAAAGGATACGCTCAGTTGTAGTTGTTTTACCAGCATCGACGTGAGCCATGATACCGATATTACGAGTTTTTTCAAGTGAAAATTCGCGTGCCATGAGGTTTGTTTCTCCTATATTTTTTATTTCTATATTCTATTATAACATGATTTAATAAAAACGGATAGGCAGGACCTACCCGTTTTCAGTGTTTTCATGCTAAGTTTTGGTTCCAACTTGTAAGAAGAGTTGAATTGGGTTCAAGAGCTGACGAAGCTTAATTGAATCCGGGCTAAAAGCTCAAGTTAACTGATTTGAACCCGAGCGAGGCCCGGTGCAAAAAAGATAAACTGCTTTGTGTTCATCGAACACTGCATCAGTTTCCTATTTTTGCCTTGGGCCTTTGCCGCTCTTAGTATCATTTTATTACCAGCGGAAGTGTGCGAATGCACGGTTAGCTTCAGCCATACGGTGAGTATCTTCACGTTTCTTAACAGCTGCACCAGTGTTGTTCGCTGCATCCAAGATTTCTTTTGCAAGACGATCAACCATTGTGTGTTCACCACGTTGACGAGCGATGGTTACCAACCAACGAAGTCCAAGTGTTGTACGACGTTCTGGACGAACTTCAACTGGGACTTGGTAGTTAGAACCACCGACACGGCGAGCACGTACTTCAAGTACAGGCATGATGTTTTCCATAGCTGTTTCGAATACTTCAAGAGCATCGTTTCCAGTAGCTTCTTTAATTTGTTCGAAAGCTCCGTAAACGATTGAAGCAGCTGTACCACGTTTACCATCAAGCATAACGCGGTTGATAAGACGAGTAACTAATTGTGAATTGTAAAGCGGATCTGGCAATACATCGCGTTTAGGCGCACGGTTTTTACGACTCATTTCTCTTTATCCCCTTTCCTTATGCTTTTGGACGTTTAGTACCGTATTTAGAACGGCCTTGTTTACGATCGTTTACACCTGCAGTATCAAGTGCTCCACGGACGATATGGTAACGTACCCCTGGAAGGTCTTTTACACGTCCACCACGAAGAAGAACCACGCTGTGTTCTTGCAAGTTGTGTCCGATACCTGGGATATAAGCAGTTACTTCGATCAAGTTGCTCAAACGTACACGAGCGAATTTACGAAGGGCTGAGTTAGGTTTTTTAGGTGTCATTGTTCCAACACGAGTTGCAACACCACGTTTTTGTGGTGAAGAAACGTTTGTTTGAACTTTTTTATGACTGTTGTAACCAACGTTCAAAGCTGGTGATTTAGATTTTTCTACTTTTGATTTACGCGGTTTGCGAACCAATTGGTTAATTGTAGGCATCTACATTCTCCTGTGAAATTTTTTATTTTTGGTGATGGTACACTTGGTGACAGCTACCATCTGTGTGTACTTTTGCAACATTTGTCAGCACGTCCCTGTACACTCTTGAGAGACCAAAAGTAAAAAGTACCGTCTATTATTATAACATGACGGCACTTTGATTGCAAGATGTTTTTTTATTTTTTAAAGAAGTCGAAAAAGTTCATCATTGACCAGCTTCAGCAGGTTCTTCTGCCCCTGCATCTGCAGCCGGAGCATACTGTTGTTGCTGTTGTGGTTGAACTGTCGCATTGGCTCCAGCTACTCCAGCATTGGCATTGGCATTAGTATTTGCGTTCGCGTTCGTGTTGGCATTAGCGTCTGTTTGAGTCTGCTGTGTTGCCGCTGTGTCGCTCTCATAGGTCAGTCCATAATAGTTAGCGATGTATTGGATACGGGCCTCAAGCGATTGCTTTTGAGTCGCATCTTTGACTTTCTTCACAGCAGCTTGGGCAGCGTTCACAGAATCTTGACTTGGCGTTGTTTCCATTTGAACGACTGCTTTTTCAGCAGCTTCTGTATTTTTCTTTTCTTCCTTTTTTTCTTTTTCTTCCTTTGTTTCCTTTTTCACTGGAAGGGAACCTGTTTTTTTAGCAGGTTGAATTTCTGTCGTTACCTGGGCAGCCGTATTCTTTTTAACGGTATACAAACCAGCTACTAAAATAAAGGATAGAGACAGAACTGTCACCAAGCGAATCCACAAAGGACTATTATCAAATCGATCTAAAATTCTTTTCACTTTTTGATCCTCCTTTGTTGCTCTTAATCAAAGATATTCCCAACTTCGACACTCAATTTATTTTCTTTTACATCGATGTTGGTCACACGCAATAAGGATTTGTGTTCAAAGAATTCACGGTCGGTTGCAGCATTATCCGCAAAGACAGCTACCCCTGCTAATTCAGAATCGAATTCAGCCAAGAGACTGACCATCCCGTTAATCGTTCCGCCACCTTTAAGGAAGTCATCGACAATCAAGACCCTGCTTCCTGCTTTTAGGCTCCGTTTTGAAAGGAACATTTTCTCAATGCGATCCCCACTTGAGCCTGAAACATAGTTGACACTAACGGTTGACCCTTCTGTGATTTTCAAATCACGACGGACAATGACAAATGGAACATTCAAGACATTGGCCACTGCATTCGCTAAAGGAACTCCCTTGGTCGCTACGGTCATGACAGCATCAATTTTCTTATCTCGAAAGGCTTTGGCAATGATGCGGCCGATCCGATTCAAAATCTTTGGATTGCTCAAAAGATCAGACAGGTAAATGTAGCCACCAGGAAGGATACGATCACTTTCAGACAGTTGCTTGCAAAGATCTTCGACGATTTCTTTGGATTCTTGATCTGATATAGACGGTGTAAAGATCACGCCTCCACCAGCTCCTGTAATGGTCTCAATATTTCCGATTTCCATCTCTTCAAACGCACGCTTAATGATCACGATATCTTCTGAGATGGAAGACTTGGCAGACTCATACTTTTCCGCAAACGTATTGAGGCTAGTCAATTCATAGGGATGGTTGATCAAGTAATTAGAAATTACGACCATCCGTTCACTTCTTCTTAATTTCATTTTCTCACCATGTAGTTTTTTCTATCATTATACCATAAGAAGCGAAAAAAACGAACATTCTGATTTACAGAAGGCCGTTTTTTCCTGATTATTTTATTTTTGGCAGAACCATTCCCGTATTTATCCCTGTTTTTACTAGTCGAGATTCGGTTTATAGAAGGATCTGTTTTCCATAGCAAAGATTTTATTAGTCATTTCGCCAGGACCAATTAAGCCAAGTGCTGTTGTCATCATCATCATTTCTGCATCCAAATTATCGATCATATGAATAATCTCTGCTTCCATGATTTTTGGACGAACAGGACTACCGTATTCGAGCAAGCCATGGTGACTCAAGATCACATGGCGAAGGACGATGACTTCTTCTTTTTGGTCATCAATCTTCAACTCTTGCAAGACCTTGGTGATTTCTTCATCGATCAGTGCAATGTGGCCGATGAGGTTGCCCCGAACAGTGTATTCTGTATTTTCAGGTCCCGTCAACTCGATCACTTTGGCCAAATCGTGTAACATAATCCCCGCAAAGAGCAAGCTCTTATTCAACTGAGGATAGATATCACCGATACTATCTGCCAAGCGGACCATGGTCGCCGTATGATAAGCGAGACCTGCTTCAAAGGCATGGTGGTTGGTCTTAGCAGCTGGATAGCTATAAAACTCTTTCTCATATTTCCCATAGAGGGCCCGGACAATCCGTTGCCAGACTGGATTTTCAATTTTGAAAATCATGTTTGACAGGTATTCATGCAATTCCTTGGGATCTACTGGTGGTTTTTCCTTAAAGTCTGCTGGATTGTTGGGCTCTCCTGCTTGGGGCAAGCGCATGTTTAATTGGTTGACTTGCGGAGTATTATTGTAAACTTCTCGACGTCCAGACATATGGACCACGCGCCCAGCCATAAAACTCTCTACATTGTGAGGTTGGGCATCCCATAGTTTACCTTCGATTGTACCGGTCTCATCCTGGAAGACAAAGGCGAGGTAGTTTTTCCCGGCCCGCGTTTGACGCACTTCTGCTGACTTGATCAAATAGAATCCTTCGAACAATTCATCTTTTTTCATTTGGTTAATTTTGACCATCATCTTCTCCATCTTCTATATATACATCTAGTCCCAGCAGGTCCTCATCGCTTTCGATTTGGCGGAGTGTCCGCTCGATGGCACTGGTCCGTCTGGTTAGCAAATCATCAATATTATTGGAAGCATTCTTTAAATGGCGCTGAGTTTTGGCCAGAATCCCTCCAAACTTATGGAATTCTGATTTGACCGATCCCAACACCTTGCTAATGTCATCTGCACTCTTTTGGATGTTGAGCGTTTTAAAGCCAACAGACAAGGAGTTCAAGAGGGCTGATAGCGTACTTGGACCAGCCACTAAAATTTGTTCGTCCCGACGCAAGCGATCGAAGAATTCTGGATTGCGAACCACTTCGGAATAGAGGCCTTCAGTTGGCAAAAAGAGAATTCCGAAATTCGTTGTCGCTGGTGGAAAGAGGTATTTTTGTTGGATATCCTTAGCAAAACGCTTGATACTAGCAAGAAGGGCCTTGCGGTAACGCTCGATCTCCTCTTTCTCTCCTGATTCATAAGCTTCTTCCAGACGATAATAGTCTTCCAGTGGGAATTTAGAGTCAATCGGCAAATAGACTGGTTCCTCTCCTTGCCCCGGAAGCTTAATGGCATATTCCACGCGCTCACTGGATTGGGGAACGGTGACAAACTCCCGCTCATACTGGGCTGGGGTCAAGATATCTTCAATGATTTGACCCAGCTGCAATTCGCCCATAATCCCACGCGTCTTGGTATTGGAAAGAACTTTATTAAGAGTTCCGACATCCCGCGCCACCGTCTGCATTTCTCCCAGCCCTTTGTTGACCGACTCCAATTGTTTTGAAACCGTCTCAAAGGAGGTCTGTAAGCGGTGCTGCAAGGTTTTCTCCAATTTTTCTTCTACCGTTTGGCGCATCTGTTCTAGCCGCACTTCATTGGACTCTTGGATCTGGCGCATGCGCTCATCTGTTTTGTCCCGATTTTTAGTAAAGTGCTCATTCATCTCAGCGCGCAGAGCCGTCGTCTGCTGGTGGATCTCCACTCGCATCTCGGTTAAGCGATCTGTCAGGGCGATCTCTAACTGCTGATTGGCAATCTGGCTTGCTTGTCTTTCTTTTTCAAAACGATAGTCCAACTGGTCTGTCAAATGATCCTCATGGTCTTCCAGCATCTCTCGTAAAGCCGGTCTTGTATCATCTGACCGTTGCAAGAAATAGATGAGGAGGCCCAGATTGAGCAGGCCAATCAGAAGCAGAATGATATTCATATTAACCTCTGTCTTTACTATAAACAATGACAAGATAGCCACGGTCAAGACTCACTTGAATCGGTTGATCCAAAAATTCATTGGAGCCATACATGGCCTTCAAAAAATAATTCTCCTGATGGAGCGGATACTTGGCTCCTGTGATCTCAAGGTGGCCTTGTCCGACAGGCATAAAACCAACATAAGACATGGCTGGATCTGGCTGAATCTCATGGCAACCTGCTGGTCTGTAGATCAAGCGATTTTGACCATCGACTAATTGGATCTGCTCCATGTAGGGAGCTAGGTCTGGATCGGTCGGCAAAAAGATATTGGACAAAAAGTGATCCAAGCGACCACCAAAGGCACCGTAAACAGTGACCGCAGCCTCTGGATAGGCTTCAAAGACTGCTTTCAAGGCCAATTCCAAATCCGTATCGTTCTTTTCAGGGACGGATTGAACAACTTGCTTGGCTTGGGTTTGGATCTTGCGCAAATCGGTCTCAGAGACGGAATCGAAATCCCCCACAGCTATATCTAAAGGCAGACCTTGTTCCAGTAGCTTCAAACAGCCACCATCAACGCCTACATAAGCGTCATGATCTTTTGGCAAGAGCGTGCTGTCACCTCCCGCCAGTATTGCGATGTTACCCATTTACTGCATCTCGGAGCGTTTGAACGCGCTCATTAACATCTCCATTAAAGACATAAGAACCTGCTACAAAGACATTGGCCCCAGCTTCTTTTGCTTGCGAAATAGTTTGGTCATCAATTCCACCATCCACTTCGATATCAAAGTCGAATCCTTTTTCTTCACGAAGAGTGGCTAATTCGCGCACCTTGTCCATGGTTTCAGGCAAGAAGGCTTGGCCACCAAATCCTGGATTAACGGTCATGACCAAGACTTGATCCACCAAGTTCAAGACATGTTTGATACTGTCTACAGGAGTTCCTGGATTGATCACAACACTCGCCTTCACACCTGCTTGACGAATTTTTTGAAGAGCTCCGTGAATATGGGGAGTCGCTTCTACGTGGATGCTGATGATATCAGCACCTGCACGGGCAAATTCTTCGATATGGTGTTCGGGATTGGTGACCATCAAGTGGCAATCAAAGACCAACTTGCTATGTGGACGCATGCTCTCTACGACACCAGCTCCAAAGCTGATATTGGGTACAAAATGGCCATCCATGACATCGATATGGGCATAGTCAGCTCCTGCTGCTTCTAAGCGTTTCAATTCACTTTCAAAATTGGCATAATCGGCACTCAAAATTGAGGGGGCTAATTTCATTGTTTTCATCGTTGTAGTGTCTCCTATTTTGGCATTTTTTTCGAAACTTTTTTATAGGTTTCGCGACGGTTTTCAATCTCACTTAGAAATTGCAAGTAATCCTCATAACGGAAAGGTGCAATTTCCTCTCTTTCAACGGCTGGTTTCACCGCACAAGCTGGCTCATGCGTGTGGGTACAGGTACGAAATTTACAAGAGTGGCTCACATCGGCGATCTCTGGGAAGGCTTGATTTAAATCTTCACTGGTTGTCACTTCATAATCAAGGGATGAAAAGCCAGGCGTATCTGCGATCTTTCCTCCATTTAAATGGTAAAAGCTGACAGCTCGGGTCGTGTGTCGACCGCGCCCCAGACTATCTGAAATCTCACCCGTTTCAAGCTCCAGATCCGGAGCAATCTTATTGAGCAAGGTCGATTTTCCTACACCGGTCTGTCCCATAAAGACCGTGGTTTGATTGGTCAAAAGGGGCAAGAGTTCCTCAATCGACAAGACAAAATCATAGCCAATAGCCTGATAGATTCCTTGGTAGTAGTGGATGTCTTCCATATCTTCTAACAAGTCCAGTTTTGAAATATAGACAATGGGATGAATCCCCTTATGCTCCAAAAGAACCAGAAAACGGTCTAAAAGATTGGCATTGAAATCCGGCTCCTTAGCTGACATAATCACTACTGCCTGATCAATATTGACAATAGGAGGGCGCACGAGGCTATTTTTTCGAGGCGCAATGCTCAAAATGTAGCCTTCTGAATTCTCTTCAGCAGAAAACTCCACCTGATCCCCCACATAAGGAGTCTGTCCTTTTTTTCTAAAATTTCCACGAGCCCGTGTCTGATAAATGTGACCATCTGACTCCACGTAGTAAAAGCCAGCCAAGGCCTTGACGATTGTTCCTTGCAAATCGCACTCCTTTGAGATTAATACTATCTATTATACCAAAAAATGAGAAATAAGGCTGGATTGCTCAATAAGAAAAAACGAAAAGTGAACCTCTCCGGACGCTTTTAGAAACGAATAGGTTCGTTTTTTAAATGGATAGAAACAGAAGACGGAGTATCTGTTATGACTTGTCTTTTAGCAGAATTCGGGAAAGGGCACCTTCCTTTTTTTCCTTGGCATTTTTCCTAAAAAGTGTATAATAGAACTATGCGGAGGTGGTGGAACGGCAGACACGCATGCTTCAGGCGCATGTGCCCCTTCGGGCGTGAGGGTTCAAATCCCTTTCTCCGCATCTTGGAAAGGTGGCCCAGCTCGGTACGGCACCGGACTCGAAATCCGGCAAGTGGATTTTATTCACGCGCGGGTTCAAATCCCGTCCTTTCCTTACGATACAAATAAGCCATAGGTTATAACCTATGGCTTTTCTGTTATTTTATTCCTGCTTCTAGAAGGCCATCTGCTAGGCGAGCGAAGTCTTCTAAGCTAAGAGCTTCTCCTCGTACAGAAGGTTGCAGGCCTGCAGCTTGGATTCCTGCTTCCAGCTTGGCTTTGATTTCTTCGGTCTTGCCAAAGCGACTGGTCAAGTTGTTCCAAAGTGTTTTGCGGCGGTGGACAAAGCTAGCCTTGCTGACAGAGAAGAAGAAATCTTCGTCCTTGACGGGTACTGCTGGTTCTTCGCGACGGACCATCTTGAGGATGGCAGAGTCGACGTTTGGTGCTGGCACAAAGACGGTGCGGGGCACGATAAAGGCTACCTTAGCAGTCATATAGTATTGGACTGCAATGGATAAAGAACCATAAGCCTTGGTGTTGGGCTCAGCCGAGATGCGGTCTGCCACCTCTTTTTGCATCATGACCACAAATTCTTGGAAAGGAATCTTGGATTCGATCAAATGCATGAGGATTGGAGTTGTGATGTAATACGGAAGGTTAGCCACTACCTTGATCGGAAGGTCCGGATTTTTAAACTCTGCGATGTACTGGTTGAGGTCTACCTTGAGGATGTCTTGGTTGACAACCGTGACATTGTCAAAATCACGCAAGGTATCCGCCAAAATGGGAACCAAGCGGTCATCGATCTCAAAAGCCATGACTTCTGCCGCATTTTCCGCCAAGAACTCAGTGAGGGCTCCAATTCCAGGACCGATTTCGATGACATTGACCTGCTTATCAATCTCTGCCGTATCCACAATTTTTTGAAGGATGTTGGTATCGGTCAAGAAGTTCTGACCGAAGGATTTTTTAAAGGTAAAGCCGTGACGCTCCAGCACTGCCTTGGTCACGCTATAATCTGCAATTCTCATTTTTTCTCTTTTCTAATCAGTTTAGGGGTAAAGGATCCCCTCTACTTCCGTCTTAATAACTGGCCATCGCCTCTTCGACTTGTGCTAAACAAATTCCAAACAATTCCAAGCGTTTGATCAATTGCTTGCCATTGCAGTAGCCGATGCGCAAGGCTTCTCCTAGATATTCCCGCCGTTTGCGACTATCGCTTCCCATCAAGAGTCCAAGCCGCATCAAGTCAGTCTTTGTGATATCAAAGAAATTTTCATCTTCGTAAGACCCGACCAGTCCAGCTAGGGCTTTTTCTAAGTCTTCAAAACTGGCATGCTCCACTCCAAGAGAACGCCCCTTGGTCTTGGATTTGGGTACTGCTTCGCCACGATTTAAAAAGGCATGCTTGGCCTGGGGCACCTCTTGCATAATGATCTTGCGAATCCGCTCGCCATTATAGTCTGGATCGGTAAAGACAATGACCCCACGCAACTCTTGCAAGGTAGCAATTCGTTCCAAGTCATCTTGATCGATCGCAGAGCCTCGCGTTTCATAGGTATCCACCTCATAAAAACGACGGAGATTGGCCGTATCGTCCTTGCCCTCCACAACAATTACTTCTGGTATTTTTCTTTTCTCAATCAAGGCCAAATACCTTTCTTGCATTGTCATAGGTTGCCTGAGCCACTTCTTCTGTTGTTAAGCCACGTAGTGTTGCAATAAAATCTACCACATAACGAGTGTAGGCTGTTTTATTTTCCCGACCACGTTTGGGAACTGGTGCCAGGTAAGGAGCATCTGTTTCAACCAAGATCTTGTCTAACGGAAGGCCAGCTGCCGCTTCTTGGACATCTGTTGCCTTCTTAAAGGTCACCACTCCAGAAAAGGAAATCATCATCCCCAGATCCATGAAGCGTTTAGCTTCTTCTAAACTTCCTGAGAAAGAATGCATGATCCCACCGCGAGGACCGACTCCTTCACTCTTGATGATGGCATAAGTATCTTCTAAAGCATCGCGTGTATGCACCACAAAAGGCAAGTCCAAGTCTTTAGACAATTGAATCTGACGACGAAAAACCTTTTCTTGGACGTCTTTTGGCGCTGTCATCCAGTGGTAATCGAGACCGATTTCTCCGAGTGCGACGACTTTGGGATGTTTTAGCTGTTCAAGTAAATAGGCCTCCACTTCAGGAGTATAATCTCCCGCCTCAGTGGGGTGCCAGCCAAGCGTGAGATAGAGTTCTGGATATTGATCTGCCAACTCCATGGCACGCTCAATCGTCGGTTTGTCAAAACCAACAATATTGTGGGCTACAACACCCATTTCCTTGGCCAAGTCGAGCTCTTCTTGTTCTTTTCCTGCGAATTCTTCCACATTGAGATGGGTGTGGGTATCAAAAATCTGCATGATCTTCCTTTTCTTCCGAGTTTTTCTTCTTTCTATTATAGCAGAAAGCGCCTCTAAATTCACTTTCGGACAAAACAAAAACCAGTAGTCTCGAGTTTCTACTGGTTTTTAGGTTTTTATCTGAATTACGCAGCCAAAACTTTGCGTCCTTTACGACGACGAGCTGCCAATACGCGACGACCATTTTTAGTTGCCATACGGTGACGGAAACCATGTTTGCGCGCACGACGAAGTTTACTTGGTTGATAAGTACGTTTCACGATGAATACCTCCTCATAGATTTTGTATTCGTTTAGCCGGCTAGTTGTGATCAGTTACTAAACATACTTTACTATTCTATCGGATTCGACTCTATTTGTCAATAGCTATGGCAAAATTGTTGCAAATACAGGTCGGAGAACACCTTTCTACACCTGACGGGTTGCCAAGTAATAGGGTTCCAGAGCAACCAGCGCCTCTTGCAACTGATCTAGGATATCCTCAAGAGAACCATCCTCGACTAGAGAAACATCGTATTTGACGAGGACCTTGCGAACCGCCCCTTCTGCTACTGCTTGTAACAGATCATGGCGATTCTTTTCTGTTCCTTCTACCCTTTGACTCTCTCCATTTTTCTGGGCGAAATAATAAACTGGCTGAGTGATGGGAAGGGTGAGAACCATGTGTTGTTTTTGAAGACTCTCCTCATCTTTTTTTCGCTCGATAAAACTCACCTCTAAGGAAACTCCAAAATCAACTGCATCTCCATAGAGCCTCAAGGCAAACATGGGCTCTGCCATCGTCCCTTCTCCTTTTAGATAGGCCCAAAAATGAGGCCGCAAGACCTGGGCCTGGTTCATCCATTGGCTGGTCCGATCCTGCTCCAAGTAAGGGTGACGCTGCTGAAAGGCCGAGACTAAATCGGTGAATTCCTTACGAGCCGCTTGAGCTAGAGCACGATACTGCTCCATCTCTGAGGCTAGCCCCCCTGCCTTTGCTGGAGCCTGGTATTTCATTCCTTGAAGCTTTAAAAACTCTCGAATCGCTGCAAATGCCATCTGCTTCCTTTCTAAACCTAAAAAAGGAGAGATCGGCTCAATCCCGTCTCTCCCTTATGGGAAATAATAGCTAGATTATCCTTCGATGTCTACCACCACGTAACGGTTTGGTTCTTCCCCTTCAGAGTAGCTAGTGACTCCTTCCATCTTAGAGACGATCCGGTGAATGATTTTGCGTTCACTGTTTGACATCGGATCTGTCTGTTGGGCTTGCCCATCTTCGAGGGCACGCGTTGCTAACTTCTGAGCATAGCTTTGAAGAACTTCCGCCCGGTGTTCTACATAGTCATTCACATTAATCGTAATGTAAAAATTCTTTGAGTAGCGGTTATAGAGGTAATTTTGCGCCAAAAGTTGAAGAGCCTTCAAGACTTTTCCGTGGTAACCAATGACACGTCCTGGCTCATTGGTATCAATTTGCATATTGACCGTACGGCGGTTGTGACTACTTGAGATGGTCGCATCCACATCCATTTCATCGACCACGGTTTGAACGTAGGCTGTCACATCATCTACGACTTCCTCGATGTTGTAGTTTTCCTCTACCTCGATACCAAGGTTTGAGAAATCAGACTCGCTTGATTCTTTTGCCGCTGGTTCTTTGACTTTTTCAAGGATATGTTCATGCCCTTTTTCTTCAAGAACGGTATCTGCTTCTTTGTCATGTTTCAGGATTTCTGTCTTGATTTCTTCAGAGACAACTTCTCCTTCTTCTTCGACCTTTTTGATCGCCGCTACGACGCGTCCGAGATCGACCGTTGCTTCGCTCACCGTCTTAACCGGTTCGTTTTGTGCATTGATCTCATCTGGGACACCTTTGACAGCTTTTTGATTGGCTTTCACAACCGTTGTTTCTGCAATGGGCTCAATCTCTACTTGGGCTGGTTTTTTCCCAAACAAGCCAAGAAAACCTTTCTTTTCACGCGCTACAACCGTAATATGTGCCTTCATACGAGGAATATCTAAATCGTTCAGACCTTTTTGAATCGCTTCTTCAACAGTTGCTCCAGTATATAGGACCATATGTCCACCTCTTTCTTATTTTTTCTTTTTCTGTGCTTTGTTTAGGGCACGGCGTTTTTGTTTTTCCATGTCGCGCGAAGCTTGCTCTTTTGCTTCACGCTCTGCAATAATCTTGAAGGGGTTGTTCAAGAGATAGGTTTGCCCGACTTGGTAAGCATTGGAAGTCACCCAGTATAGTGCGACCCCGCTGGCTGAGAACAAGGCAAAGAAGAAGATCATCACAGGCATCACATACATCATGGTTGTTGCACTACCATTGCGCTCTGGCATGGCTTTATTGGTCAACCAACTGCTGAAAAATGTGAAGAGTGCGGCAAGAACCGGCAAGATATAAGTCGGGTCGATCGCGCCAAGGTCCAACCAGAGGAAGTGACCGACTTTAAGGAATTCGACACGGCTCAGCGCTTGGAACAAGGCCATCAAGACCGGCATCTGGATTAAGAGAGGAAGGAAGGCTGAAGACGTTTTGACACCTTTTTCCTTGTATAGGGCCCGCATCTCTTCGGAAAGCTTGGTCCGGCTATCAAGATCCTTCCCAGGATACTTAGCTTGCAATTTCTTGAGGAGGGGTTGAATTTCCTGCATTTTGCGGGTTGAATTCATTTGATACTGGAAGAGAGGCAAGAGGACCGTCCGGATGACAATGGTAAAGACGATAATCCCTACACCGATACTTCCGCCAAAGGACAAGAAGCGGATGGCTTCTGCAAAGAAGTAGACGAAACGTTCCCAACCACCTGTCGATTCGGCTGTCACTTGAGAGGTCCCACAAGCTGTCAAGACCATTAAGGCCACTCCTAATAATCCAGTTAACTTCAGTTTCTTTTTCACATTATTCCCTTTCTTGGTAGACATGCGCTAATTTTAAGACATGTACAAGATTTTTCTCTACTTGATGGAAGTCGAGCTCCTCCACTCCTTTACGAGCAATGACGACAAAATCATCGGTCGTAAGGCAGGCTTGCTGTTTGATTAAAACATGGCGAATCAAACGTTTGATACGATTTCTAGTCACAGCATTTCCTAGTTTCTTACTAACAGACAGGCCGACTCGAAAATGCGGTTGGTCTTTGCTCAGACGGTAAATAACGAATTTCCGATTGGCAACATTTTGACCACTTTTAAAAATAGCATTAAAATCTTTGTCACGTTTGACGCGGTAGCTTTTTTTCAAACCTCCACTCCCTCTATTAAATTTATTCTATTATACCATATTTTCAAAAAAAACCAATCTCACTCAGGAAATCGGTTGTTACTTAAATACAGATAAAAGTAAAGGCAAGGTGTAGTAGAGATTGAGCAAGATATGAGCCAAAATAGGAGAAAGGAGCGTCTTGCTCCGATAATACAGGATCCCAAAAATCACACTCGGCAGGAGATAGATGATAGAAGCTCCCAGCGAAAAAGGATTGTGGAGAAAATGCAGGCCACTGTAGATGAGGGCTGGAAGCCAAATCTCTGCATAGAGTTTCCAGCCTTTGAAGTAGGCATTCACCAAGGCTCCACGAAAGATCAGCTCTTCTGTCACCGGCCGGATGACGACCATTGCGATCACTAAGATAAGCACCCCTGTGGGACTAATTTCCCGTGGAAAGAGACTCAAAACAGCTGCCCGTCCTTGAACAAAACCACTGATGAAGTAGTCCAACCAGTAGACCAAACAGGCCGCAAAAACGGCTTCTATCAGAGCTTGAAGAGGGTTCTTCCCCAGCTTAAACTGCGCTTTTTTAGAAAAACGATAGACCAAAAATCCTGTAAAGACTGCATAGAGGCCTTCTAGGCCAAATAAGGTCCAATAATAGCTATTGGCGCTTGCTACGCTATTGGAGACATACTGGGCCAAGGGGCGAAATTGAGGCCGAACATAAAAATAAAACAAGAGCAGAAAGAGGGGATAAAGCAGTGAGAGCTTTCCTTTGATGAATTTCATAGATACCTTTCCTATAAAGTATGACAAATCGTATAGTGCATCTTACCATAATCGTGACAAGGTTTCAATGAAAAAGGATGCCTTCCTACTCTCTGAGATAGGCCACATAACCACCTAAGACAGCGACTAAAATCAAGAGACAAAGAAGAGTTTCCAGCCATACGAGAGCTGTCAAGAAAGGTAGTTGCAACAAGCCTTGGGCCATTTTCAAAGAGGTCGCTGTGATGACTGTTGGAAAGGTCAGGGCTGAAAAAGCAGGTTGAAAACCTTCTTTTATCATTTTCGGTAGGCGCGTCAAAACAAAGAAATAAAAACCTTGCGAGGCCACCACCATGATCAGTAAGAACCAGGTGGGCAGGCTTGCTCCACCCACACGAACCAGGGCTGCTAAAAGAAGAGAAAAGGGAGCACAATAGATGCCTTCTTGGCCCAATAGATGACTGGGTAAAGGGGACTGCTTCAAATCATGATAGATAAGGGGATAAAGAAGAAAGGTCAAACCAAAACCAATCACTAAAGCGAGATAAGCAATCTCTCTGATTCCTACAACTGGATAAGTCAAAGCTGCTACTGCAATGCCCACATAGAGAACGGTCCAACTGGGAGTGGCATTGGCTCTTGGTCGCGCTAGGACATGGGTCTTGGTAAAATAGAGAATTAAGCCCAGATCCAAGAGAAAGGCAGACCACCAGACCAACTGTGATAGACCTCCAAAGGCGGGAAAGAGGCGCAAAAGATAGGTGGATAGAATCATCCCTGCCATGGGAAAAGTCGCCATCCCAGATAAAAGGGCTGGTTGTTGGAGTTCTATCTTGGTTTCTTGCCAGCGAATCGCATGATAAACGACAAAGAAAAACCAGAAGAACAAACCTGTCAGACTAAAGGCGTGGGCAAGGAAGGGTAGCGAGTCTGCAAGAAGGTTGCCAGCGCCAACCAGTCCTAACAGACAGCCTGAAAATACTAAGGGGATCTTTTTCATCGGGAGCTCCAATCATGTTGTCGCTTTCAGTATACCATAAAAGAGAAGGAAGCAGGATAAAAAAAGAGAGTGGGACAGAAATCGGTAATTCGTTAGAATTCGATTTCGTCGTCCCACCTCCGCACAGTTGAGTAGGGCTGTAAAAGCTGATGAAA
>NZ_JARQVW010000006.1:0-96442 GCF_029589235.1 Streptococcus taoyuanensis
CACATTGGTTCGTCTTGTTCAGTTTTCAAAGGTCTTTGTCGCTCTCGCGCGACAACTATATTAGTATATCATGACCTACCCTTACTGTCAACACTTTTTTCCAAAAAATTTTATTTTTTTGAAAGTTCATTTATTCACTGTCAACTTTCAGTTTTTAAATTGAATTTTTAAAGTCCTTTAAATAGTTCTCTAATTTCTTTTTCATTTTTGTTTTTCCTAGACATCTTCTGTTTGCTAGTAATGCTTCATATTGTTCTTTTTCTTTTACGGTTAATTTTTCTTTAAAACGTTTTAATGCATCTCTCAGAACAACCAACTCATCTAAATATATTTTTCTTGATGAAATTCTGTGACTAATTTCTCCAATTTCAATATATGGAAGTCT
The DNA here is from genome assembly GCF_029589235.1 of Streptococcus taoyuanensis. Taxonomy (NCBI): domain Bacteria; kingdom Bacillati; phylum Bacillota; class Bacilli; order Lactobacillales; family Streptococcaceae; genus Streptococcus; species Streptococcus taoyuanensis. The sequence continues at coordinate 386 of NZ_JARQVW010000006.1, forward strand.
ATTTATTTTTCTCTTATCACTTTCCTGTTGTCTTATTTTATCTTTAATATGATTTCTAAATTTTGTTTTGAAATATGTATAAAGTAATTCTTCATTTGTTTCAATTTCAGGATTTTTTTGATAAAGTTCAAACAGAGTTAGCTGACCTTCTTGTTCCCAATCATCCTTTTCCCATAATTGAATATAATATTCTTTTTCACATTTTCTTACGATATATTTTACTTTTTGATACATTTTATTAAATTCCATAAGCTCTCCTTTATTTTTATCTGTATTTTATAAAAATAAAGAAGCCCATTGGACTTTTTTTCTATTCTGCACGTTTTTTTAACTATTTGGTTATTATTTTTAACTATTTTGTCCAAATACACAAAAAAAACTGCCACTTGGTGACAGTTTATCGATAGTCCGTACGGGATTCGAACCCGTGTTACCGCCGTGAAAAGGCGGTGTCTTAACCCCTTGACCAACGGACCATTTTTACAACATATTCTATTATACAGAATATTTTTACTCTGTCAACACTTTTTTAATAAAAAAAGAAGGAAATATTTTCCTTCTTTTGAATTAGTTATTTTCTTCTAATTTTGACTTAATCTCATCATATGATAGAGGTTTTGCTTCTTCTTCTAATTCATGCTCTGAATTTTCAGGCATTTTTCCTGTTTCATATAATGATTTAATTTGAACACTATCCAAGGTTTCATATTTTAATAGAGCTTCCGCAATTAGTTTATGCGTTTCTCTATTTCCTTGAATAATTTCTGCCGCTTTATTACGGGCTTCATTCAACAAACCACGAACTTCTTCATCAATTTCGTAAGCAGTTTGTTCTGAAATCATTTTTTGTGGGCTTTGAGCACCAAACATCGCATGATTTCCTTCATATTGGACTGGTCCAAGTTTTTCACTCATACCATATTCTGTTACCATTGCACGCGCCATTTGGGTAGCTTGTTCAAAGTCATTTGAAGCACCCGTTGTTTGTGAATTGAAAATAATTTCTTCGGCAACACGTCCTCCCATGAGCCCAGCTAATTGTTCTTTCATATCTTCTTTAGAAAGTAACATTTGATCTTCTTTAGGAAGGGCAATCATGTAACCGCCTGCACGACCACGTGGAACAATGGTAACTTTATGAACCACACGAGCATTTGATAAGACCAGACCAACGATTGTATGACCAGCTTCGTGATAAGCAACCATTTCACGTTCTTTTTGTGAAATCGTCCGATCTTTCTTAGATGGACCTGCAATAACACGATCTTCTGCTTCATCGATATCAGCAGCATCAATTACTTTTTTATTTCGACGAGCTGCAACCAAGGCTGCTTCGTTCAAAACATTTTCGAGATCAGCACCGACAAATCCCGGTGTTTGTTGAGCAACCAATTTCAAGTCCACATCTTGAGCAAGCGGCTTATTCTTAGCATGAACACGAAGAATTGCCTCACGACCTTTCACATCTGGACGTCCAACTAATACTTTACGGTCAAAACGGCCAGGACGAAGAAGGGCAGGATCAAGGACATCAGAACGGTTAGTTGCTGCGATAACAATGATTCCTTCGTTACCTTCAAAACCATCCATCTCAATCAAGAGCTGGTTGAGGGTTTGTTCACGTTCATCATTTCCACCACCAAGACCTACACCACGTTGGCGCCCAACAGCATCAATTTCATCGATAAAGATAATGGCTGGAGCTGCTTTTTTAGCATCTTCAAAAAGTGAACGAACCCGGCTAGCACCGACTCCGACAAACATTTCAACGAAGTCAGAACCAGAGATACTGAAGAATGGCACTCCAGCTTCACCAGCTACTGCTTTTGCTAAAAGGGTTTTACCAGTTCCGGGAGGGCCTTCAAGAAGCACACCTGCTGGGATTCTTGCACCCAATTTAGTAAAGCGTTTTGGATCTTTTAAAAATTCAACAACTTCAACAAGTTCTTGTTTTTCTTCTTCAGCTCCTGCTACATCTGAAAAACGAACTTTAATATCTTCTTTATTAGCAGCGCGGGCTTTATTACGACCAAAGTTCATGGCACCTCTGGCACCTCCGCCACCGCCTTGGTTCATCATTGAGAAGAAGAAGAACATGACGATAACAAATGGAACAATTGAAGTGAGAATTGTTATCCACATGCCACTTGAGCTCTCACGCTTGATGGTGATTTCTGCTTTGTGGTCAGCTGCTAATTTTTGTAATTCATTGACGGTGATATCAGATGGAAGGATGACACTAGTAAAGCGAGATACTTTTTGAACACTTGGGGTAAAAAATTGAATTCCTGTATCTTCTTTTGATTCTTTTGCTTTATTATAGGTACCTGCAATTTCAATCACACTACCATTTGGTTGGTAACTGATCGTTTTTACATTATCATTTTTAATTTCTTTGACCAATTCTGTGTAGTTGATTTGCTGACTTTGACCAACCCCATTACCCGCAAAAAAGTACTGGAATCCTGTCACAGCCGCTACAATAATCAACAAATACAGAAATGGATTTCGGACAAAACCGTTATTTTTTCTGTTATTCATCTAGTCTCCTCTATTTTGAGTACACTTCCTCTTTTAATACACCAACATAGGGTAGGTTACGATAATTTTCATCATAGTCTAAACCATATCCTACAACAAACTCATTTGGAATCGTAAAGCAGGTGTAATCTGCTTCAATCTCAACCAAACGTCCTTCAGGTTTATCCAGTAAGGTAGCAATCTTTACAGATGCTGCATTTCTTTCTTCAAAGAGTTCTTTTAGACTCTTGAGAGTTTTACCTGTATCGATAATATCTTCTACAAATAAAATATCTCTACCAGTAATATCTTGGTCGATATCCTTGATAATATTAATAATACCTGAGCTTGCCGTACCACCATGATAACTTGAAACCAGCATAAAATCCAATTCAATATGTGTATCCACGTGGTTGATCAACTCTGCCATAAATGGAACAGAGCCTTTCAAAATTCCAACAAAAATTGGATTTTTTCCTTGGTACTCTTTTGTTAGGGTTTCACCCAATTTCTTTGCTGCTTCTACAATTTCATCATGTGAAACCAATACTTTTTTTATATCTTTTTCTAACATGTTTTTACCTATCTATTTTTTGAATATAAAGACTATCTTTCATTATACCACTTTTTGAGGGTTTACTCAAATCACTCGTTACCAATCCCACTACAGAAAGAATATTATGATTCTGTTCTATAATGAGAGCTTTTTGCCGAAGAGAAATTGGAATTTTATGGTTGATAAACCACCGTCTTAATTTTTGATGGTGGCCATTAACAAGCAGCTGATCTCCTTCCTTTCTCCCTCTAATTAAGATGGGAGTTTCGCGTGAAACAGAAAGAATTTCTACATTTTCCCCTACTAATGGTTGCCCAAAAGATAGTTTATAATTTGCAATATCAAAGATATTCCCAAATTCTAACAAAAAAGGAAGGGGTTGGTCATCCGACTTTTGACTGATTTTTCGTATTTCAAAGAAATCATATTCTTGATGTAGTTCATAATTCGACTTTAAATAATGAATGCAATTTCTTTTTTTTCGCAGTAAATCTAATAATTCTTGAAACTGGGCCCTACCAAGTTGCAAATCTGGAAATTGTGCCAAATACTCTTCTAATAAGAATGATTGTACAGAATGAGAATACGTTCTAAAAGAAGCTAAATCTTGAATGCTTAACTTGCTAGTCAATTCTTTTAGTGCTTGGTGCCAATGAGTCACTTCCTCTGCTAAATAGCGAAGACTTGCTTGCATTTGGGGATTTTCTTTTTCAAATTCTGGAAGGTATTGATGGCGTACACGATTTCGAAAATAGTCCTGTGAGTCATTGCTACTGTCTTCAAAGTGAGGGATTTTCATCAACTCATCTTTGGTAAAAGTTAACAAAGGACGGATTAACTCACCCTTACCAAATGGTTGGCGTACAGGAATACCACTTAAATGGCGTAATTTTGTTCCTCGTATTAAGCGCATGAAAGTTGTTTCGGCTTGATCGTTTGCATGATGACCTGTTACTAAAGCGGTGCAATCCTCTTTCTCCATAATCTGTTTAAAAAAATCATAACGAAAGGTACGAGCTTTTGCTTCTGTAAAATCACCCGAATAGTGAGCCACATGGATACGTGTCTCTCGCCTATCAGCTAGCGTTCGAAGTTCACTTTCTTCTAAATCCGATTCTGGTCTTTGTCCATGATTGACATGAGCGAGTACCAGATAGATTTTCAATCGTTCTTTATTCTTATATAAAAGTTCATACAGATTCATTGAATCCAATCCACCAGATAAGGCAACTAAAACACGGCGATGGGGAGTAAATAGATCTTGTTTTTCACAAAACTCTAAAAATTGCTTTTCCATTATTTCAATACCTCATAGATATCTTTTGAAATATTGGAAATCGTATCATAATTCGAATGATCTGTAAAAATGGCTATTACATAGGGTGAATTTGTATATACAATTGCAACATCATGTCTAAAATCATAGGCATCTCCAATTTTATGAGCAACTTTTACTGGAAGGTCACGCGCAATCCGTTGATCATCATATTTTGTAGAGGAGAGTGCATCAATAATAGGGCCATTTTGTTGATAGACAGCCTCCATGACATTGCCAGCCATTTCAGCGGATGCTTCTCTTTTTTCAACATCCCAATGTTTCTTTGCAATTTTATCCAAAGTTTTTTGGAAGTCTTGATCTGATTGATGAGTGACATAATAATTCAAGATATTATGTCCAACATTATCTGATTCTTTTGCAATTTTATCTACCAACTCTTGAACACTATATTCTTTTCCATCTGGTGTTTTTGAAAGGCTACCACTTCCTTCTGGTTCATAGCCACCATTGAAATCATTGACTTCTGGAATATATTTGTAGGTTGTAGTTGGAGAAATGGCTTTTTTATTGAGCTGTTCTTGGACGTAGTACAAGTATGGTAATTTCGTTACACTGGCAGAATACATTTCTTTTTGCGGATTGATTCCAGCAGTATTTCCAGTCTCTAATTGTTTTACATAGATTCCATACGAAGGAGAATTGTATTTACTATTTAACAAGTCCTGTACTTTTTCCATTCGATTATCTTTTTCGGTAACGAATGCTTTGTTCACCCAGCCCTGACCTTCAATCTCCACAAACTCATCTCGTAAAGTCTTAGCTGTACGTAAGACTGTCACTTTTGTATAAGGAGAAAGAGATGTATTTTTTTCCTTTGCACCATTTATTAAGGGTCGGTCATACACTTTAAAACCAGGTTTTAGCCACATGTCTTGTTTTTTTTCTTGTGTTTCTTGTACAACATCAGAAAAAATGACAGAAGAATCTGCTAATACATATCCTTTATCTGCTATTTTAAATACAGCTTTCCCTTCATCATTTACAAAGAGTTGTTCGATTGTAAACGGTGTGTTGGGAAGAATTTCTCCTTTTGCTTTTTTCAACTGAGGATCAGAAAAAACAGAAATTTTGCGATAGACATTAGGGTTCGCTGGAATTGAAGAAAAATAAAGTTCTGATGGATGAGCCATTGTCTGAGAAGGCTCAGACTGCTCAATACTCGCTACTTGAGACCCAATAAATAAAATTGGAACTAACAATAGGAGCAGAAATCGTTTAGACACCTGTATTCCTTTCCTTTTCATCCTTTTGAAGTTTGATCATTTGGTTTTTCTTTTTTAATTCCTCTAATTTTTCATCCGAAAATTCAAGAAATTGTTTAACTGTTTGTAAGATATTTTCCATCGGTTATTGGGGAAGTAAATCTGGGATGGTATAAACATATTCACCATCTTTTGAAAAAGAATACTTAGCGCGTGCATATTTTGTTGCATAATCATCGTCTTTTAATTTTTTAGCGATGTCTTGTTGGTATTCTTTTTGTTCACTTGTTTCTTTATACTCTTTTTCCAACTGTTTGTATTGTTCTTTTTTATCTTGTAGCGATTGATAGCTCTGGGCTAAATTATAAGTTGGAAGAATAAATAGTAACATGACCAATATCAAGACGAGTCCCAGAAAACGATTGCGTTTTTTTCTTTCTTCTTCTAAAAAACGTTTTCGCTGACTTTCGTCTTTGATATATTTATTGTTCATTTGAACGATATTTTTAGGCATCTTCTTCTATCCTTGTTTCACTAATTATTTCATACATTTTGGATGCATCTTCTTTTTTTGTACTATCCAACATTTCCAAGACTTTAACCGTCAATACTTTATTTCCAAAACGAACTTCAATTTGATCATTCACTTTCAAATCCGTTGAACTTTTGGCTAATACTCCATTGACTTTGATTCGTCCTTTATCTGCAACTTCCTTTGCAACAGGACGACGCTTAATAATGCGAGAAACTTTTAAATATTTATCTAATCTCATACTGTCACCTCTAACATAGTATTGTATCATTTTTTATACATAAAATGCGAAAAATGAGCTAAGAACTGCTAGTCCTTTTCTTTTTCCTGTTTAATTTCCAATAAGGTTTGACCAAATTGCTTCAGAGCTTCCAAAATTTCAAAATCTTTCTTATTTCGAATATCGAAGATCACTTCAATCAATCCCTTTTCTTCTGCAATCTGTGCCTTTAACTGTGTCATTGACAGAGCTTTGAAATAATCCTGTGTTAAAAACAGTTGTTTGGCAATAGGTTCAAATTTCACTGTCACTTTTTGTTGTTTTCTCTCAACAAGACGGACAAAGACTTGATCCAAGTAAGCTTTCACTAACCCAATTTCAAGTAGGTAGGCGACAACATCTGGGTATTCTCCAAAACGATCGATCAATTCATCTTGCAAGTATTCATAGTCCGTTGCAGAATTCATTTCACGAATTTGTTTGTAAATTTCAATTTTTTGACGTTGATCTGAAATATATTCATTAGGTAAATACGCATCTATTTGAAGGTTCAACTCTGCATTGCTCTTTTGCCTACGATGCTCTTGGCCTTGTTTCTTAGCAATAGCTTCTTCTAACAATTGAGAATACATTTCAAAACCAACTGAATCGATGAAACCAGATTGAGAAGCTCCAAGGATATTCCCTGCTCCACGGATCGATAAATCTCGCATAGCAATTTTAAATCCAGACCCCAACTCAGTAAAACCTTTAATAGCTTCTAAGCGTTTTTCAGACACTTCTGTAAGAGATTTGTCTGGACGATACATCAAATAGGCATAAGCAATTCGATTGCTTCGTCCCACACGACCTCTTAATTGATAAAGCGTTGAAAGTCCCATATGATCCGCATTTTCAATAAAGAGTGTATTAGCATTTGGAATATCCACACCTGTCTCAATAATGGTTGTCGTCACTAAGACATCGTATTCGCCATTAATGAAATCCAACAGGGTATTTTCCAGGCGAACTTCACTCATCTGGCCATGAACAAAGCCAATCGAAGCCTCTGGAATCAACTCTTTTAATTCAGACACCTTTTGTTCAATTGTATCTACCTTATTGTAAAGATAATAGGCCTGTCCTCCACGATCCATCTCCCGCAACACAGCATCTCGAATAATAGTTGGATTGGTCTCTAGTACAAAAGTTTGCACAGGATATCGATTGGTAGGAGGTGTTTCAATGACAGACAAATCTCGAATTCCTAGCATAGACATATGAAGAGTTCGAGGTATAGGGGTAGCTGTCAAGGTAAGCACATCCACCTTTTTTTTCAATTCTTTCAAGGTTTCTTTGTGCTTCACTCCAAAACGTTGTTCTTCATCGATCACGATTAATCCTAAGTCTGAAAAAACAACATCTTTGGACAAGAGCCGGTGAGTTCCAATAATAATATCCACTCGTCCTTTTTTCAACTTTTCAAGCGTTTCTTTCTGCTCTGCCTTACTCTGGAAACGACTTAAAACAGCAACTTCTACTGCAAAAGATTCAAAACGCTCCTTAAAATTGGCATAATGTTGTTGGGCAAGAACAGTGGTAGGAACCAGCACTGCTACTTGTTTATGATCATTTACTGCCTTAAAGGCTGCTCGCATAGCGACCTCTGTTTTCCCAAAACCGACGTCTCCAACCAGCAATCGGTCCATCGGACGATTCGATTCCATATCTTTTTTGATTTCTTCAATGGAACGTAATTGGTCATCTGTTTCAATATATGGAAAATCTTGTTCAAAAGCCTCTTGGTTTTCATCATCTTGGGAATAGGCAAAGCCTTCTAATTGACTACGCTCCGCATAAAGTTTTATCAAATCATCCGCAATGTCCTCCACCTGGGTCTGAACCTTTTGCTTCGTTTTTTGGAAACGCCCATCATTTAACTTGTTAATTTTTGGCGTTTTTCCATCACTTGCAACGTATTTGGACAACATCTGAATCTGATCGACAGGAATCGAGATGCGATCTCCATTTTGATATTGAATTGAAACATAATCACGATGGACACCCGAAATTTCAATCGTTTCAATTCCCAAATATTGACCAATACCATGAACTTGGTGAACAACATAGTCCCCTTTTTCCAGTTCATTATAATTTTTTAGGCGTTCTGCATTGGAAATATTTTGCCTGCGAATCTTTCGTTTGATCTTTTTCTGATAAATCTCTGATTCTGTAATGTAGACAATTTTTTCATCAACAAATTGAAAACCGTGAGCTAGTCCTCCAACAACTAATTGACTAGCTTGAGGAATGATCGTATCCCCATCAATATAATCTAATCGAATCCCATACTCTTCTAAATTTTTATGGAGCTGTTGAAGATTGTGATGAGAAGTTGCTTGGATAATAACTGTATAGTTTGATTTTCGATACCGTTCAATTTCCTCTTTTAGTAAATCAAATTGTCCAAAAAACTCCTGCATGGGATATTGATTGAATTGATACAAATGATCAAACTTCAGATTTCCTAATCCTTTTTGAAAGTTTGAAAAATAAGTTGCAGGCGTATATTTTCGTAATGTTGTACTGGTGTCTGCAAAATACACTTGGCGAGAAGAAGCTCTATTTTTATGTAAATCTTCCGTCAAGAGATTAGCTGTATCTAGTTCAAATCTCGCTATTTGATCTGCTATTTTTTGATAATCATCCAGAAAAACAGGAGTGTGTTTAGGGAGATAATCGAATAGGGTATATTGCTTCTCGTAAAAGAAACTAATAAATTTTCTAAGATCCGGATGGAGTTTCCTTTGAGAAATATCTCCCAGAATTTCTGCTAGATAAGATTTAAATTCTTCATTTGCACTCTGTTCTTGCAATTGTTCTATTTGCTGCTGACCACGTATAAAATCTTCCTCTTGCAACAATAGATCACTCACTGCCTTCAGTTGAACTTCTTCAACATTTTCAACAGAACGCTGACTTTCTGGGTCAAAGATTCGGATTCCATCAATCTCATCTCCGAAAAATTCAATCCGATAGGGTTGGAGTTGGTCGATCTCAAAGATATCTAAAATATCTCCTCGTAGACTAAACTCTCCCTGTTGCAAAACTTGGCTCACCTTTTGGTAGCCAATTTTCTGTAATGTTTCACTCAGAGTAGTTAAGTCTATTTCTTGACCAACCTTCAATTGAAAAATGCTAGATGCAAAAACTTTAGGAGAAGGTAATAGTAGTTTTATACCACTCACATTGGTCACAAGGATGCCTTGACGATCTTCTTGGCATAAAAAGTTCAAAGCCTCTAATCGTGCAAATTGCCTTTCTTGTGAAGCAAAAACAAATTCTGCTAAAGGGTTATCATCTCCCAAAAATGTATGGACTTTCTCTTCTCCAAGTAAGGCAATAAAATCACTGGCCAATCGTTCTGCTTCGTTATAACTGGAAGTGATGAGGACTGCTTTTTCAATAGAATCAAAGGCTGAAGCCATTACAATAGCCTTTGTGGTCGCAGATAATCCTAAGATCAATTCCCTATTATTTTTTTGCAAACCTTGTTGCCAGGATAGAAGGTTGGAGTTTTGACTCACTAAATCAATTACATTCATCTACTTACCCGTTGTATTTCTGCATGCTTCTTTCAAAATTTTCTTCTACCAAGTAATCGTTAACCGCTTCTTCTACTCGATCGATTGTTTGTAGAATAGTGATGTAATCGCCTTTATCAAATTTTCCTAATACATGATGAACAACTGACATGCCCTGCTTAGGTCTTCCAATTCCAATCTTAATTCGATAAAAAGTCTGAGTTCCAATATGATTGATAATCGATTTGATTCCGTTATGACCTCCAGCTGATCCTTTCGCTCGAAGACGAATCTTACCAACTTCCATATCTAAATCATCGTAAATAACCAAAAGATCTTCAATATCCAGACCATAATAAGTCAGAAGGGCATGGACTGCTTTTCCACTCTCATTCATGAAAGTGGTCGGCTTTACAAAATAGACCTTTTCTCCATTCAAAAATGTTGAGGCGATATCAGCTTGAAAAATCTTATCATGGGAGAAAGTAAGATTTAAAGACTTTGCCATTTGATCAACTAACATAAAGCCTACATTGTGTTTGGTTTCAAAATACTTATCACCTGGATTTCCCAATCCAACAATTAATTTCGTCATCTCTTTCCTTTCAAAACACTAAAAGGGTTGGAAATATTTTTTCCAACCTTTACATCTTTTTAACTCTCTTATACATTAAAACGGAATTCCATGATGTCCCCATCTTGGACAACATATTCTTTTCCTTCTTCGCGCAAGCGTCCTGCTTCTTTTACAGCCTTTTCAGAACCGTATTTGACCAAATCATCGTAGGACATAGTCACGGCACGAATAAATCCTTTTTCAAAATCGGAGTGGATGATTCCAGCTGCTTGAGGAGCTTTCATGCCACGTTTGAAGGTCCAAGCACGCACTTCTTTTTCACCAGCTGTGAAATAAGTGCCAAGTCCCAACAAGTGATAAGCTGCACGCGTAAGTTTATCAACTCCAGACTCTGTTAGGCCAATCGCCTCTAAAAATTCTTGTTTATCTGCATCATCTAGCTCAGAAATTTCTTCCTCAGCACGCGCAGAAATCACCACGACTTCCGCGTTCTCTGTTGCCGCAAAGTCACGAATTTGCTTCACATACTCGATAGAATCTGGATCTGCAACAACATCTTCATCCACATTGGCTACATAAAGAACTGGTTTGGTAGTCAAAAGGAAAAGTCCTTTCACCACTTTTTGTTCTTCCTCAGTGAATTCAATGGTCCGAGCTGATTTACCATCTTCAAGAACTGGTTTGATTTTTTGTAGAACATTAAATTCCGCAACAGAATCCTTATCTTTTTGTGTACGAGCGATTTTTTCTACACGCGCATAGCGTTTATTGACAGACTCTAAGTCGGCTAAAATTAATTCTAAATTGATGGTATCAATATCTGCCAGTGGATCAACAAAGGCATCTTCACGACCTTGCTCCCGCATGACATTTTCATCATCAAAAGCACGCACTACATGGACAATGGCATCTACTTCACGGATGTTGGCCAAGAATTTATTACCAAGTCCTTCCCCTTTAGAAGCTCCTTTCACAATCCCAGCAATATCTGTAAATTCAAAAGTAGTCGGAACTGTCTTCTTAGGAGTAATCATTTCCGTCAATTTTTGGAGGCGTTCATCTGGAACTTCTACCATCCCGACGTTTGGATCAATGGTCGCAAAGGGATAGTTTGCGGCCTCTGCTCCTGCTTTTGTAATTGCGTTAAATAGGGTTGATTTACCAACGTTTGGTAAGCCAACGATACCTGCTGTTAATGCCATTTTTCTTTTTCTCCGTTCAAATTTCAATCTCTTTTATTATAACATAATTCAAAAGACAAGTGATGAAAAATGAAATATTTCATCACCTTTGAAACTAGATTTTTTCATCAAACTGTAACGTTCTAAAAAGATAAAAATGGTATACTATATTTAACAATGAACAAAGGAGTTTTTCAGATGAAAAAACAAACATGGAAATCTATTTTTCTTTCTTTAATCGCTATCTTTACTCTCTTTCTTCTTGGAGCTTGTGGACAACAATCTGTTCAAAAATCCTATCTTCAGGCAATCAACCAAGAAAAGAAAACAGATGTTCGTATTACACTAGAACATAAAGGTGATAAAGCGATCAGTAACCAAACCACCACTACTATTTATTACAAAGAGGCGGGAGTTACGAAAGATCAATTAAAGGAAATGATCGATAAATATGATGAAGAATACAAAGATGTCAAAGGATTCACACATTCTGCTGAATATAAAGATGACTATATGGTTGAAAAAACAACACTAAATTATGAAAAGGCAGACTTAGATCAGCTAATTGAAAAGAAATTAGTAATGACACAAAAAGATAAAAAAGTCGACTATATCAGCTTTAAATCAACTTTTGATATGATGAAACAGGGTGGTTTCAAAGAAGTTAAAAATGGAAAATTTGAAGAATTAAAATAATTGAAAAGAGGCTGGGACAAAAGTCCTAGCCTCTCAATTGTCTTTGGATTGTCGAGCAAGACGCAGTGGTTGAGTGGGCTCTATTACGCTGATTTCATCAGCTTTTACAGCCCTACTCAACTGTGCGGAGGTGGGACGACGAAATCGAATTCTAACGAATTACCGATTTCTGTCCCACTCTCTTTTACAATACTTTCTTCATTTTCTGTTCAAAATCATGGCGACTCATCATGACCACATGATCACAATTGCTACATTTGATTTTTATATCTGCACCAAGTCGCGTAATTTCCCAACGATTTGCCTTCTTGCCTGTTTCTTTTATCACACAAGCGTGAGGCTTTTTCATTTCTACAAAATCACCTAACGTATACATGATTCACCTATGTTAATTTGTGCGAACTGGCGTAATTAATTGAATGAACCCTTGTTCATTTCCTTCCGGAACCAATGTAAATGGTCTAACAGAAGAAATGAAGCGAATAACAACTTGTTCACTGTCAATAGCTTTGAGCGCCTCAATCAAATAAGTTGGATTAAAGCTAATTGACAAATCCTCTCCTGAAACAGCGTTAGTATCGATTTCTTCATTTACTCGTCCAACTTCTGGTGAATGAACGTGGGAAGAAACTACTCCATTTTTGAACTCTAATTTAACCGTTCCGTTTTGAGTCGCATTTGAAAGAAGACGAGCACGCTCCATTGCAAATCGAAGGTTGGCCACATTGAAGGTTGCCTCTGTATTGAATTCTGTTGGAATGAGACGGTCTGTATCAGGATAATTTCCTTCTAGCAAACGGGTATAGAAACTAATGTGTTCACTTCTAAAGAGAATTTGATTGTTTGCAAAGAAAACTTCAACTGTTTCAATATCATCAGAAAAGACAGAGGTGAATTCACGAAGAGAGCGACTTGGGATGACAACATCAAAGTTGTCTCCATTTTTCTCCAGTGTAATCACTTTTTGACTCATACGGTGAGAGTCTGTTGCTACTGTTTTTAGCTCTTTATTATCTGATAAAACAAAGTGAACACCAGTCAAAATTGGACGACTTTCTTGTACACTTGCTGCAAATGCTGTTTCATTAATTAATTGTTTTAATAATTTTGTTTCCAAAACTAATGGATTACTTGCAGCAATTTCTTGAATACGTGGATATTGATCTGCATCTTTTCCTTTAAGTGTAATTTCTGATTTTCCACTTGTTAAAAGAACCTGTTTTTGTTCAATCTCTTTAAAATCTAAAGTAACATCTGGTAAACTTGAAACCACATTAATAAAGAAAGTTGCTTCTAATAAAATAGAACCTGGAGAGGTCACTAGTAAACCAGCATTTTCATCTTTGATAGAAATAAAGTTTTCAATTGAAATTTGGCCATTCGATCCAGATAAGGCAACTCCTTCTGGAGTGACATCAATTTTAATCGTGGAAAGGATTGGAATAGCATTTTTTGAACTGATCGCTCTTTTGGTAGTATTTAGTGCTTGTAAAAATAAAGTTTTGTTAATAGAAAAATTTATCATGGTCATTCCTTTTATTTATTTTATGATTAGTAAGTTAATAGTAATAGTAGGTTGTGTGGAAGTTGTGGAAAACTCTCAGAATCCTATCTATGACTTAAAAAGTTACTTGTTTAAAAATTGTGCATAACCCCTAGAAGTTTAGAGGAAGTTATCCACAGATTAATTTAACTTTTTCTTGATACTTTGAATTTCGAGTCGTAGATTATCATCTGTGTCGACCATACTTTTAATTTTTTCATAAGCATGAATGACAGTCGTGTGGTCTTTTCCACCGAATTCTTTTCCGATTCGAGGAAGTGAGTTGTCCGTCATCTCTCTTGAAAGATACATGGCCACTTGTCGTGCTAGGACAATATTCTGAACTCTTCGCGAACCTTTGATTTCTTTTACACTGACTCCATAAAAGGCTCCAACTGCTTCCTGAATTTTTTCTATGGGGATGACAAGCGTCTTGCTATTATCGTTTTTACGAGCTCGAATAGCTTCAGCTGCAACATCGATCGTAATTTCTTTTAGTTTTTTCACCTTCGCCATTAAAGAAATATCATTTAAGGCACCTTCTAAGTCTCGGACATTTGAATCAAACTGACCAGCTAGATATTCTAGTGTGTCATTAGGAAAAATATAATCTAGATCTTCAATTTTATTTCGTAAGATGGCAATCCGAGTTTCAAAATCAGGTGGTGTTATATTTTGCGTTAGTCCCCATTTGAAACGAGTAACCAGCCGCTCTTCAAGACTATCTAAATGATCCGGACTTCGATCGCTTGTTAGAACAATCTGCTTGTTGTCGCTATGGAGAGCATTAAAGGTATTAAAGAATTCCTCTTGAGTCGTGACTTTTTTCCCACCGAGTGACTGGATATCATCAATCAGTAAGAGATCAAGACTTCGATAGGTATTCTTGAACGTCTTCATTTCTCCTAATCGAAGATGTTCTAAAAATTCATTAATAAAGGTTTCTGCTGGAACATACTTAACCCGTGCATTTGGAATATTTTCTAGGATTTGATTTCCAATTGCGTTCAATAGGTGAGTCTTTCCAAGCCCTGGTCCACCATAGATAAAGAGAGGGTTGTAAGTTGTTGCAAGATTTTCAGAAACTGCAAGCGCTGCTGCTTTCGCCCAAATATTTCCATCCCCTTGCACAAAATTATCAAAGGTGTACTTTGATTTCAGACCTGTATCAATTTTAGGTAACGGTTCGGTTGTTAAGCTACCTGAAGATAATCTCCTATTCTCACCGCTATGATTGCTAGGAATTTCTTCGGTATCTTCAAAAACGAAATGGAACTTCAAATCTGTATTGTAGACTTCAAAGCTGGCTGTGATCAAAGCATTTTTTAGATTTGTTTCCCAAAATAATTCTTTATAATTTCCATCAAGATAAATGGTAGCCGTTTCTCCATCTATTTTGACTAATTTTGAATCGGCGACAAAAAAATCATAGGCACTATCTTTTAGTTGTAATTGGGCTAATTCTAAAAAACGAGACCAAAATTGCTCTTCTTGTGACACTATTAGACTTCCCTCCTTTTCTTGAATTGTATCAAATCATACGTACTCCTATTCTACCACAAACAAAAATAGTTTTCCACAGGCTAAATTTCATGAAATTAAATTATAGTTTTAAACTTTTCCACAAGTTGTGGATTTAAATTCACATTGTTTTTAAAAGTTATCCACAAAATGGGGATAACTAGAGAATATCCTTATTTTTCTGCTATTTACAAAAGATTTTTATGGTGGAAAAGCTTGTCAATATAAAAAATAAAAATAACAGCCTTATTTAAGGCTGTTGATAATTCGTTGGTATTCATCAAGACTGGAAAAAGAAATTTGGATAGTTCCTTTATTTTGAGAAGAGGAGTGTATCGTCACATCTGTTCCTAATATTTTTTTCAATCGTTGTTCCTCTTCTAGTAGGAAGCTTTCTTTTGCTTTTTTATTTTTCTGTTTTCTTTTTGAACTGATCTTACTTTCTAATGTTCGAACATTTAAATGATCCTGTTTGATTCGCTCCAACCAAAAGCGCTGCTCTTCCTCATCAAGAGGAACAAGAACACGCGCGTGAGCCGAAGAAATATCATTTTGAATGACTGCTTCTTGAACAGAGGGAGCTAGATGTAACAAGCGAAGCATATTGCTGATATAGGGTCTAGATTTCCCCATAAATTGAGCGATTTGGTCGTGCTTATAGCCATGATCAACGAGCTTCTGGTAGGAGATAGCTTCTTCAATTGGATTGAGATCTTCTCGTTGAAGATTTTCAATAATGGCTTGTCGCATCATTTCTTGATCCGTTAACTCTTTAATAATCGCAGGAACAAGCTCTAATCCAGCAATTTTTGAAGCTCTAAAACGTCTTTCACCTGCAAGCAATTCAAAACCAATTATTGGAGATTTTCTGACAATAATGGGTTGAATTAAGCCATTTTCTTTGATTGACTGAGCCAGTTCTTCTAATTTTTCTTGATCAAATACTTTTCTTGGTTGGAAAGGATTGGTTCGAATGTCCTTTACCGCTATTTTTTCTAATTTTTCCATCTTATGAATAGAATAACACACCTTTACAAATTCGTAAAGGTGTGTTTACAAGTATGTCAAGAAAGTGAAAGTTAATCGCTCAGATCCTCAGTTGATTTTGTCAACTTGATAGAAGTTGTTTGTTGTTTTCCGTCACGATAGAATGTTACCTTGATCGTATCGTTGATTTGGTGAGAATACAGGGCAGATTGTAAATCTGCAGTTGACTCGATATCTGTATCATCGATCTTTGTGATCACATCATAGCGTTGCAATTTATCTGAAGCAGGCATATTTTCAAGTGTTGAACGAACCAGTACTCCTCCAGAGATTTTTTCAGGAAGTTTTAATTGGCTTAAATCAGATGTTGAAAGGTTGGATAAATCCATCATTTGGATTCCAAGAGCTGGTCGAACTACTTTTCCTTTTTCTTCTAGCTGTTTGATAATATTGACAACATCATTTGCAGGAATAGCAAATCCCATTCCTTCTACTGAAGTTTGTCCATTATTTGAAATTTTACTTGAGGTAATCCCAATGACTTGTCCTTGAATATTGATTAATGGCCCTCCAGAGTTCCCTGGGTTGATGGCTGCGTCTGTTTGTAAGGCGCGTGTAGAGATATTTTGTCCATTATCAGCTTTCAAATTCACATTGCGACCTTGGCTAGAAATGATCCCTTGAGTAACAGAATTCGCATAATCAGTTCCAAGAGGGCTACCGATTGCAATTGCAGTCTCACCGACTGTTAATTGGTTTGAATCTCCGAATTCAGCTACTGCCTTTGCTTTATCCGCACTAATACGAACGACTGCAATATCAGAATAGACATCTGATCCAACTACTTCTCCGGGGACTTTATTCCCATCTGCTAAAAGAATATCTACTTTTTTAGCACCATTGATTACATGGGTGTTGGTAACAAGGTAGGCATATTTTCCTTCTTTTTTATAAATGACCCCAGAACCTTCACTAGAAATTTGTGAGTCAGAGTTTTCTTCTTTTTCAAATAACCCTTGATTCGAAGAATCAGAATAAGTAATCACAGAAACTACAGCATTTTTCACCTTGTCTACGGCCTCACTAGTTGAGGTTGTATTTTTATAAGCTGTTTTAACAGTGGTTGAGTGGACTTGCTTACTTTCAGTATTTGAAGTAGAAGAATGAGATGTTTGTAAGGTTAAAAAGGTTCCAAGAATACCACCTAGAAAACCTACAACAAAAATGAGGGCTATGTTTCCAAGTTTTTTTAGTAAATTAGATGAAGATTTCATATTTTCCTCCTAAGGATATCAAATTGTCTAGAGTATAGAAAAACTTTCTTAATTATATCTTAAATAACTAAACTTATCCACAAATTGTGGATAAGTTGTAGAATTTAGTTGAGAAATGGCTTTTAAAAGGACTTTATAGAATAGATTTCCTTTCTATAGCTGTGGATTATTTGTGGAATTGAAGAATTATGCTACAATAGGGGAATGAAAATTAAATTGATAACCGTTGGAAAATTAAAAGAAAAATACTTAAAAGATGGGATCGCGGAGTATATTAAAAGGCTTGGTCGATTTGCAAAAGTAGAACAGGTTGAGTTAGTTGATGAAAAAACTCCAGATCGTGCCAGTCAACTCGAAAATCAACAAATCCTTGAAAAAGAGGGGGAACGAATTCTCTCTAAGATTTCAGATAAGGAATATGTGATTGTATTAGCCATCGAAGGAAAACAATTTCCTTCAGAGAAATTTAGTCAAACGATTGACCAGATTATGACATCTGGTTATTCAAACCTTACTTTTGTTATTGGAGGCAGTCTTGGTCTGTCTCCTGAAGTGAAAAAAAGAGGAAATCTATTAATGAGCTTTGGTCAATTAACTCTTCCTCATCAGTTGATGAAATTAGTGTTGGTGGAACAAATCTATCGTGCTTTCATGATTCAACAGGGGAGTCCTTACCATAAATAACCTTGACGCTCCTTCCTTTTTCTGCTAAAATGAAGTAAGTTCGGTCTCATAGCTCAGCTGGATAGAGCATTCGCCTTCTAAGCGAACGGTCGCAGGTTCGAATCCTGCTGGGATCAAATGAAAGATGCAGCTTTTGCTGCATCTTTTCTTTTATGTTAAAATGTATAAATTTTCGTTATCTATTAATTTTTGTATACTTTGCTATAGATTAATAGTAATGAAATGATTTATTAGGAATATTTTAAAAAAGAACTAACAATCCCTATATAGTGCAAAGTGTAGATTATATAAATTGTGTAAAATAGTTTTCATTCATGTAACAAAAACATTAAAAACATTACAATTTTACCGATTCCCTTTAATTTTAGGCTATTTTATATTATAATTTTTTGTATATAATATTTTATTTTTTTATAATAATACTAAAGTATAATAAAATAGAAAAAACAAAGTGGGAGAATTTGTGTGATTCAGTCATTAATCTTGTCTTTTCTCTTGGGAGGGATCATTGTTCTGACGTTTGCATTAGTGGACGAAAAAATCTATCAGGAACATCAATTTGCGTTTATCTTTCTGCTGAGCACCTTTGTTCTTCTTTTTGAAAGTCTCTTAGTATTTTTAGATGTGACTTTATTTTCAAATATTCGACTCTCTGATTTAAATATGCTCTTATGGCCGGTTTATTTATATCCTTATTATCATTATGCCAATCGGACGAATCGCTTGTGCGCCATTTTTTATTCTTTTTTTACTTATTTAGCGGTTGAAGGAACAGCAACTTTTCTGACGATAATTGTCTCTTCAGTATTGGGGGATGCTGTTGTAGCAGCTTACTCGATTGTCTACAATATGTGTATTCGTTTGCTTTCTTTAGGAATCATTTTGAAGTTAATTGACCTATTTGAATTTGATTTTACTCCTTTTTATGAGAAAGAATTTGAAAAATATTTAAAGAGACTCATCTGTGTCTATTTTGCTATATTTGTAGTGATTAATTTTGCTTTATGGATTAGTGAACAAGCGCAATTTAAAAATTTTGGGAGTATGTTGGCAACGATTTGTTTTTTCTCTTTTGTAGTCAGCTTATTCCATATGAAAATCGAGCGAGATCAGTATCGTAAAAATTTAGAACTGGAGTATAAAGAATTTTCTGAGCAACAAATGAGTCGGTATATGGCTGAAATTCAAAGTCTCTATTCTATTGTTAGGGGATTTCGTCATGATTTGGGAAATTTAGTTATTTCTATGTCATTAGCTATTGAGGAAGAAAATATTCCAGAAATACAGAGAATCCATAGAGAAGTATTGGAAAAAGGTTATAAAGAGATCAATACAGAAGCATTATCAGGATTCAACTTGGTCAATATCAAAGATTCTGCTTTACGAAGTATTTTGATTCGAGGTTGGTTGGATGCAAGAGATGCTGGGGTAGAAATGACCTTTGAAACGAGTGAACCAATCGAGCAACTACCAGTTGATTTATTGGATATCGTGAGAATCGTTGGGATTCTAGTGACAAACGCTTTGGAAGCTTCAAAAGAAGCAGAAGAAAAGAAAGTTCATATTGCTATTTTCTCTATTTCAAAAATTGTTTACTTAGTGATTCATAATACAACAAATGAAATCACTTTTGATATTAGAAAAATATATGAAGAAGGCTATTCGACAAAAGGAGAAAATAGAGGACTAGGATTAAATAATGTGAGAAAAATCTTAGCAAATTATGGAACGATGTTTTTAGAAACGGAATTGCAAGGAAATCGTTTTTTACAAGTTTTGAAGATTGGAGGATACGAACAAGAATGAAGATTTTTTTATTAGAAGATGAGCTCTCTCAACAGATACGGGTAGAAAAACATATTGCAGAAATTGCTAAGGAATTAGAAATTAAACTTGAAGTGATTTCTACGGGTAAAATTTCGGAATTTGAAAATTATATCCAACATTCGGATATCCACCAATTATATTTTCTAGATATTCATATCCAAGACAATGAGTATTGTGGGCTGGAAATTGCTCAAAAAATACGAGAAGCAAATCCTTATGCCATTATTGTTTTTATTACTACAAAATCAGAATTCGCTTCGATTACCTATCGTTATAAAGTATCTGCCTTAGATTTTATTGATAAAAATTTGAATGAAGATTTATTTAGATTAAAAATCAAGGAGTGTATTGAGTACCTAACAACTATTCAAATTGGAAATGATGATTTGACAGATTATTTTGAGTATGACTTTAAGGATAAAAAGATAAAAATTCCATTTAAGGATATTCTCTATATTGAAACTGTTGGTTCGGCTTATAAATTAAACTTAGTTGGGAAAAATTTTCAAAAAGAAATTGCGGGAAGTTTATCAGATGTCTTGGAGAAAGATGTGGAGGAGAGATATTTCAGTCCCCATCAATCTTTTATCGTGAATAGAAGTATGATCATTGGAATGGATAAGAAAAAGAAACAGCTGCTGTTGAAAGAAGGGTATTCTTGTCCAATCTCAAGAAGCAATATCAAACGTGCCAAAAAATTAATTGAAGAGCAAAATTTAGAATTTAGTGCTTGACAATTAGTTAAATTTTGATATAATGGGATATGTTCTGTTAATGAATATATGGTCCGTTGGTCAAGGGGTTAAGACACCGCCTTTTCACGGCGGTAACACGGGTTCGAATCCCGTACGGACTATATCTCATTCCGCCATAGCTCAGTTGGTAGTAGCGCATGACTGTTAATCATGATGTCGTAGGTTCGAGTCCTACTGGCGGAGCTAGCATAGCACCCATTTGGGTGTTTTTTTTTTTGTTTTGAAAAAGGCTAGGATAATGACTATCCTAGCCTTTTATTTATAAGTGAACGATGGTTAGATTCCTTAACTTTTTCGTCTTTTTATTTGTCTCCATTCGTAGAGGAAGAAGAGAATGATTCCAATGAAAAAGGCAATAAGTCCTTCAATGAAGCCTTGGGGAACAAATGTTAAGGTGACTGTTCCGGATCCTTTTGAAACACGAACTCCCATCAATCCTTTCTGGATGCGATGAATTTGGATAGGCTTTCCATTTTGTTTAGCTGACCAGCCTTTATCATAAGGGAGTGTAAAAATAAGGGTAGTGTCTCTATTTGCGTTATAGGCTGCTACCAATTTGTTTTTCTTTTTGTGAATAGCAACTTCTTGCTGACGAATACTAGCAATAGCTTGTGTGTATTGGTCAAGATCCAGAGCAAAAAATTCTGGTGTATCAAAGGAGACTGTCGAATTTTCTGGAAAACTCATACGAATAGTAACTGTTTCTTCTGTGTCAAAATGGCCAATTGAAAAGAATGGAAAGGCATTATCAATGGTATAGCGTTGGGTCTGTCCATTGTAGCTGATTTCAATATCTTTCCGATCATCGTTTGAAAATTGTAAATTTGGAACATTGACATATAGTTGGCTATGGGCAGGAACCGTTACTTCATATTGAATACTTGCGTAGGAAAGATGACTATCTTCTTCAATTTTTGCAGTTTGCAACGAAGATGTAGTATTTTGTGAAGTAGGCGAGAGAATATTTAATTTCTTATAAAATTTATATTTTTCATCCGTGATTTGATGGATGAATCGTGTCTGATTATCCAGTGTCAAATTCGTAAAGGAAGTATTTTTATAAGGTTTTGCTGACAGAAAGGCGATTGGTAAGGCATATTCGTTTTCTGAAAGTGAGACTCCATTTTTGGTTGCAATCTCTTTAAATCCAAATTTTTGAACAGGTTGTTGGCTTAAATTATAGCGAACACCAAATAGACTATCCATTAAAATAGAATTGTTTTGGTATCGAAGATTGAGGTTAGTTCCTTCAGATTTAAATCCTAGTTTGTCCAATGTCGAGCTAGCA
The DNA here is from genome assembly GCF_029589235.1 of Streptococcus taoyuanensis. Classification (NCBI taxonomy): domain Bacteria; kingdom Bacillati; phylum Bacillota; class Bacilli; order Lactobacillales; family Streptococcaceae; genus Streptococcus; species Streptococcus taoyuanensis. The sequence goes on from NZ_JARQVW010000006.1 coordinate 22,651, forward strand.
TCCGTATTTCGTACAGATGAAAATTGAGAAATTCCATTATAACCATACTTCATGCTATCATTGCCCGTTTGTGGATGTAGAATCTCAGTCCGATAATTTGAGTCTGTCTTCTCTCTTACTAAGGATTGGATGGCTTTTAAGTCGCGTTCGTAGGATGATCGAGAAGCAAAGACCCATTCATTCGCAATTCCTTCCATTTGATAATAACTATTTACCGATAATTCAAAAATGGAGAAAAAAAGGATCGAAAGATAGAAAAGTCTAGGCGGTATCTTTTTTAGGATAAATCCTAAACAGACCAAATAGAAAGCAATTAAAAATTCAAAAGTAACAATAAAATTGACAGCATCTAAAAATTTATAGTGACTGCTGTAAAGGACAGTTGCTCCAAATCCTAGAATAAGGAGGAAATTAGCAAGACTAAAACGAATCCAAGTGATCTCCTCTATTCGATTTAGTACTTCTCCTGCCATCAGAATAATCGTCAAAGAAAAGATCCAAGAGTATCGATGAAGAAACATATTTGGCGCGTGCATACCTTGCCAAAGGAGATCTAATAATTGAAAACGAAAACTCAAAATAAGAATGGTCAAGAGTATAAAGTAAGAAAGTTTCACGTGAAACTTGATCGACTTTACAAAGAAAAAGGTGATCGCTAATAGAAGTGGAAATAATCCCACGTAGATCATTGGAATTGATCCATATTTAGTAGTGTCAAAACTTCCAATGAAATTTTTTGCAAATACGTCAAGATACCAACTTTTTTCTGTAAAGATACTGTTAACCTTTGAAAAACTTTCTCCATGAGTGCGTAAATCTAAGAAGGTTGGATATAACATCACAAGGCTTGTTATAACTGATAAAATAGATACAATCACAAAATGAAAGAAGCGTTTTCCAATTCCTTTGATGTCCCATGACAGTTGTGTCAAGTACCATAAAATAAGAAAAATAGACATCATAAACCCAAAATAATAATTTTGGATAAACAAGCTGGTTAAGCTGATAAAGTAGAGAATCTCTCCCTCATTGTAAATGAGTTTTTTGAATCCATAAAGAATTAATGGTGCTAGGATAAAAACATCTAGCCAAGTTTTGATTTCAATTTGGCTGATAGCAAAACTCATAAGAGCAAATGAGGTTGAAAGGGTAAGAACCAGGGATCTAGGAATTTTAGAAAACATTCCATGTAAACTAATATAAGTGCTTAACCCAATAGCTCCAAATTTAAGAAGAGTGATGAGGTAAACAGCATCCGGCATGGATTGTGCATTAAAGAAGTAGACAAGAGGAGAAAAGAAACTTCCTAGATAATAGCTACTGAGTGCATAGAAATTAATACCTAATCCACTTTGAAAACTGTAAAATAGGCTGTCTGTCCCGTGTAAAATATTTCGAAGTGTGGTATCAAAAATGACATACTGATGATAACCATCTCCTAATAAGGGGGATGTATCACTGTTCCAGTAGATTCCTTGTGAGAGGTAAATAAAGAACATCATGATAGCTGGAATCAGGAAAGAAGATACTATAAAAAGGGATGTTTTTAGCTTTGTTTTATTCATATATTTCTACTGAAAGAGCCTGAAATAATGATTTCAGGGCTCTTTATTTTTATGATTGGCTCCAAAGTTCTTTCACTTTTGCTTGAACTTCTTCATTTTCAAGAAACTCATCATAGGTTTCATCAATACGATCGATCACGCCATTTTTTGAAAGAACGATAATATGGTTGGCGAGTGTTTGAATGAATTCGTGGTCATGGCTGGCAAAGATAATCGATTCTTTAAAATTCTTCAATCCATCATTCAAACTTGAAATAGACTCCAAATCCAAGTGATTGGTTGGATCATCCAGTACAAGAACATTTGACTTGAGGAGCATCAATTTAGACAACATGACACGAACTTTTTCTCCCCCTGACAAGACGTTGACAGACTTGTTAACTTCGTCACCTGAAAAGAGCATACGTCCTAAGAAACCACGAAGGAAAGTATTGTCATCTTCTTCTTTACTTGCAAATTGACGAAGCCAATCAAGAATACTTTCACCACCTGCAAAATCCCGACTGTTGTCTTTTGGTAGATAAGACCGACTAGTTGTAACTCCCCACTTGACAGTTCCTTCATATTCAATATCATCCATCAATGCACGGATCAAAGCGGTTGTTTGAATATCGTTCTGTCCGATAAGGGCGGTTTTGTCACCAGGACGTAAGATAAAGCTGATATTGTCAAGGATAGTTTCTCCATCAATCTTGACAGAAAGATTTTCAACTGTCAAGAGATCGTTACCAATTTCTCGTTCTGCCTTAAAGTTGATAAATGGGTACTTCCGACTAGATGGAACAATTTCTTCAAGTTCAATCTTGTCAAGCATTTTTTTACGCGAAGTTGCTTGTTTTGATTTTGAAGCGTTGGCTGAGAAACGTGCGACAAACTCTTGTAATTGTTTAATTTTTTCTTCAGCTTTTGCATTTCTATCTGCTTGTAATTTTGCTGCAAGTTCAGAAGATTCTTTCCAGAAATCATAGTTCCCGACGTAAAGTTTGATTTTTCCAAAGTCGAGATCTGCCATATGGGTGCAGACTTTATTCAAAAAGTGGCGGTCATGGGATACAACGATAACCGTATTTTCAAAATCAATCAGAAAATCTTCTAACCAGGTAATGGATTGAATATCCAATCCATTGGTCGGCTCGTCCAAAAGAAGGACATCTGGTTTACCAAAAAGGGCTTTAGCTAAGAGAACTTTCACTTTATCCCCATTGGCTAACTCGCTCATAGTTTGATAATGAAGGTCTTCTGAAATATTTAGATTTTGAAGCAATTGAGATGCTTCACTTTCTGCTTCCCATCCACCAAGTTCGGCAAATTCACCTTCAAGTTCAGCTGCACGGACACCATCTTCATCAGAGAAATCTTCTTTCATGTAGATAGCATCTTTTTCTTTCATAATGTTGTAGAGCTTTTCATTTCCCATAATGACAACATCGATGACCCGCTCGTCTTCGTAGTCAAAGTGATTTTGACGCAAAACAGACAAACGTTCATCAGGGCCAAGAGAAATATGACCAGTTGTTGGTTCAATATCTCCAGCTAAAATTTTTAAAAAGGTTGACTTTCCAGCACCGTTGGCACCGATGAGACCGTATGTATTTCCTTCTGTAAAGTTGATATTGACATCGTCAAACAATTTTCGATCACTAAAACGTAGTGAGACGTCTGATACTGTAAGCAATGATTTTCTCCTCTTTCTATAATGTCTTCATTTTACTAGAAAATAGGGGAAAATTCAACTTTTTTACTGTCAATTTGTTTTTACAATGATGTAAACGAAATTGACAGTTTAGTAAAGTGTTAATTCCTTACAAACATAGAGGATAGACTAACATTTTCAACTAGAAAGTGCTATAATGATAGGGATAACGATTAAGGAGAAGAGTATGACAAAACCCATCATTCTGACAGGAGATAGACCGACAGGAAAACTCCATATCGGCCACTATGTTGGTTCTTTAAAAAATCGCGTCTTGTTGCAAAATAAAGACGAGTATAATATGTTTGTTTTCCTAGCAGACCAGCAAGCTTTGACAGACCATGCAAAAGATCCAAAAACGATTGTAGAATCTATTGGTAATGTTGCTTTGGATTATCTGGCAGCTGGACTAGATCCTGAAAAAGTTACGATTTTCATTCAAAGTCAGATTCCTGAATTAGCGGAATTGACCATGTATTACATGAATCTAGTATCTTTGGCGCGACTTGAAAGAAACCCAACTGTAAAAACCGAGATTTCTCAAAAAGGTTTTGGTGAGAGTATTCCAACAGGATTTTTGGTATACCCTATTTCACAAGCAGCCGATATCACAGCTTTTAAAGCAAATTTTGTTCCAGTAGGAAATGATCAAAAGCCAATGATTGAGCAAACTCGTGAGATTGTTCGTTCCTTTAATCATGCTTACAACACAGATACTTTGGTGGAACCGGAAGGGATTTATCCTGAAAACGAAGCAGCAGGGCGCTTACCTGGTTTAGACGGAAATGCTAAAATGTCTAAATCGTTGAATAATGGCATTTACCTAGCTGATGATGCAGATACTTTAAAGAAAAAAGTGATGAGTATGTATACTGATCCTGATCATATTAAAGTAGAGGATCCAGGAAAAATCGAAGGCAATATGGTATTTCATTACCTGGATGTATTTGGCCGTCCAGAAGATGTAGCTGAAATTGCAGAAATGAAAGAACATTATCAACGTGGTGGACTTGGTGATGTAAAGACCAAACGATATCTTTTAGAAATTTTAGATCGTGAATTAAGACCAATTCGTGAAAGACGACTTGAGTTTGCAAAGGATATGGGTGAGGTCTACTCTATTCTTGAAAAAGGAAGTGAGCGCGCTCGAAATGTAGCAGCTCAAACACTGGATGAAGTAAAATCTGCGATGGGAATTACCTATTTTAAAAAATAAAACGACTTCATTAAAAGCGAACATTTCTTACTGTTCATTGATAATTTACCAATAAATGATTGACAAATTGCCATAGAATGGTATGATATTAACAATAAAAATTCGAGCCTTGCTCAAATAAAAAGAAAAGAGGATCCAGATAATGTCTAATTGGGACACAAAGTTTTTAAAAAAAGGGTTTACATTCGATGACGTGCTTTTGATTCCAGCAGAAAGTCACGTATTGCCTAATGATGCAGATTTAAGTACACAATTAGCAAGTAATTTACGCTTGAATATCCCAATCATTACTGCTGCCATGGACACAGTGACTGAAAGTCAAATGGCAATTGCTATGGCACGTGCTGGTGGACTTGGTGTTATCCATAAAAACATGTCAATTGACCAACAGGCAGATGAAGTACGCAAAGTAAAACGCTCTGAAAATGGAGTTATCATTGATCCGTTCTATTTGACTCCGTCTCATACAATTGCAGAAGCAGATGAGTTGATGGGACGATACCGAATCAGTGGTGTTCCTGTTGTTGAAACACTTGAAAATCGTAAATTAGTTGGTATCCTTACAAACCGGGATTTGCGTTTTATTTCTGATTACAATCAACCCATTTCAAATCATATGACGAGTGAAAATTTGGTGACCGCACCAGTTGGAACTGATTTGGAAACAGCTGAACGCATTCTACAAGAGCACCGTATTGAAAAATTACCATTGGTAGATGAAAATGGTCGTCTTTCTGGCTTGATTACAATCAAAGATATTGAAAAAGTTATTGAGTTTCCAAATGCGGCTAAGGATGAATTTGGTCGTTTGCTTGTGGCTGGTGCCGTAGGGGTTACTTCAGATACTTTTGAACGTGCAGAAGCTCTTTTTGAAGCTGGTGCAGACGCAATTGTCATTGATACTGCTCATGGACATTCTGCGGGTGTTCTTCGTAAGATTGCAGAAATTCGTGCTCACTTCCCAGATCGTACCTTGATTGCAGGAAATATTGCAACTGCTGAAGGTGCTCGTGCATTATTTGATGCAGGGGTAGACGTAGTTAAGGTCGGAATTGGTCCAGGATCAATCTGTACAACTCGTGTTGTTGCAGGGGTTGGTGTTCCTCAAGTGACTGCTATTTATGACGCAGCCGCTGTAGCTCGTGAATATGGAAAAACGATCATTGCTGATGGTGGTATCAAGTATTCAGGAGATATTGTCAAAGCACTCGCAGCTGGTGGAAATGCAGTAATGCTTGGTTCAATGCTTGCAGGTACAGATGAAGCACCAGGTGAAACAGAAATCTTCCAAGGTCGTAAGTTTAAAACATACCGTGGTATGGGATCTATTGCAGCAATGAAGAAAGGTTCTAGCGACCGTTACTTCCAAGGATCTGTCAATGAAGCCAATAAATTGGTTCCTGAAGGAATTGAGGGACGTGTTGCTTATAAAGGTTCTGTAGCAGATATGGTATTCCAAATGATCGGTGGTATTCGTTCAGGTATGGGGTATGTTGGTGCAGCAACCATTCAAGATTTACATGATCATGCACAATTTGTTGAAATGAGTGGTGCAGGATTGAAAGAAAGCCATCCTCATGATGTGCAAATTACAAACGAGGCTCCTAACTACTCGGCACAATAAATTTACACATTTGTAAACAAAAATAACAGCATCTTGACAGTATTGTCAAGATGCTGTTTTGATATGACCGGCTTGAACAGTGAAAATTTTCAACTCTTCAGGTAGTTCTTTTAAATGATCGAGAGTGGTCGTTGTAATAAATGTTTGAATATTATTAGAGATGGTTTCAAGTAGTTGAAGTTGACGATAATTGTCAAGTTCGCTCATGACATCGTCAAGTAGTAAAATCGGCTTTTCTCTTGTGATTTCTTCCATTAATTCAATTTCTGCTAATTTTAGAGAGAGAACAACACTTCGATGCTGGCCTTGACTACCAAAGGTAGCATTCATATTATTGATGAAAAATGCCAAATCATCCCTGTGAGGCCCAATACTTGTTGTTTTCCTAAAAATATCCTTCTGACGGTTTTTTTCCAACATAGAGAGAAACTGCTCTTCTATATCATTTCCTTCTTCAGAAAAAACAGTTGACTGATATTGAATTGATAGGTTTTCTTTGTTGTCAGAAAGTCGAGTATGTTTTTCTTTTGCTTTAGCTTCTAATTTTTTAATAAACTCAAGCCGATGATGGATGACGCGACTTCCAAAACTAGCTAGTTGTGAATCTAAGACATCCAAAAATGTAGCATCAATTTTTTCCGAATTTTTTAGATAACTATTTCTTTGTTTCAGTACATGGTTGTATTGAGATAAGTCAGATAAGTAGAGAGGTTTCATCTGACCTAATTCAATGTCAATAAACTTTCGACGCCCTGCAGGTGATCCTTTGATCAGTTGCAAATCTTCGGGTGCGAAAAGGACAACATTCATATGGCCAATATAGTTCGATAATTTGGCTTGTTTCAAATGATTTACCTTAGTTATCCGACCTTTTGGAGTCAAGGAAATTTCTAATGGAAGGGGACCAGTTTCTCTTTGTAATTGACCAGAAACTTTGAAATCTGTGGATTCAAAATAGATGAGATCTCTATCATTTCGTGTTCGATGACTTCTGGTTAAAGCTAGAAAATAAATTGATTCGAGAATATTGGTCTTTCCTTGAGCATTTTGACCTAGGAAAATATTTAATCCAGGATGAAACTCGACTTCAAGTTCTTGATAATTACGAAAATGTTGAATGGATAAGTGTTTTAACCACATTAGGAGATACCAGGAAAGCGAATTGCTTTTTCTTTTTTGTTAGTCTTTGTCGGTTGTTTCTTTTGTTGTTGATTGAGTTGCTTGACAAGTTTAGCAACACGTTCCTTTTCTTCCTTCTCTTTAAGATGCTCTTCTATTTCTTCTTGAGAAGGTTCAAGAATGGTGATAGTCATGCTCAGTTCAGGAATGTCAATTTGATCATTGACACGAAGTTTACGGCCTCTCCGTTGTTCTAATTCACCATTAACAAAGACTTCTTTTTCTTGAAGAAAGGCTTTGATTGCACCACCACTCTGTATAATACCGAGTTCTTTTAAGATTGCTTGTAATGTAATAAAGTCATCAAATAATTTGTAATTCATAGTTCACCTCTTTGCGTGTTATTATACCATATTTTTAGTTTTTCTAGGGTAGAGAATGTTGAGTGATTTGAGGAGCTTTTTCACAGTTTGAATTAGGATTTTAGTGTGATTTCGTGTTATAATGAAAGTTACTATTGAGTAGAACGAGGATGAAAATGGAATTAGTAAAGGGCGTGAATCTTCACTTTCTTCAATCAAAAAAATTTAAAACCAATAAAATTAAGGTCCGTTTTTCATCGCCATTAGATGAAAATACCGTGGCTGCGCGTGTTTTAGTAGCCTGTATGATGGAAACTGCAAATCAAAAATATCCAACTTCACAATTATTCCGTGAAAAATTAGCGAGTCTATACGGGGTAGAATTGTCAACCTCAGTCTCTAAGAGGGGGCGTGTTCATTATGTTGATTTGAATATTTCCTTTGTGCGCGATGACTTTTTGAGTAAGAAAAATGTTCTTACTGATGAGGTTTTGGACATTATAGAAACTATCTTCTTTTCACCTTTGGTAGTAGAAGATCACTTTGACAGTGATACATTTGACGTTGAAAAGAAAAATACGATTTCCGATTTGGAGTCAGAAATTGAAGAGCCTTATTATTATGCACATGGGCAATTGAATCAACTATTTTTTGAAGACGAAACAATCGGGATGTCAAGATTGGGGAAAGTTGATTTAGTGAGACAAGAAACAGCTCAAAGTTCTCTTGGACAGTTTCATCAGATGCTCCAATTAGATAACATTGACTTCTTTTTCATAGGCGATTTTAATGAGGTCGCTATTGTGGATCGAGTGAACCAGTTTGAATTCAAGCCACGTGATAACAATTTGTCTGTCACCTATCAACAACCTTTTACAAATGTTGTAAGAGAAAAGTTAGAGCAAAAACAAAACCAACAATCTATTTTAGAATTAGGTTATCATTTTTCTACCCAGTATGGAGAATCTCTCCATATCCCTCTAGTTGTATTAAATGGGATGCTGGGAGCTTTCTCGCATTCGAGACTTTTTCAAATAATTCGTGAGAAAGAAGGCCTTGCTTATACTATCTCAAGCCATTTTGATATTTTTACAGGCTTCATGAGAGTTTTTGCAGGCATTGATAAGGAATCTCGTACCAAAGTAATGACCTTGATTATGAGACAGTTGAATGATTTAAAACGAGGCAAGTTTACAGAGTCAGAGCTTCAATTGACAAAAGAAATGTTGGTGAATACGACCTTATTAGCACAGGATCGGCAAAATACCTTGATTGAAAGGGAATATCTGAAAACGATCCTAGGAAAGAAAGTCCTTTCTTTAGAAGAGTGGTTAGAGTCCATCGATAAGGTTAGTAGAGAAGAAATTATTGAAGTGGCAAAAACAATTAATTTACAGTCTGTTTATTTTATGGAAGGAAAGTAGTGTAAAGATTGAAAATTAAAGAAAAATATTATGAATCAGTTGGTGAGCAAGTTTACTTTACACGCTTGTCAAATGGGTTGACTATTCATTTAATTCCCAAAGAAGATTATTATGAAACCTATGGAATAATCACAACTAAGTTTGGCTCAGTGGATACACGAATTATAGTGAATGGTGATGAAAGGCAATATCCTGCAGGAATTGCTCATTTCTTAGAACACAAAGTATTTGAAGATGAAAATGGTCAAGATTATTTAAAAAAATTCGTTCATTTAGGATCGGAAAGTAATGCCTTTACAAGCTTTACAAAGACAAGTTATCTTTTCTCAACAACTTCAAAAATCCCTGAGAATATTCAATTGTTATTGGAGATGGTTTCAAAGGTTTCCTTTACAGAAAAATCTGTATCTAAGGAAAGAGAAATCATTCAACAAGAAATTGGAATGTACCAAGATAGTCCAGACTATCGATTATTTTTTGGTGCTTTAGAAAATTTATATCCTGGAACACCGTTAGCAGATGATATTGCTGGAACTAGGGAGTCTATTTCTGACATTACAATAGATAATCTCCGTGAAAACTTTGATCTATTCTATCATCCCTCTCAAATGCACTTATTAGTGATCGGAAACTTTGATGTTGATGAAGTATTGCAAGTAGTAAAGGAATATGATCTAGTTCCTCCTCATCCATCTGTGGAGTTAGAACGTTTTCCTGTAGAAAAAAATGAAGTAAGATTGAATCAATCTTGTAGAATGGAAGTTGCTACTCCTAAGTTGGCAATTGGAATTCGAGGAAATGATATCATTAAGGAAGAGGAAAAATTTCGTTATAAATTGATGTTGAAATTACTGTTTTCGATGATGTTTGGTTGGACTTCGCAACGGTTTCAAAGTTTATATGAAGCTGGGAAGATTGACAACTCATTGACACTTGAAGTCGAGGTTGAGGAATTATTTCATTTCGTTATTTTGACAATGGATACTCAAGAACCGGTGTCCTTATCTCATCAATTTAGATCAGCGATCAAACAATTTGAGAAGGATCCAGATGTGAATCAAGAACATTTGGATACGATTAAAAGCGAAATGTTTGGTGATTTCTTACAAGGTTTAAATTCGCTTGAGTATAGTGCTACTCAGTTTGAATATTTTTCAGACGGTAGCACTTCTTATGATCTTCCAAAGATTTTACAAGGTATTAGTTTACAAGATATCATCAAATTAGGGCGTCAGTTCATCGACCAGGCTGAGATGGTTGACTATATGATTTTTCAAAAGTAGTAAACAATGTATCAAGAAGGGAAAACATGAAGAAGAGAACGATTGGTCAAGTGTTAAAACTGTCAAGAGTAAATTTACACTTAAGTTTACAGGATGTGTCAAATAAAACAGCCATTGAAATTCCTTATATAGAAGCGTTGGAAAACGATGAGTTTGATCTATTACCGAGTCCCTTTTACGCTCAGATCTATCTTAAAAAGTTAGCATGGGCTTTGGGATTAGATGAGTCCATCTTATTGACAGCTTTTCGTGAAGGAAAAGAATTGTTATTTGATGAAGAAATACTTGTAGATGACGAAGAGCTTCATTCAAGAAAATTAAGACAGAAAGCGAGCTGGTTACCAATCCTGTATTATCTACTAGTTAGTTTTGCCATTCTTGGCTTTGTGATTTATATCGTATATTTTTATGAGTTTACAGCATCTGTAAAATAGATGTAAAGATAGTTTATTTTTTGGAGGAAGTATGAAAAAAGAAAATATTCCTAATGCATTGACATTAATTCGGGTTGTGATGATTCCTATTTTTATTGCTATTTTAAGTTTAAGTCACTCTTATCTAGGACATATTGTAGCGGCAGTTATTTTTGCAATTGCTAGTATTACAGATTATTTAGATGGCTTTCTTGCACGAAAATGGAATGTAGTGAGTAATTTTGGTAAATTTGCCGATCCAATGGCAGATAAATTATTGGTCATGTCAGCCTTTATTATGATGATTGAATTAAAAATGGTTCCTGCTTGGATTGCAGCCGTTATCATTTGTCGTGAGTTAGCTGTTACTGGTTTGCGTCTTCTCCTTGTTGAGACAGGTGGTACAGTTCTTGCTGCAGCCATGCCAGGAAAAATTAAAACCTTTAGCCAAATGTTTGCCATTATCTTTTTGCTTTGCCATTGGACACTTCCAGGGCAAGTGTTGCTTTATATTGCATTGATTTTCACAATTTATTCTGGTTACGACTACTTTAAGGGAAGTAGTTATCTCTTTAAAGACACATTTAAATAAATGAAACAGATGATTGAGCTAAAAAATGTATCCTTTCGATACGATAAAACAGTAGAAGAGTATCAAATTGACACGGTTTCGTTTCACGTGAAACAAGGAGAGTGGCTTTCGATTGTTGGACACAATGGTAGTGGGAAATCTACAGTTGTACGCCTGATTGATGGTCTTTTGGAAGCTGAGTCTGGTGAGATTTACGTTGATGGAAAACAACTGACTCGTGAAACCATATGGGAAATCCGTAGTAAAATTGGGATTGTATTTCAGAACCCTGACAACCAATTTGTTGGTGCGACAGTAGAAGATGATGTTGCCTTTGGTTTAGAAAATCAAGGAATTCCACGGGAAGAAATGCTTCAACGTGTGGAGAAGGCTATTGAGCAAGTCGGTATGCTGGAGTTTAAAGATCGCGAACCATCTCGTTTGTCAGGTGGTCAAAAGCAACGAGTGGCCATAGCAGGTATTATCGCCTTGAGACCAACTATTATTATCCTTGATGAAGCAACTAGTATGTTGGATCCAGAAGGTAGAGAGGACCTAATGGCAGTAATGAGAAAACTTCAGAAAAAGTTTCAATTAACAATTATCTCCATTACCCATGATTTAACCGAAATTGCCTTAAGTGATCGAACACTCGTGTTTCAAAAAGGAAAACTAGAGTCTTCTATGACGCCGCGGGAATTGTTTTCAAGAAATGATCTGAATGAGATTGGATTAGATAAGCCTTTTAGTAAGCAGGTCCAAGAATCTCTCAGCTCGCATTTTCCGCTAAAGCAGGACTATCTAACAGAAAGTGAGTTATTAGACCAACTATGGGAATCTCTTTAAAGAATGTCTATTATACTTATCAAGAGGGAAGTCCTTTTGAAGGGCGGGCGCTTTCTGATATTAGTTTGGAAATAAAAGATGGATCTTATACAGCCATCATCGGGCATACTGGTAGTGGCAAGTCTACTTTGTTGCAATTACTAAATGGTTTACTGCGTCCGACTAAAGGAACGATTCAATTTGAAGATTTTGTTTTAGATAATCATTCTGAGCCAAAAGAAATGAAGTACCTGAGAAAAAAAGTCGGTTTGGTTTTTCAATTTCCAGAAAGTCAGCTATTTGCGGAAACTGTTCTAGCTGATGTAGCCTTTGGACCACAAAATTTTGGGGTACCTAAGGACAAAGCGGAGGAAATAGCCAAAGAAAAATTAGCGATCGTTGGTTTAGAAGAGTCTATCTATGATAAAAGTCCATTTGAACTATCTGGTGGACAAATGAGACGGGTTGCGATCGCGGGTATTTTAGCTATTGAACCAGAGATTTTAGTATTGGACGAGCCAACAGCAGGGCTAGATCCTGCTGGAAGAAAGGAATTGATGGCGCTGTTTGAAACATTACATAAAAATGGGATGACTCTAGTTCTGGTAACTCATACGATGGATGATGTAGCAAATTTTGCTGATACCGTATTTGCTTTAGAAGCGGGAAAACTTGTCCTAAACGGATCCCCAAGGGAAGTGTTTCAACAGGTTGAGTATTTACAAAAACTTCAATTAGGAGTCCCACAAATTACGAATTTTGCTCTTCAATTGAAACGAAGAGGACTTCCTCTGGACAGACTACCAATCAAAATTGAGGAACTAAAGGAGCTGTTACTTCATGAATAATATGATTTTAGGAAGGTATATTCCTGGAAACTCCATTATCCACCAACTAGATCCTCGTGGGAAGTTGCTCTCAATGTTTTTATTCATATTTCTTCTGTTTTGGGCAAATAATATCCAGACAAATGTTCTTCTCTTTGCTTTTATTTTTGTTTTAATGTATCTAACGAGGATTTCGGTTAGTTTTTATATTAAAGGCTTAAAATCAATGATTTTTATCATTGCTTTTACAACTATTTTTCAATTATTTGCGACCTCTCAAGGAACTATTTTGTATCAATGGTGGTTTTTTAAATTAACCGACCAAGGATTGATGCAAGCCACCATCATATTTTGTAGATTTATTTTAATTATTTTTTATTCGACGATTTTAACCGTGACGACGACACCATTGAGTTTAGCAGATGCTGTTGAAAAGATCCTTACCCCACTAAAAATTATTAAGGTTCCAGCTCATGAGATTGGCTTAATGCTATCTATGAGTTTGCGCTTTGTTCCAACCTTAGTAGATGATACGAATCGAATTATGAATGCGCAAAGGGCGCGTGGTGTTGATTTTGGTGAAGGAAATCTATTAAAAAGGATCCGTTCCTTTATTCCGATCCTCATTCCTTTGTTTGCCTCAAGTTTTAAACGCGCAGATGCATTAGCAATTGCGATGGAAGCGAGAGGGTACAAAGGCGGTGAGGGACGAACACGCTATCGGACTCTGCAGTGGGGAGTAAAAGATACCCTGGCATTGCTCGTTATTCTGTGCCTCATGTTGATAGTTTTTTATCTAAAAAATGGATAGAGCTAGTTGTATTGGTTCAAAAATAAGGAAAAAGCGCTATACAAAGCGCTTTTTACATTAAATTCACATATTCTTGTAACATTTGTAATATATTCTACAATAAACTGTAACATTTTGTGTGTATGATAGAATTATGTTCGAAAGGAGAATAGAATTCATGAACAGTAAAAAGTTCCAATGGACAGTCACTTCCCTACTTTCAGCAGCATCACTTTTCATTTCTGGTATTGCTACAGTGAATGCTGAAACTTACGAAGTGAAGTCTGGAGATACTCTATCAAAAATTGCACTAGAAAATAACACTTCAGTAGAAAATATTATTGCATCTAACAATCTGACCAATGAAGATTTGATCTATGCAGGACAAATTATTGAGTTAGGTGAGCGTTCAAAATCTATGATTGATAAAGTTGCTCCACAAGAGCAAGCAAAACCTGCTGAAAGTGCATCTACAGCAACTGCAACAGCACAAACTGCTCAAAAACAAACAACTTATGCAGCAAATGTTGCAGTGACTTCTGCACAATCAACAAATGGTGGAATTGTTCTATCAAATGGGAATACTGCTGGAGAACAAGGATCTTATGCGGCTGCTCGTATGGCTGAAATGACTGGTGTACCTGCTTCTACTTGGGAAGCAATCATTGCCCGTGAATCAAATGGTCAAGTAAATGCAGCAAATGCTTCTGGTGCCAGTGGTTTGTTCCAAACAATGCCAGGTTGGGGTTCAACTGCAACAGTTGATGATCAAATCCAGGCTGCATACAATGCATATAGCTCACAAGGTTTATCAGCTTGGGGTTATTAAAAAATAGGTTTACAAATTGTAAACCTATTTTTTTAATGTCTCAAGAATGTCAAGTGGAGAGTGACAAATAAAATCTGGTGAGTAAAGAAGTAGCTCTTCAAGATCTCCAAATCCCCAAGTGACGGCCATGGTTTTTATGCCAACTGTTTGACCTCCGATGAGGTCAAATTTTGTATCTCCAATAATCACTGTCTCCTCTTTTGGAAGGTCATTGATTGACAAGGCGTATCGAATGACATCGGCTTTGTGGATACGATCTGAATTTGATCCATAAATTCCTTTAAAGTATTTAGCGATACCTAAATCTTGACACATCTGTAAAGCAACTGGTTCATGTTTTGAAGTAGTTACATAAAGAGGAATGTTTTCGTCTTGTAATGCTTTCAAAGCTTCTACTATCTGAGGAAACAGAGTTGATTTGTATTGACCTTTTTCATGATAATACTGGCGGTAGATAGTTACGGCTTGATCTACTAAAGTTTCAGGAAGGGTAGCTTCAAAACTAGAAATCAAAGGTGGTCCCATAAAACTACGGATAGTTTTGAGATCGGGTTGAGGAACCTTCAAAGTATCGAATGTATGTTGAAAGCTCTCTGTAATTCCCTTGGAACTGTCAACTAATGTTCCATCTAAATCAAAAAATAAGGCTTGCATGCTATTCTCCAAATATCTCTTTTTGTAATCTACGTCCGGTTGGTGTTGCTGCCAATCCTCCTTCAGCTGTTTCTCTAAAGGCAGTCGGAAGACTAGATCCAACTTGGTACATGGCGTCAATCACTTCATCAACAGGTATTTTTGATTCAATACCTGCTAAGGCCATATCAGCAGCAATGAAGGCATAGCTGGCTCCCATTGCGTTTCGTTTGACACATGGAACTTCCACGAGTCCTGCTACTGGATCACAAATGAGACCAAGCATGTTTTTGATGACAAAACAGACTGCCTGACTCGCTTGATAAGGAGTTCCCCCAGCAGCTAGTGTCAATGCTGCCGCACTCATAGCTGAAGCAGAACCAACTTCTGCTTGACAACCACCTTCTGCACCTGAAATAGAAGCATTATTGGCGATCACTAAACCAAAAGCTCCAGCTGTCAGTAGAAAATCTAATTGTTGCTGACGGTTTAACCCTAATTTTTGAGTTGCTGCAGTGAGAACTGCGGGAAGGCAGCCAGCAGATCCTGCAGTGGGTGTTGCGCAGACCAGTCCCATCTTAGCATTGTGTTCGTTGACAGCAATAGCATTCTTCGCTGCAGTTAGGACGGTCAAGTCAGATAACGTTTTTCCTGATTTGATATAGCGATCTAATTTTGCGGCATCCCCACCAGTTAACCCACTACGAGAGTGGTTTTCATTTAACCCTAACTTTACAGAATCAATCATCACTTCTAAATTACGGGTCATTAATCGTAGGACTTCTTCTCGTTCACGACCAGTTAGTTCAAATTCAGTTGCAATCATTAACTCTGCGACGTTTCCTTGGTATTGCGTGCTTGCTTGTTCTACGAGGTCTACAATTGAATAAAACATATGAACTCCTTATTTGAAAAAGTTGACATTATGAAGATGAGGAATTTTACGGATATCTTCGATCGCTGCTTCACAACTCCTTGAGTCAACTTCTATAATCATAATCGCTTTTTCTCCAGCTTTTTCCCGCGTCACATTCATTTGCGCAATGTTAATATCATAGCGAGAAAGAGCTTCTGTCACATGAGCGATCATTCCAGGGACGTCCTGGTGAACAATGATAATGGTTGGAGTATTCATATTTAGCGAGATAGCAAAGCCATTTAACTCAGTAACCTGTATGTTCCCACCACCAATTGAGATTCCAGTGACAGAAATCGTTTTATGATCATTTTTAACAGTAATGGTTGTTGTGTTTGGGTGAGGAGCATTGCTTTCTTTTTGAATAGACCAAACAATCCGAATGCCTCGTTCATGCGCAATTTTTAGACTATCTGGGATTCTAGGATCATCTGTGTCCATTCCTAAGATGCCCGCTACTAAGGCTAAATCTGTTCCATGACCACGATAGGTTTTGGCGAAGGAATTAAATAATTGGAACTCAACTTCTTTTGGTTCCTCTCCAAAGATAGAAGAAACAATTTTACCAATTCGAACAGCACCTGCAGTGTGACTACTGGATGGGCCGATCATCACAGGTCCAATAATATCAAAAACTGATTGGAATTTTAAAGAGTTCATGCTCTGCTCCTTTGTGATCACTTTACTTCATTATATCAGATATGGCTGATGATTTCTTCTATTTTTCCCGAAATATCTGAGAAATCTTAAAGGGGGCTTAAAGCATTTATATTATCCTGGATTTTTAGTATTTCTAACATCTGACTGAAATATTTGACATATAATTTCAATAAATATGAAATATTTCTTGTGTAGTATAGAGGTATACCAATAAAGGAGTACATAATAATGAATAAAAAACAAATGATGAAACGAATGATTGGACTTAGTTTACTTGCAGGACTTTTCCTTCCAATTGTAGCGAATGCAGATTCTTATACTGTAAAATCAGGTGATACTTTATCAGCTATTGCTAAAGAGAAAAACACAACGGTTGATGCGATTGCTAAGAAAAATAAGATTAGTAACGTGAATCTCATCTCAGTTGGTCAAGTTCTTGAGATTGAAGATGCAAATACAACGCAGAAAACCACGGAGCAAGCTCCTGCTAGTAAAACTGATACTACACAAGCAACAACTACTGTCTCTGCTTCAGATGGCTTGAGTGCGGAAGACGCGGCTGCTAAGGAATGGATTGCTCAGAAAGAGTCAAGTGGTAGCTATACAGCACAAAATGGCCAATATTATGGCCGTTACCAATTAACTATCACTTATTTGAATGGTGATTTATCACCTGCAAACCAAGAAAAAGTAGCCAATCAATATGTTGTCAACCGTTATGGATCATGGTCAGCAGCTAAAAATTTCTGGTTGGCAAATGGCTGGTATTAAATTCGTTTAAAAAGAGTTCTTGAATAGGACTCTTTTTAAATTTACAGACTTGTAAACCCATCGATCCTGATCAACAAAAAGAATAGTAAGATGCTTGTTTTCTAATATAAAGCGTGTTAAAATGGTAACTGCTCAAAACGACCTTCAATCGTTGAAGCAAACCACGACCTTCAATCGTGAGAAACGAAAAGATGGGAGAAATCTATGAGTGATAACTCGAAAACACGTGTTGTTGTTGGTATGAGTGGTGGTGTGGATTCATCTGTAACAGCTTTATTATTAAAGCAACAGGGTTACGATGTCATCGGCATCTTCATGAAAAACTGGGACGACACAGACGAAAATGGCGTCTGTACAGCTACAGAAGATTACAAAGATGTAGCAGCGGTTGCAGACCAAATTGGCATTCCTTACTATTCTGTCAACTTTGAGAAAGAATACTGGGATCGTGTCTTTGAATATTTCCTTGCTGAATACCGAGCTGGTCGAACACCAAATCCGGATGTCATGTGTAATAAGGAAATCAAATTTAAGGCCTTTTTAGATTATGCTATGACACTCGGTGCAGATTATGTAGCGACAGGGCACTATGCGCGCGTGGCGCGTGATGAGGATGGCATTGTTCATATGTTACGTGGTGTTGACAACGGGAAGGACCAAACTTATTTCTTAAGCCAGCTGTCACAAGAACAACTTCAAAAAACCATGTTCCCATTGGGACATTTGGAAAAGCCTGAAGTTCGCCGTCTAGCTGAAGAAGCTGGATTAGCAACAGCTAAAAAGAAAGACTCAACTGGAATTTGCTTTATTGGAGAAAAAAATTTCAAAGAGTTTCTAGGGAATTACCTTCCTGCCCAACCAGGTCGAATGATGACCATTGATGGACGAGATATGGGTGAACATGCAGGTTTGATGTATTACACAATCGGTCAACGGGGTGGGCTTGGAATTGGAGGCCAACAAGGTGGAGACAATGCGCCATGGTTTGTAGTTGGTAAAGACCTTAGTCAAAATATTCTTTATGTAGGTCAAGGCTTCTATCATGAAGCATTGATGTCAACAAGTTTACAGGCTAGTCAAGTTCACTTTACACGAGATATGCCAGAAGAGTTTACATTAGAGTGTACAGCTAAGTTCCGCTATCGTCAACCAGATTCTAAGGTAACTGTACACGTTAAAGGTGATAAGGCAGAAGTGATTTTTGCAGAACCTCAACGAGCTATTACACCAGGACAAGCTGTTGTCTTTTACGACGGTGAAGAGTGTCTAGGCGGTGGCTTGATTGACAATGCTTATCGGGATGGAAAAGTTTGTCAGTATATTTAGATTTTCTAGGAGGAACGAAAGTGTTTCAGTTCTTTAAGAAAAAAATAGAGAACACAAAGACTATCTCTGACTATAAGAAACAGTATTTGAGGGAGAAAACGACGGAGTCAATTGAAGCTTTGTTCAAGGAATTGAAGCAATCTAAAGTTTGGGTTCCCTTTAATGCCTCTTTAATGGATGGGAGTGACGAACAAGAAGGTGTTCGTCTAAAACCGGATATTCTACGAAAGGGAGACGACTACTTTTATCCTTGTTTCTTGACGGAACAGGATATTCCTAAAGATTATTACGATCGTTTTTCTTGGCTGCAAATACCTTTTACGGACTGTTTATTTACTGCAGAAAGGATAGGAAAGTTTCCAGTGAGAGGGATTGTTCTAGATGCATTCTCTGATCCAGTTGAGATTGACAAAGGAGTTTTTGAAGCAATCCGTCAATCTTAGTATATTTAAATTGACAAATTTTCTCAATTTGCTACAATAATAAAAGCAATAGAAATGATGGTCAAAGCTCATGGATGTTGCAGGCTTTTTTGTCCTGCACTTCTCAGAGTTTTGACTATTTTTGTGTGATTTCGAAAGGAAGTAAAATGAGGCAACAGGATTTTCGGACGAAAATAGGTTCTACTGTTTTTGGCGTGAGAGCGACTGCTTTGATTGTAAAAGATAATCGCTTGTTCGTCATAGAAGATGAGGACGGCTGTTATACAATCGGAGGTGCTATTCAAGTCAATGAAACTACAGAGGATGCGGTAGTTCGTGAAGTCAAAGAGGAACTTGGTGTTACATCTACAGTAGGTCCGTTAGCTTTCGTGGTTGAAAATCACTTTGAACAAGCTGGAATCCACTATCATAACATTGAATTTCATTATTTGGTGGACTTGCTAGAAGATGCACCTTTGGTCATGCAGGAAGATACAAAGCGATTACCTTGCCGTTGGATTGCTTTAGATGATTTACACACTGTTGACATGAAACCGGCCTTTTTAAAATCAGCCCTACCAGAATGGGACGGAAAATTACGACACATCCATCTTGAGAAATAGGAGAAAAAATGACTTATAATTTTATTGAAGAATACGATATCATTGTAATTGGTGCGGGGCATGCGGGAGTAGAAGCCTCCCTAGCTGCTAGCCGTATGGGTTGTAAGGTCTTACTTGCGACTATTAACATTGAAATGCTGGCTTTTATGCCTTGTAATCCCTCTATTGGTGGTTCTGCTAAGGGGATTGTCGTGCGTGAAGTCGATGCCCTCGGTGGAGAAATGGCGAAGAATATCGACAAGACCTACATCCAAATGAAAATGCTCAATACCGGTAAAGGTCCTGCGGTTCGTGCACTTCGGGCTCAAGCAGACAAAGAACTTTACTCAAAAGAAATGCGGAAAACGGTTGAAAATCAAGAAAATTTAACTCTTCGTCAAACTATGATTGATGAGATTTTGGTGGAGAATGGTAAGGTTGTTGGTGTAAGGACTGCAACTCACCAAGAATATGGAGCAAAGGCTGTTATTGTCACTACTGGGACAGCTTTACGCGGAGAAATTATCATTGGAGATCTCAAGTATTCGTCAGGACCTAATCATAGTCTAGCTTCTATCAATTTGGCCGATAATCTCAAACAGCTAGGATTAGAAATTGGACGTTTCAAAACAGGGACGCCACCTCGTGTAAAGGCGTCGTCAATTAATTATGACGAAACGGAAATTCAACCCGGAGATGAAGCTCCAAATCATTTTTCTTATACATCGCGTGATGAAGATTATGTAAAGGATCAGGTTCCTTGTTGGTTGACTTACACAAATGGGCATAGCCATGAAATTATCCAGAATAATTTACACCGGGCACCTATGTTTACAGGGGTTGTAAAGGGAGTAGGTCCTCGCTATTGTCCATCCATTGAGGATAAAATTGTCCGTTTTGCTGACAAAGAGCGTCATCAACTATTCTTAGAACCTGAGGGACGAAACACAGAAGAAGTCTATGTTCAAGGGCTGTCAACGAGTTTACCGGAGGATGTTCAGCGGGATCTCGTTCATTCTATTAAGGGACTTGAGAAGGCAGAAATGATGCGAACGGGTTATGCGATTGAGTATGATATGGTTTTGCCTCATCAATTGCGCGCAACTTTGGAAACCAAGAAAATTTCAGGTCTCTTTACAGCTGGCCAAACCAACGGAACGTCTGGTTATGAGGAGGCCGCTGGTCAAGGGATTATTGCAGGGATCAATGCTGCTCTAAAAATCCAGGGAAAACCAGAACTCATTTTGAAACGTAGTGATGGCTATATTGGGGTTATGATCGATGACTTGGTAACAAAGGGAACGATCGAACCGTATCGTTTATTAACAAGTCGTGCAGAATACCGTTTGATTTTGCGTCATGATAATGCCGATATGCGCTTGACAGAAATGGGACGAGCAATTGGATTGGTAGATGATGAACGTTGGCAACGTTTCGAAACCAAGAAGTATCAGTTTGAAAACGAGATGAAGCGTTTGGATAGCATTAAGTTAAAGCCTGTAAAGGAAACCAATGAGAAGGTCGCTGCAATGGGCTTTAAACCATTGACAGATGCTGTCACTGCTAAAGAATTCTTGAGACGACCAGAAGTCTCTTACCAAGATGTGGTAGAATTTATCGGTCCTGCAGCTGAAGAACTGGATGATAAAATCATTGAATTGATTGAAACTGAAATTAAATACGAAGGTTATATTTCAAAAGCAATGGACCAAGTTGAAAAAATGAAGCGTATGGAAGAAAAACGAATCCCTGCGAATATTGACTGGGATGATATTGACTCTATTGCAACCGAAGCGCGTCAAAAATTTAAATTAATTAATCCAGAAACGATTGGTCAAGCAAGTCGTATCTCAGGTGTCAATCCAGCGGATATCTCTATTTTAATGGTTTACTTGGAAGGTAAATCTCGGAGCATCTCCAAAAACAAAGCAAACCACTAATAAAATGGGGCTGAGATGATGTTTCAGCCTCAATTTTATGGATTGAAATTTGTTGTTACTATTTACACAGTTGTAAACCTTGTTTACAAAGTAGTGAAGCGGAGGAAGAGCTTTTTAGTGGTCTTTCTTCTCTGTAATATAGAGAGAAACCTCGCTTTTTACCTCTATTTATGGTATAATTCCGAGAAGAGGTTTATGATGAAAAAATTTCGTTTATCGTTCATCCATTATGTGTTAATTGGTTTTATTTCATTTGCAATTTTAGCAATTTTTTTAAGAATCTTTGGCAAAGGCTATGTAACTCTCATTGCAATTTTTTTAGTCTTAGCTGGATTGATTGCTTTATTTGAATACCAGTTACAAATTTCAGAGTTAGATGAATTAGAACAAATACAATACGTTAACCATCAGGCAGAAAGCGGATTAGCATCCCTCCTTGATAAAATGCCTGTTGGAGTTATCAAAATTAATGAAGAGACAAATGAAGTAGAGTGGTTCAACCCTTATGCTGAATTGATTTTTTCAACAGATGATGGGGACTTTGATGTTGAATCCTTGAAAAAGTTACTCAATACTCTGTTTGAGGATAAAGGTCATTATGTCACTGTAGCCGATAAGAAATATTCTGTTTACTTTGATCAGACGTCTAGTGTTGTTTACTTTTTTGATGTTTCAAGTGAGTATGAAGCAACTGTGGGATTGGTGACAACTCGTCCCGTTATCGGTATTATTTCTGTTGATAACTATGATGATCTAGAAGATGTCATTTCAGACTCTGATATTAGCAATATCAATAGTTTTATTGCCAACTTTGTAGAAGAGTTTACAGCTCATTACCATATGTTTTACAGACGTGTGGGGATGGATCGTTTCTATTTATTTACAGACTACACGGTCTTAGAACAGTTGATGGAATCAAAATTTTCTGTCATCGATCAATTCCGTGAAGAAGCTAAAAATCGTGAGCTACCTATTACCTTAAGTATGGGATTCTCGTATGGTGACGGGGAGCATGATGAGATTGGTAAAGTGGCTCTCTTGAACCTAAACCTTGCGGAAGTTCGTGGTGGGGATCAAGCAGTAGTCAAAGAAAACGATGAACAGAAAAACCCTATTTTCTTTGGTGGTGGAACAGCTTCTGCTGTGAAGCGGACGCGGACTCGCACACGCGCTATGATGACAGCTATTTCGGATAAGATTAAATCCGTTGATCAAGTTTTCATTGTTGGGCATAGAAACTTGGATATGGACGCTTTAGGAGCGTCTGTGGGAATGCAGTTTTTCTCTAGCAATATTTTGGCTTCCTCTTATGTGGTCTATGACCCGCATGCAATGGCTAGTGATATTTCAAGAGCAATTGCGAAACTAGAAGAAGAGCAGGTAACGAAAATCCTTCCCCTAGAGGAAGCCATGCAAATGGTGACGGATCGCTCTTTGTTAATTATGGTTGACCATTCTAAGACAGCCTTGACCCTTTCTAAAGAATTTTATCAGGAATTCCAACAGATTATTGTCATTGACCATCATCGTCGGGATGATGATTTCCCTGAAAATGTTCTGATCACCTATATTGAAAGTGGAGCAAGTAGTGCGAGCGAATTGGTTAGTGAACTTATTCAGTTCCAGAAGTCGAAGAAAAATCGGTTAACGAAGATTCAAGCTAGTGTCTTGATGGCTGGAATTATGCTGGATACTAAGAACTTCTCCGCACGTGTTACGAGTCGGACCTTTGATGTGGCGAGTTACCTTCGTTCAAGAGGTAGTGATAGTGTAACCATCCAGGAGATCTCTGCGATTCAGTTTGATGAGTACCGCGAAGTGAACGAACTGATCTTGACTGGTGAAAAGATTTTGCCGCATATCATCGTAGCTTGTGCCAATACGACTAAAGCCTATGATTCAGTAACTATTAGTAAAGCAGCTGATAGTATGCTAGCCATGTCTGAGGTGGAAGCAACCTTTGTCATTGCTTGTAATCAAAGTGGAACTGTCTCGATTTCTGCACGAAGTCGAAGCAAAGTCAATGTACAGCGTATCATGGAACAGCTTGGCGGAGGAGGTCATTTCAACTCGGCGGCTTCTCAAATTGAGGGTCAAGATTTAATGAGTATTCGTCAACAACTGATTGAGACTATTGAAAACGAAGTAACTATTGAAAAGGAGAATGTAGAATGAAAGTTATTTTCTTAGCGGATGTAAAAGGTAAAGGTAAAAAGGGCGAAATTAAAGAAGTGCCTACTGGTTATGCACAAAACTTTTTGATCAAAAAAAATCTTGCGAAAGAAGCCAATGCCCAAGCAATCGGTGAGCTTCGTGGAAAACAAAAGTCAGAAGAAAAAGCGCATGCTGAATTGTTAGCGGAAGCGCAAAAGATTAAAGCAAAATTAGAAGAAGAAGCAACTGTTGTTCAATTCACTGAAAAAATTGGGCCAGATGGCCGTACTTTCGGCTCTATTACTAATAAAAAGATTGCAGAAGAGCTTGAGAAACAATTTGGCATTAAAATTGATAAACGTCATATCCAAGTTTCCTCTCCAATTCGTTCAACAGGTTTGATTGACGTCCCTGTAAAAATTTATCAAGATGTTACAGGTGTGATTAATATTCGTGTAAATGAAGGGTAAACACGATCGATAGAAAGGTTTTTTTATGGCTGAGATAGAGGAATTACGAACACAACCTCAGGATATCCAAGCGGAGCAATCAGTGTTGGGAGCCATCTTTATTGATGAGGGGAAATTGGTCTTTGTTCGTGAATATATCGAGCCTGGCGATTTCTTTAAGTACTCGCACCGTTTGATTTTTAAAGCCATGATCGATCTAGCTGACCGCGGGGATGCGATTGATGCGACGACTGTTCGAAATATTTTAGATAGTCAGGGGGATCTCCAAAATATTGGCGGTCTCTCCTATTTGGTAGAAGTCATTAATTCGGTACCAACTTCAGCTAACGCGGAGTATTACGCGAAGATTGTTGCCGAAAAAGCTGTCTTACGTCGATTGATCTCTCGATTAACGGAAAGTATTAATCAAGCTTATGATGGTGCAAGTCCTTCAGATGAAATCATTGCGGGTGCTGAAAAAGCTCTGATTGATGTTAGTGAAAACGCAAATCGTAGTGGATTTAAAAATATTCGAGACATCTTGAATATAAATTTTGGTAGCTTAGAAGCCCGCTCGCTTCAAACCTCTGATATTACGGGTATTGCGACAGGCTATCGCGATTTGGACCATATGACGACGGGGCTACATGAGGAAGAGTTGATTATTTTAGCGGCTCGTCCTGCAGTAGGAAAAACAGCCTTTGCTCTAAATATTGCTCAAAATATCGGGACAAAGTTGGATAAGACAGTGGCTATTTTCTCATTAGAAATGGGTGCTGAAAGTTTGGTAGACCGGATGCTAGCTGCTGAAGGCTTAATTGAATCCCATTCGATTCGTACAGGTCAATTGACGGATGAAGAGTGGCGAAAATATGCCATTGCTCAAGGAAATTTGGCCAATGCGAGTATTTACATCGATGACACTCCAGGAATTCGGATCACTGAGATTCGTTCGAGAGCAAGAAAATTAGCGCAGGAAACAGGTAATCTCGGTCTTATTCTGATTGACTACCTGCAGCTGATTACAGGGACTGGAAGAGAAAACCGTCAACAGGAAGTTTCAGAAATTTCCCGTCAGTTAAAGATTTTGGCTAAGGAACTAAAAGTTCCCGTTATTGCTTTGAGTCAGCTATCACGTGGTGTGGAACAGCGCCAAGACAAACGTCCTGTTCTTTCTGATATTCGTGAATCTGGATCGATTGAGCAGGATGCGGATATTGTTGCTTTCTTGTACCGTGATGATTATTATGATCGAGCTGGTGAAGAGGACGAAGATGGAATGCCCAATAATACGGTTGAAGTGATTATTGAGAAAAACCGTTCAGGTGCGCGTGGGACAGTCGAATTAATATTCCAAAAGGAATACAATAAATTCTCAAGTATTTCAAAGAGAGAGGATCAATAAGATGAGTGATGCATTTACAGATGTTGCAAAAATGAAAAAAATTAAGGAAGAAATTAAGGCCCATGAAGGACAAGTGGTTGAAATGACGCTTGAAAATGGACGGAAACGTCAAAAAAATAAATTTGGACGCTTGATTGAGGTCTATCCTTCTTTATTTATTATCGAGTATACGAACGACAATAGTTTACCAGGTGAACCGGCCAATACATACGTGGAGTCTTACACCTATTCAGATATTTTAACAGAGAAGAATTTAATTCGTTATTTGGATTAATTCCTTGCTTTTATCGTCTAAAACAGTTATTATAATAAATACATATGGGAGTCTGTGTACAGTCTGAGAGGAAGTGTAAGCTTCGACCGCACCTGATCTGGGTAATGCCAGCGTAGGAAACAAATGAAATGTATTTTTCGTTATGAGTGACCTTGTGCAATCCGTCTCCTATTTTGGAGGCGTTTTTTATTTGTGAGAAAGGAGGTTACGATGTCTCTTGTAAAAAGATATTCAAAACAGTTGATAGGATTTGCAGGTTTTAGCAGCCTTCTTGTCTTATGGCAGCTAGCAGGATTTTTAAATATCCTCCCCAAATTTGTATTACCAACGCCACTTGAAATTGGGAATGCCTTTGTACGAGATCGAGCTCTCCTGATTCATCACAGTTTGTCTACCCTTCAAGTGGCCTTGATCGGACTTGTTATAGGCGTTCTTCTTGCTGCTGGCTTTGCGATTCTCATGGATAGTTTTCAATGGGTGAATGATCTGGTCTATCCTTTTATGGTTGTGATTCAAACCATTCCGACGATTGCCTTGGCCCCTATCCTGGTTCTTTGGTTTGGTTATGGTATGCTTCCAAAACTGGTTTTGATCATTATTACGGTGGTATTTCCCATCGTAGTCAGTCTGTTAGATGGTTTTCGGCATTGCGATCAAGATATTCTGAGATTGTTTCAGATTATGCAAGCCAATCGCTTTCAGACCTTAGTCCATTATAAAATTCCTGCAGCGCTTCCTTATTTTTTCGCAGGTTTACGTGTGAGTGTTTCCTATGCTTTTATCAGTACGGTCGTTTCAGAATGGTTAGGAGGTTTTGATGGATTGGGGGTCTATATGATCCAATCGAAGAAGTTATTTCAGTATGATACGATGTTTGCGATCATTGTATTGATTTCTGCTATTAGTTTACTTGGTATGTTTCTCGTTGACCAATTAGAACGAACCATTCTAAAATGGAAAAAGGATTGACAAACTTGTAAATGGTGTAAAAATTAAATTGACAAAAATGTAAAAGAGGTATAGCTAATGAAAAAGTCAATAGGTTTATTTTTCTCAATAATATTGGGATTTGTTTTCTTGAGTGCTTGTCAAAATTCTGTCAAGCAATCGTCAAGTGGTTTGAAAAAGCTTGATTTTATTCTAGATTGGACCCCGAATACCAATCATACGGGTCTCTATGTAGCAAAGGAAAAAGGGTACTTTAAAGAAGCAGGACTGGATGTAGATATAAAACTTCCTCCGGAAGACAGTAGTTCTGATTTGATTATCAATGGGAAAGCTCCATTTGGTATTTATTTCCAAGATTCTATGGCTAAGAAATTAGATAAAGGTGCGGGTATTACCGCTGTTGCAGCTATCGTCGAACACAATACGTCAGGGATTATTTCAAGAAAAGATGCAGCGATCACAAGTCCAAAAGATTTGGTTGGTAAGAAGTATGGTACCTGGAATGATCCAATTGAGTTGGAAATGATCAAATCGATGATGAAAAAAGAGGGAGCTGATTTTAATCAAGTAAAATTGGTTCCAAATAGTGATTCAAATTCCATTACTCCGATTGAAAATAAGGTCTTTGATGCTGCTTGGATTTATCACGGTTGGGATGGAATTTTGGCTGAGCAAAAGGGAATGAAGACCAATTTCTTCTATATGAAAGATTTTGTTCCTGCATTTGACTACTATTCGCCTGTTATTATTGCTAACAATGACTATTTGAAGTCTCATAAAGAGGAAGCAAAAAAATTCATTCAAGCGGTGAAAAAAGGCTATCAATATGCTATAGAGCATCCAGAAGAAGCAGCGGATATCTTGATCAAACAGGCCCCTGCTTTGGCTAACCAGCGTGATTTTGTACTAGCTTCCCAAAAATATCTTTCTAGTCAATATGCTTCAGACAAGGAAAAGTGGGGGCAGTTTGATCCTAAGCGGTGGAATGCTTTTTATGCTTGGGCAAAAGAGCAAGGATTGGTTTCAAATGACTTAGAAGACAAAGGTTTCACAAATGAATTGGTAGGTGACTGATATTTTAACCGTAAAAGATGTAAGTTTCTCTTTTGGAGATAAAGCAGTTTTAAACAATGTATCACTAGAAGTGCAAAAAGGAGAAATTGTCTCTATTCTAGGTCCGAGTGGGGTAGGGAAATCAACCTTGTTTAATTTAATTGCTGGGATCCTTCCCTTACAAAAGGGTACCATAGAAGTAGATAATGCTCCGATCTCCTTTGGGAAAGTCAGCTATATGCTACAAAAGGATCTTTTGTTGGAACATAAGACAGTATTGGGAAATATTATTCTGCCCCTTTTATTAAAAAAGATTCCTAAGGAAGAGGCAACATCTACAGCTCTAAAATTGTTAGATGAATTTAAATTGGGAAGTATTGCCAACCTTTATCCCAATGCCCTGAGTGGGGGGATGCGGCAACGGGTGGCGCTATTGAGAACCTATCTTCTGGGTCATTCTGTCTTCCTATTAGATGAAGCTTTTAGTGCCTTAGATGAATTGACAAGGCAGGATCTTTATCACTGGTATTTAGACAGTAAGGAACGTCTTGGTCTCACCACTCTGGTGATCACTCATAGTATCGAAGAAGCTTTGACATTGAGTGATCGGGTCTATATCTTGAATCATAATCCCGGTGAAATTATTGCAGATCTTCCTTTAAAATGGGATCCAGCAACGGATAGAGACTGGCAACAATTGCAATATAAAAAACGAATCATAGAATTATTGTCTGAATTTCATTGAAATTGTTTTGAAGGACTTTACAAAGTATCTATTCCGTGATAGAATAGAATTTGTGCGAAATGACAGCAGGACAAAATGAAGCTCGTCAACAGGAAGTCAGCTAGAAAAGTAACCTTTGCTGTTTGGGCGAAGGCTTTCTGAACGAATCAGGTTTGTCTAAAACGTTATTTCCTACAAAAATTATTTTTATAGGAGGACATTTCAAATGTCACGTTATACAGGACCATCTTGGAAACAATCTCGCCGTCTTGGCTTGTCACTTACAGGTACAGGTAAAGAATTGGCACGTCGTAACTACGTACCAGGTCAACACGGACCAAACAACCGTTCAAAATTGTCAGAATACGGTTTGCAATTAGCTGAGAAACAAAAACTTCGTTTCTCTTACGGACTTGGTGAAAAACAATTCCGTAACTTGTTCGTACAAGCTACTAAAGTTAAAGAAGGAACTGTCGGTTTCAACTTCATGCTTCTTTTGGAACGTCGTTTGGATAACGTTGTTTACCGTCTTGGACTTGCGACTACTCGTCGTCAAGCTCGTCAATTCGTTAACCACGGTCACATCCTTGTTGACGGAAAACGTGTTGATATCCCTTCATACCGTGTAACTCCAGGTCAAGTGATCTCAGTTCGCGAAAAATCAGCTAAAGTTCCAGCTATCCTTGAAGCTGTTGAAGCTACAGTTGGACGTCCAGCATTCGTATCATTCGATGCTGACAAACTTGAAGGTTCATTGACTCGCCTTCCAGAACGCGATGAAATCAACCCAGAAATCAACGAAGCACTTGTCGTTGAATTCTACAACAAAATGCTTTAATTTTAAGATATACTTTGCAGAAAGCCTACTACAGTGGGCTTTTTGTTTTGTCTTAAAGGGTTGATTTCTGGGTTTGCTCTCCTTTTTGTTTTCTTAAAACCTAAACCTGCTAATAAAAAAACTCCTGATCTAGATCGATCAGGAGAGACTGTTACCGTAACATTTTCATTAAAAATTCAGCCATTTGTTGAGGGCTTTCTTTTTTTCCGCGCGAAACCCACATCTGACAGACTCCGAAGAAGGCATTGGTCAGATAGACAGAACTGTAGACTCTTTCAATATCTGTTAATGATTTATGACTATAGCGCTCTTGCAAACTATCAACCAGAAGAATCTGTAATTTATGTCGTAAGAAGGTTTGGATCTCTTTGGTTCCATTCTCTGTCAGAAGAACCGCAAAGAGTGGCTCCTTGGTTAGAAATTCGAACACTTCTGTAATCGCTTGGCGCTTGTCATCTTGGTGTTTATCAAAGATATATTCAAGCTTGTGAAAGAGTGCTTGTTGGTAGCGCTCGATCATATCATACTTGTCTCGATAGTGGGTATAAAAGCTAGAGCGACTAATGCCGGATTCTTGTGCTAACTCAACCGTTGTGATTTGGTCGAATGATTCCTTTTCTAGTAGTCGAACCATCGCCTCCTCGATATTTCGTTTTGTTTTTAATCGTTTATTGCTCTCAGTCATCTGTTAATCCTTTTTGCACAAAAATATACACAGTGTCTAAAAATAAAGATTTCCTACTTGTGAAAATTTCTAGAAACTGTATAATCTATTATATCAGAAATTTAGACAATGTGTATAAAAAGGAGACAAAAAATATGATGAAAGAATGGAAGGCTGTTCTTAAAAAGCCAACATTTATCATTGTCATGATTGGAGTTGCTTTGATTCCAGCTCTTTATAATATTATTTTTCTATCTTCCATGTGGGATCCATATGGAAAGGTTTCGGATCTTCCTGTAGCGGTTGTCAATAAGGATCAATCTGCTACATATAATGGACAAAAGATGGAAATTGGAAAAGACATGGTGTCCAATTTGAAGGACAATGACTCACTTGATTTTCATTTTGTAGATGAGAAAGCTGCGAAAGATGGCCTCAAAAATGGCGATTATTATATGATTGTAACGCTACCTGAGGATCTTTCAAAAAAAGCTAGCTCCATCTTAACCAATCATCCGGAACAGATGACCATTGATTACCAAACGTCCAGTGGTCATAGTTTTATCGCAGGAAAAATGAGCGATACTGCGATGACAAAAATGAAGCAGTCAGTGGCTGAAAAAGTGACCAATACATATACAACAGCTTTATTTTCTAAAATGGGGTCGCTTAAAACTGGTATGGGTACAGCGGCAGATGGAAGTGCTAAATTAGCAGATGGTGCAAGTAAATTGGAAGATGGTGGTCAAACACTATCTACTAATTTGAATACATTGGCTCGTTCAAGCTTAGCATTTTCAGATGGTGCAACTACTCTTCGTACAGGTCTAGCGGCTTATACAGATGGTGTTGGTCAATTAGGAAATGGTCTCAATCAAATGGCTGGTCAACTTCCAAACTTGGTATCTGGCGTCAATCAATTAAATAATGGGTTTGGTACTTTTAATACAGGCTTGATGGCTTATGCTACCGGAGTGGATCGATTAGGAAATGGTCTCAATCAAATGGCGAGTCAAACCCCTCAGCTGGCTTCAGGAGTTGGTCAATTAACCAGTGGTATGGGGACCCTCAATGATGGTCTTGGGAATTATACCAATGGCGTGCGTCAATTGAATTCAGGCCTATCTAACTTTTCAAATGGTTTAGCAACCTATACAAATGGAGTCGCTACTTTATCAGAGGGAGCGGGTCAATTAAGTAGTCAATCTGCTACTCTTCGAAATGGGGTTTCACAATTAGAATCAGGTATTCAAACATTATCAAGCCAGCTACAAGCTTCTACAAGTCAATCCGCTCAGATTGATCAATTGGCAGCAGGTTTAAACCAATTAAATGCAGCGATTCAAAATGCTACAGTAGATACCAGTCAACTTTCGTCTGGATTGACGAGTATTGCGAATTCAGCTCAATCAATCCTTGCTTCAGCCCAAGCGGATCGTGCAAATGCCCTTGCAAGTGTGCAAGGAACAGCAGCCTATCAAGCAATGACAGCTGACCAACAAGCGGAAATCAATGCGGCGATCTCATCGAGCCCAAGCTCGAGTGAAACGGCGGCTCAAGGAATCTTGACTACGATTCAAACGATCCAAGGTAGTTTGAATACAGGAAATAGCTTGACACAACTGCAAACGGCAGCCAATCAAGTTTTACCGACAGCTTCTTCTACCTTGACAGACTTGTCAAGTGGCTTGTCTAAGATCCAATCCGCAGTTAGTGGACAATTGTTGCCAGCTAGTCAAACCATCGGTCAAGGGATCGACGCTTATACAGCAGGTGTCGATAAAATCGCTAATGGAGCAACCCAACTTCAGACCAATAGTAGCACTTTAACGGATGGTGCTAGTCAGTTAGCAGCAGGGGTTGGCCAACTAGATAGTAAATCATCAGAATTACTTGCAGGAAGCAATCAATTAGCTTCTGGTCTAGGTGAGTTAAATGGGAAGATGCCTGCCTTGACATCAGGCATGAATCAACTGGCTTCAGGAGCGACCCAATTAACAGGTAAGTCGGGTGAATTGGTTGCCGGTGCTGGAAAATTAGCTGACGGTGTAGGACAATTGAACAGCAAAACTCCAGAATTGGCAGGTGGTGTCAACAAACTTGTCACTGGTGTCAATCAGTTGACAGAAAAATCAAGTCAATTGGTGAATGGGGCTGATAAACTAGCTGACGGAGCAAATCAAATCTCAGAAGGATCCAGCAAATTAGCAACGGGTGGCCAAACATTGACAAACGGTTTAGGTGAATTAGCAACAGGAAGCCAAACCTTGAGTCAAGGATTAAACGATGCTAAGGGACAATTGAATGTGGCTACAACTGAAAAAGAAAACGCAAAAACCTTAGCCAATCCTGTTACGACTTCTAAAACAGATCAAGATAATGTCCCTGTAAATGGGGTCGGAATGGCTCCTTATATGATCTCTGTAGCACTCTTTGTTTGTGCCTTGTCAACCAATATGATCTTTGCAAAATTGCCATCCGGTCGTCATCCTGAAAGTCGTTGGGCATGGTTTAAATCTCGCTTTGAGGTCAATGGAACCATTGCGGTGGTTGCAGGAATCTTGGTCTATGGTGCTGTTCACTTGATTGGTTTATCTGCCAATCATGAGATGGCTACCCTCTTCCTTTGTGTGATCGGTAGTCTAGCCTTCATGTCTATCGTGACCGCTTTAACAACATGGCAAAGAAAGGTCGGTGCTTTCCTCTCGTTGATCCTCTTGCTCTTGCAATTGGCTTCTAGTGCAGGAACTTATCCTCTTGCTTTGACAAATGGATTTTTCCAAGCCATTCATCCATTCTTGCCAATGAGCTATACCGTCTCTGGTCTTCGTCAAACGATTTCGATGACAGGAGAAATTGGAAATCAAGTGGTCTTTCTTTTGATGACCATTGCTCTATTTGCGGGACTAGGGATGTGGTTTTACAATCCAAAAAAATATGAAGAGGACTAATCGTCAAGAACTCTCAACTCATTTGGAGTTGAGAGTTTTTTGTTTCATGTGAAACAAAAATTCTCGCTTGTTTAAGCGAGAATATTCATTATTTAAAGAAGACAACATCAGGATTTGGCGTAATATAGAGGAGTTGGTCGTTTTCAAAGACCAGTTGGATGGTGTTGTTTTTATAGGTGTAAATGGTGTAATCTACTCCGAATTTAGAAGCTTGTTTCAGATCAACAGCTCCCAATAAAAAGGCATGAGCTTGTTCTTCTGTAATTTTCCCCTTACGGTAGAGATTTTTAATATTTTCTAGTTCAATATTTTGAAAAGATTCGCTAATATAAGCAGGGTCTGTTATTTGTTTTTCTGGATTTCCAAGGATTTTTTGGACAAGAGCAGTGGTATACCCTTCATAATCCGGCGTTTGTACAAAAATATTGTCGTCATTTCTAGAGTAGGCTACTTTTAAGTTCCCTGTTGCATAAATTTTATCCTTGGGTGCTTCTTGGGCATTTCTAGGGAGCCCTTCGGTTGTGATGATGTCAGAAGTGGTCTCCGTAGTAGTTGAGGGAGAGCTAGAGGAATTACCTGTGCTAGTTGAGCTAGTTGAACGACTCGAGCTACTTTTTTTAGTGGTTTTCTTTTTTGAGCTGGTAGTAGTAGGCACTTGTTTAAAATTGATCTTAAGGTCCGGCACACAGGCTGATAGAAAAAGAAGAGACAGCAAGAGTGTGAAGAAAAGAGGTAGTGTCTGTTTTTTCATCATATTCCTTTCAACAAGTTGATTGATTTTCTATTCTATCATAAAAAGAGGAACAAAAAAAGGTCAGGAAGAAATCCTGCCTTTATTTGTTGTTATGGATGTCCGCCTCCAGGTCCACCACCTTGAGGTCCGCCACCGCCGGGAGCACCACCGCCTCCAGGCATGGAATTGACAATTTCTGTTTGTTTTTCACCATTGATATAGATATCTCCACCGGTATAGGTAGCAGTACCATCAAAGTCAAAGCCGGATTGCCCTGTTAAATTGATGGTTCCTCCAGTCACAGTGACATTACCGTTTGAGTCGATTGGATCGGTATCCCCTTGGCCAACTTCAACGTTGAGAGTTCCACCATTCATGGTGAAGAAAATTTCATCTTGGTTGGCATTAGCATTAGCCGCATTGACCCCGTCATCGGTTGCATAGATGGTGATATCTCCACCGTTAATGGTGATCGATTTTCCTTCGAGACCTTCGACAGACTCGGTTACCTGATAGGTTCCGCTATCGATGATCAGATCACCAGAAGCATGGATGCCATCGTCTCCTGCTGTGATGGTCATTTTGTTATCTGAAAGGTACATGGTTCCGACCGAAGTATCTTCATCATTATCCACCTTGACCGCATCTTCATCTGCGTCAATGGTCATGGTCGTGCCAGTGATATTGAGTTCGTCATTGACATTGAGGGCATCTCCTACAGCTGTGATTTTATAGGTTCCACCCGTGATGTGGAGAGTGTCATTGGCCTTTATCCCGTTGTTCTTCTTGGCATCGATGTTGAGCGTACCCGAACCATTGATGGTGAGGTCGCCTTTAGAGAAGATGACCGCATCGGCATCTTCATCACTGTTTGAACTTGAATCAGACAAGGTATTGGTCGTGCCATTTGCTAGAGTCAGGTAGACATGCCCTGCTTTCGTAGCAGAAATTGGTGCGTTGGTGTTGGACATAGTAACACCTTTTAAGACGATATGAACATCATCTGAGTCACCTGCTTCGACTTTGATTTGAACCCCATCAGATTCACCAGAGATGACATAAGTTCCGGCCTTCGAGATAGTCACAGTTGATCCAGAAACGGCTACGCCATCCCCTGAAACAGTTGCAGACGAGCCAGATAGTTTGACAATAGATGCTTTACTTTCATCATATGAGGTGTCTAAATCTTTTTCGGTAAAATAGTCAGATTGCTTGGTTTTAGTCGTTTTCTTTGAGACACTAGAAGCAGTTGTTGTTGCGTTTGTTGTAGCTGATTGAGATGATGCTTGGCTACACGCTGTTAGTAGGGTGAGGGTTGCGGCCCCCGTTAATAAAAATTTCCATTTGTTTGATTTCATGAGCTTTTCCTCTCGTTCAATTGATATGCTCCTAGTCTAAAGTTGCTAGCTGAAAGTTTCCTAAAGTTTTTCTGAAAGGAATCTTAACTTTAGTTTTCTTTAAGTTTGGCTTAATGACCAGTTAAGAAAGTCCCATTAAACTAGAAAACACGTAAGTCGTATCCATACTTACTGAAGATTAGAAGCAATATCCCCCCTTAAAGGAGTAGAAACATGAAAAAAACAATTGAGACAAGTTTTAAACGAATCGAAACAAAATATATCGTCGCAAAAGATGACGTAAAAGACTTGATCAAAGACTTAAAAAAATACGTCGTAGAAGATGATTATCCAACTTCAACTATTTCAAACATTTATTTTGATACGGAAAATTTTGAGGTTATTCAAGATGCTCTTGCGAAACAACACCGCCGTGAAAAAATACGTATGCGGACTTATATAGAAACACCTCAAGCAGACAGTCCGGTATTTCTAGAGGTGAAGTCAAAAGATGAAGAAGGAATTGGCCATAAATTCCGTCTAGTCGCTACTTCACAAGCCATTATCAACTTGATGACAGATGGGACAGTAGATCATCAGATACAAGATCCAGACTTAGTGCAAGAGATTCAGAGATTGCGCAAACGCTATGGTCATCGGTTGGAACCACGGATGTTCATTTACTATGATCGTCTGTCTCTCAAAGAAAAGAAATCCATTCAGGGTTATCCTTATCAGAAGATTCGCGTGACAATCGATCAAAACTTAGTCTTTCGAGACCAGGCTGTTAGCCTTTTTGATGGGAAGAAAGGAGAACCTCTACTAGAGGATGACTTCGTGATCATGGAAATTAAGGCTCCTGGCCAAGAACCTAAATGGCTAAAGGATATTCTAGATAAGTACGGACTGGTCAAACAGAAATTTTCAAAATATAGCTGTGCTTATCATAAATCACAAGGCTTGGATTGTGCCCCAAGACCAGTTCAAGAAACGGTAGGTGCTGCCTATGTCTAATCTATTTGATTCTATTTTTAATAATGCCACAGCAACGGTGGATCCCTTGCGCTTACTACTGGCCCTTTTGGTCAGCCTCTTTCTAGGGATGGCTCTATCTTGGAGCTATAAATACCGAACACTTTACACTCGAGAGTTTGTCATTAGTTTGACCTTGCTTCCTTGTATGATGACCTTAGTGATTTTTTTGGTCAATGGAAGTTTGGGAACCTCGATTGCAGTGGCAGGGACCTTTAGTTTGATCCGTTTCCGGTCAGCTACGAGTGGTTCGAGAGAGTTGATTGCCATTTTCTTAGCTATGATTATAGGACTAGCGGCGGGTTCGGGCTATCTTTTATTGGCCATTTTATCAACCCTTTCTTTACTAGGAGTGTGGCTGGTATTAGAGAACAAACAGAGTAAGGCAGATCATCAACGGCGCCGTCATTTGACCATAACTGTATCAAAACAAGATTCTGTTGCAGAACAAATCAGCCAGTTGTTGGACCAAAGTTGTTCAGAAATTGACTTTATTTCTGTCACAACGGCCCAAGCTGGAGAACAACTGACCTTGAACTATGAGGTAAATATGAAATCAAACATCGATGATTTTGGCCTTGCTAATCTATTGATTAGCAAGATTGAAAATTGTGATGTCGCTCTGACAAAGAAAGCGAAGAAAAGAAAGAATCTATAACGGCTATCCTACTTTAGGATAGTTTTTTAGGGGTTTAAGAACTTTTTAAGAAAAAGTGGTATACTGTTTCTAAAAAATGGAAGGAATCCCTTATGAAAAAGACTGCTATTTTTGAAGATGTCGTCTCTATTATGACCCATGATTCATCTACCAGCAAGGATCGAAAAGGATGCGATCCAGAGCCTTTTCGAGAAAACATTACAGATGAGATGACAGATGATGCCTTTCTCTATCAAGTTAAGGCTTACCTAGCTAGTTTTGGGGTGATCGGGCATGTTTCCTTTCGAGATAAAAAGGCCAGTCAAAAAGGGTTCCTTTTGAGAATAAATGGACAGAAACTGTATGTTGAGGAAGCTAATGAAGAGACTGGTCTTCAAGTAGGAGATCAGATCCTAGCTCTGGATGGAAGAGACTTGGATCTGATAGCTTCTCTTCATAAAGCCTATTTTATCAGCAAGACCCCAGAAAGACGTTATAGAGAATGGGCAGATTTGGTCTCTCAATCAACTAGTGTCACCCTGCTTCGAGAAGGGATAGAAAAGACCATTAAAGTAGTACCCAGTCGAGAACCGATCCAGGATCATATCTTTTGGAAACGATTAGACGATGAGATTCTTTATCTTCGTCTGGATAACTTTATGGATGAGAGAGCTATTAGTCGGGTATATCAAGAGTGTTTGCCGATGATGACGGAAGTCAAGTTTCTTATCATTGATGTCCGACAGAACGGCGGAGGGACAGATTCTTTATATTTCCCTCTATTACATCTAGGTTTAGAGAAGGATCAGGGCTATGAAGGCATTGATTGGGATGATGATGGCATGGAAATTCTCTACACGGAGCGTAATGTTGATCTGCGCTTGAAAGACTTTGAGGACTGGATGCAACAGGAAGAAATTAGTCCTGAAA
Source organism: Streptococcus taoyuanensis (assembly GCF_029589235.1). Taxonomy (NCBI): domain Bacteria; kingdom Bacillati; phylum Bacillota; class Bacilli; order Lactobacillales; family Streptococcaceae; genus Streptococcus; species Streptococcus taoyuanensis. Next base: position 60,591 of record NZ_JARQVW010000006.1, read on the forward strand.
CAGCTAAACTGCTTGAAGATATGAAAGAGGAGTTGCTTCGCCATCGGGGAAAAGGTTATGTAGCATATAAGGGAGAAGGCGAGGAATTTTTCCCAGAGGTCAGAGGAAGTCTCTATCCTGAACAGATCTTTATCTTATCAGATATTTATTGTGCTTCATCTGGGGATAACTTTGTTCAGATGATGAAGCAGTTTAAGAAGGTAACGGTGGTGGGTCGACCAACTCTTGGGATTCTAGACTACTCTAATTGTTGTACAGTTGATTATGGCAATTTTTGTTTAATGTTTCCCACCTCTCGCTGTTTAAGCGTGGATAAAGGGAAAGGGATGACGGATCAGGGTGTTCTACCCGATATAGAGATTCCTTGGACACCTAGCCATTTCGAGAGAGATGTGGATCTGGACAAGTGTCTGGAGTTGATTCGTCAGGGGAATGTTAAATAAAACAGGATTTCAATCAGAAAAACTGATTAAAGAAAAAAATCCTTTGGTTAGAAGGGATAAATGTCAGAAATGATAACGTTTTCTACGACATTCTCACTATGTTTAAAATTGCTTACTTGGTATAAAAAATGGTAAAATAGTGAGTAACAATCAAAATGAAGAGTGAAACTTATGAAACATAAAACACTTTATAAATTTATCGGGCAGACGGTCTTGTATTTCGCCATTTTCCTAGCCCTACTTTATTTCTTTAGTTACCTTGGTCAAGGTCAGGGTGGCTTTATCTACAACGAATTTTAGAAAAGGAGACTCCTAGCCGTGTCAAACCAACCAATTACTGATATGATCGAGACAATTGAACGTTATGCGCAACTACAACCAGACTATCCGGTTTACAATGTCCTTGGTGAGGAGCATACCTATGGCCAATTGAAGGCTGATTCAGATAGCTTGGCTGCCCACATCGACCAAATGGGACTTCCTGAAAAGTCACCTGTAGTGGTCTTTGGTGGTCAAGAATATGAAATGTTAGCAACCTTTGTGGCCTTGACAAAATCTGGCCATGCCTATATCCCAATTGATAGCCACTCTGCCTTGGAGCGCGTGTCTGCCATTGTTGAAGTAGCAGAGCCAAGCTTGATTATTGCCATCAATGAATTTCCATTGGAAAACCCAGCTGCTCCAATCATGTCCTTGGAGCAAGTGCGTGAAGCTTATGCGACTCAGCATGCCTATGACTTGAAACATCCGGTCAAAGGGGATGATAACTACTACATCATCTTTACCTCAGGGACAACTGGGAAACCAAAAGGGGTGCAAATTTCGCACGATAACTTGCTCAGCTTTACCAACTGGATGATTACGGACAAGGAATTTGCAACGCCAGAGCGTCCGCAAATGTTGGCGCAACCGCCCTATTCCTTTGACTTGTCTGTCATGTACTGGGCACCGACCTTGGCTCTTGGAGGAACGCTTTTTGCTCTTCCATCAGCCATTACTCAAGACTTCAAACAACTCTTTGCGACGATCTTTTCTCTTCCGATTGCGATCTGGACTTCAACACCATCTTTCGCAGATATGGCCATGTTGTCTGAAGATTTCAATGCTGAAAAGATGCCAGGAATCACCCATTTCTACTTTGATGGAGAAGAGTTAACCGTTAAAACCGCTCAAAAATTGCGCGAGCGTTTCCCAAATGCGCGTATCATCAATGCTTACGGGCCAACAGAAGCAACTGTAGCTCTTTCGGCTGTAGCCGTAACAGATGAGATGTTAGCGACTTTGAAACGTCTGCCAATTGGTTACACCAAAGAAGATTCTCCAACCTTCATCATTGATGAGGCAGGTAACAAATTGCCAAATGGTGAGCAAGGGGAGATCATCGTATCTGGCCCAGCCGTTTCAAAAGGTTATATGAATAATCCAGAGAAAACAGCAGAAGCTTTCTTCGAATTTGAAGGTCTTCCAGCCTACCATACAGGAGATGTCGGAACCATGACGGATGAAGGCCTCCTTCTCTACGGTGGACGGATGGACTTCCAAATCAAGTTTAACGGTTATCGTATCGAGCTAGAGGATGTCTCTCAAAACTTGAATAAATCGAAGTATATTGACTCAGCAGTCGCAGTACCGCGTTATAATAAAGATCACAAGGTCCAAAATCTCTTGGCCTATGTCATCTTAAAAGAGGGTGTCAAAGAACAATTTGAGCGCGAAATTGATATCACGAAAGCCATTAAGGAAGATTTAGAAAACATCATGATGTCTTATATGATGCCTTCAAAATTCCTCTATCGTGACAGCCTGCCATTAACACCAAACGGGAAAATCGACATCAAAGGGTTGATTAGCGAGGTTAATAACCGATGATCGAGTTTTTGAAACAGCTCCCTCATTTAGAACACTATGGAACACCGATCTATTTTATCTACCTCATTCTAGCTTTTTTGCCGATCTTTGTGGGCCTCTTTTTCAAAAAGAGATTTCCGGTATATGAAGGACTTGTGAGTCTGATCTTTATCATTTTGATGCTGACAGGTTCGAATCTCAAGCAAATTTATGCCCTGCTCTTTTACGTAGTCTGGCAAATCTTGATTGTGTATTCCTACAAAATCTATCGTCAGAAAGCGGACAACAAGTGGATTTTCTATCTTCATTCCTTCTTGTCTGTCTTGCCCCTGATCTTTGTTAAGGTAGAGCCAGCGATCAAGAATGGGCACCAATCCTTGTTTGGATTTTTAGGGATTTCGTATTTAACCTTCCGAGCTGTCGGAATGATCATCGAAATGCGAGATGGTGTCTTGAAAGAATTCACACTTTGGGAATTCTTACGCTTTATGCTCTTTATGCCGACCTTCTCAAGTGGGCCGATTGATCGTTTCAAGCGTTTTAATGAGGATTATAAAGCCATTCCTGAGCGTGAAGAATTATTGGATATGTTGGAGCAAGCTGTTAAGTATATCATGTATGGCTTCCTTTATAAATTTATCCTAGCTCATATTTTTGGCCACTTATTGTTAGGTCATGTGCAGACCTATGCCTTGTCTCAAGGTGGATTCTTCAATATCGGAACGCTGGGAGTCATGTATGTTTATGGCTTTGACCTCTTCTTTGACTTCGCGGGCTATTCGATGTTTGCTTTAGCAGCTTCCAATCTGATGGGGATTAAAAGTCCCATCAACTTTGATCGTCCCTTTAAATCACGTGACTTAAAGGAATTCTGGAATCGTTGGCATATGAGTTTATCTTTCTGGTTCCGTGATTTTGTCTTTATGCGTCTCGTGATGGTATTGATGCGCAATAAAGTATTCAAGAGCCGGATTACCACCTCAAATGTTGCCTATATTATCAATATGTTGGTTATGGGCTTCTGGCACGGGGTGACCTGGTACTACATCGCTTATGGGCTCTTCCATGGGCTTGGACTGGTTATCAATGATGCTTGGATTCGCAAGAAAAAGACCATCAATAAAGAAAGAAAAGCAAAAGGATTGGATCCTATACCGGACAATCGTTGGACCAAAGCTTTAGGGATCTTTATCACCTTTAACACAGTGATGCTGTCCTTCCTGATTTTCTCAGGATTCTTGGATCAACAATGGTTTCCAAAATTGAAATAAAAGGAGAATAGAAAAATGGATGTAAAATCACAAGTAATTGAAATTATTGACGAATTGTTTATGGAAGATGTCTCAGACATGATGGATGAGGATCTCTTTGATGCGGGTGTCCTTGATAGTATGGGAACAGTCGAATTGATTGTGGAATTGGAAAATCGCTTTGGCATCCGTGTTCCTGTATCTGAATTTGGACGCGATGATTGGAATACTGCTAACAAGATCGTAGAAGGTGTAACGGAGCTTCAGAATGCTTAAGCGTTTGTGGCTGATTTTAGGGCCCGTATTTTGCGCGCTCCTCATGGTAACAGCTTTATTATTCTTTTATCCAATCAATCATAAGCACAACTATACCGAAGAGAAAAAAGCTGCGGTAAGCCTGAATGCAGAAGGATTCAAGAGTCGTACAAAGAAACAAGAAGCACTTTCTGATCCACAGCATCGCTTTGTCCCTTATTTTGGCTCAAGTGAATGGTTACGTTTTGATGTGGTGCATCCAGCAGTTTTGGCTGAAAAATATGACCGCAATTACAGACCCTACTTTTTAGGAGAACGTGGTGCGGCTTCTTTGAACCAGTATTTTGGAATGCAACAGATTTTGCCAGAACTTAAGGACAATGTAGCTGTCTATGTGGTTTCTCCGCAATGGTTTACTAAGAAGGGCTATGACTCTTCTGCTTTTCAACAATTCTTTAATAGTGATCAGTTGAATAGCTTTATTGCTAATCACCAACAGGATGCTGCATCTCAGTATGCTGCAAAACGCCTCTTGCAACAGTATCCAAATGTGGCTTTTCAAGGTGTTGTGACCAAAATTTCTCAAGGAGAGAAGATCTCAAGATTTGATCAGCAATTGAACCAACTGGTTTCCCATCTTGTCCAGCGTGAAGATGCTTTGTTTAGTAATCTTGCAACGCGTACAAATGGAAATTACGAAAATAAGGTCAAAAAACGTTTACAAGATTTACCAGACCAATTCTCATATGAGAAATTGGAAGAAATTGCAACGGCTGAAGCAAAAGTCAAAACTAACAACAACGATCTTGGAATCAGCAATCATTTTTACAATACCCGCTTAAAAATGAAGTTGAAGAAACTAAAAGGTTTCCAAAAGAACGAATCCTATGTACAATCGCCGGAGTACAATGACTTGCAGTTGGTTCTAGACCAGTTTGCTAAATCTCGGACCAATGTCATTTTTGTCATTCCTCCAGTCAATGCCAAATGGATGAAATACACAGGCTTGAGCCAAGAAAAGTATGAACAGGCTGTTCAAAAGATTCGTTACCAATTGGAAAGTCAAGGATTCACCAATATTGCAGACTTTTCTAAAGATGGTGATCAGCCCTACTTTATGGAAGATACGATTCATATGGGATGGAATGGTTGGCTAGCCTTTGATAAAGCGGTCAATCCTTTTGTCACAAAGGCTGAAAAAGCACCAATTTACCATCTAAATGATCGCTTCTTCAGTAAAGATTGGGCCCAATATAAAGGAACACCAGACGAATTTAAATAATGCTTGATCAAAGGGGGCAGGATCGAATCCTGGCTCCTTGATTTGTGAGGAAAGTGACGAAAAGTCACAAACAAGCAAGAGAGTTATCCACAGGTTGTGGGAAACTTGCTTGTAAATGGATGAAAACAAGTCCTGATGCTGATGAACCTTCCTCTTTTTAGGGGAAAATAGGTAAAAGTTATCCACATTTTTGTGGATAAGTGATGAAAAACAGTGGATAAGTCAGCTAGCATGTGAAAAGGAGAAATAGTGTGAAAAAAATTTGGTTTTACGCAATTGTTCAGGGGATTGTTATCTTTTTTATTGTGGGTGGCATGACCTACGCACTTAGGGGAGATTTCTTTTTCCGTTACTTATCCCCTATTTTTGGACTAGCAGCAGCTGTCTTGAGATTTGGGACAGCGACTTTAATAAAAGTGATAGCCCCCACTCTCTACGATGATCCCAAAAAGAAGGAAGAAGTTGGCCACGATAACTAAAGAAGTTGGTAACTGAAAAAGTTGAGCTAAAGGCCACTTTCTGCTGGTCTTTATGGTAAAATAGAAGGAAGAATATTAGTTTGGAGATTAATTAGAAATGAAACGTTCAATGTATGCTGGACGTGTTCGTGAAGAACACATTGGAACTCATATTACCTTGAAAGGATGGGTTAGCCGTCGTCGTGACTTGGGTGGTTTGATCTTTATTGATTTACGCGACCGCGAAGGAATCATGCAATTGGTGATCAATCCAGAAACAGTTAGTGCAGAAGTGATGGCCACAGCTGAAAGCATCCGCAGTGAATATGTTGTAGAAGTGACAGGTCTTGTGGAAGCTCGTGAACAAGCCAACCCAAACTTGCCAACAGGTGCAGTAGAACTAAAGGTGGAAGCTATTACGGTTCTTAATACTGCCAAAACAACTCCATTTGAAATCAAGGATGGAATTGAAGCTAATGATGACACTCGTCTTCGTTACCGCTACTTAGACCTTCGTCGTCCTGAGATGTTGGAAAACCTCAAACTCCGTGCAAAAGTAACCCATTCGATTCGCAATTACTTAGATGAATTAGAATTTATTGATGTGGAAACACCGTTTCTTTCTAAGTCAACTCCAGAAGGAGCGCGTGACTACTTGGTTCCTTCCCGTGTCAATAAGGGTCATTTCTATGCCCTTCCACAAAGTCCTCAGATTACAAAACAATTGTTGATGAATGCCGGTTTTGATCGCTATTATCAAATCGTGAAGTGTTTCCGTGATGAGGATTTACGGGGAGACCGTCAACCTGAGTTTACACAGGTCGACTTGGAAACTTCTTTCTTGAGTGATCAAGAAATCCAAGATATCACAGAAGGCTTGATTGCACGTGTCATGAAAGAAACCAAGGGAATTGAAGTAACACTCCCATTCCCACGGATGAATTATGATGACGCTATGGCCTTGTATGGTTCAGATAAACCAGATACACGTTTTGAAATGTTGCTCCAAGACTTGACAGAGCTTGTCAAGGGTGTAGACTTCAAAGTCTTCTCAGAAGCTCCAGCAGTTAAGGCGATTGTTGTCAAAGGTGCAGCGGATCATTACTCTCGTAAAGATATCGATAAATTGACAGAAGTTGCGAAGCAATACGGTGCAAAAGGTCTTGCTTGGGTGAAATATGCTGAGGGTGCTTTGAATGGTCCTGTTGCGAAGTTCTTGACAGACTTGACAAGTGACTTGACAGCTGCTTTACAGTTAGAAGACAAGGATCTAGTTCTCTTTGTAGCAGATACTCTTGAAGTAGCCAATGCAACGCTTGGTGCTTTGCGTGTTCGTCTTGCGAAAGAGCTTGACTTGATTGACAACAATCAATACAACTTCCTTTGGGTAGTGGATTGGCCAATGTTTGAATGGTCTGAAGAAGAAGGCCGTTATATGTCTGCTCACCATCCATTTACACTCCCACAAGCTGAAACAGAGCATGAATTGGAAGGAGATCTTTCAAAAGTTCGAGCAATTGCCTATGATATCGTCTTAAATGGCTATGAATTAGGTGGAGGAAGCCTACGGATTAATCATAAAGATTTACAAGAACGGATGTTTAAAGCACTTGGCTTTACAAAAGAAGCTGCTAATGAACAATTTGGTTTCTTGTTGGAAGCAATGGATTACGGTTTCCCACCACATGGAGGATTGGCGATTGGTTTGGACCGCTTCGTGATGCTTCTTGCAGGTGAAGATAATATTCGGGAAGTCATTGCCTTTCCTAAGAATAACAAGGCGACAGATCCAATGACACAAGCTCCTTCTGTCGTTTCTGAAAAGCAATTGGATGAGTTAAATCTTCAAGTAGAAGTAGCAGAGCAAGAATAGGACAAGAGAGAAAAGGGAGAGTCTAGGAATCAGTTGCTCTAAGATTTTCCTTTTCTTCTAATCGATGGATTGAAAATGAAAAAAATTCGCTTTCATAAGCTATTTCGCTATCATGTGCGGCGACTAGCTTATAACATTAAATTATTGCGCGTGCTGAAGAGCATCTCCCGTGAGAAATACGATGAAAAAGTGTCAGCTTCCTTGCTGTATGGTTTTCTATCAGCGATTGCCGTCAACTTCTTCTTTCAACCAGGACATGTATACTCCAGCGGTGCAACAGGTCTAGCTCAGATTTTATCTGTTCTGAGCCAACGCTTTATTGGCTTTACGATTCCCGTTTCCTTGACCTTTTATGCCATCAATATCCCTTTGATGATTGTGGCTTGGTATCAAATTGGCCATAAATTTACCATCTTTACCTTTATTACTGTTTCGATGAGTTCCCTCTTTATTCAGTTCGTGCCAGTGATTACGTTGACCAACGATCCGATCATGAATGCCCTATTTGGTGGGGTTGTCATGGGAACAGGGATTGGTTTTGCTCTTCGGAACAACATTTCCAGTGGAGGAACGGATATTGTTAGTTTGACGATTCGAAAACGGACAGGAAAGAATGTCGGCAGTATCTCCTTTTTGGTCAATGGGACCATCATGTTGATTGCTGGTCTGACCTTTGGTTGGAAGTATGCTCTTTACTCTATGATTACCATCTTCGTATCGAGTCGAGTAACGGATGCTGTCTTTACCAAGCAAAAACGGATGCAGGCAATGATCGTAACGAGCCAGCCAGATGCCATTATTGAAAAGATCCATAAAAAATTGCATCGTGGAGCAACCATTATCCACAATGCAGAAGGAACCTATAACCATCAGGAAAAAGCGGTTCTGCTGACAGTTATTACGCGTGCAGAGTTTAATGAATTCAAATATATTATGAAAAAAGCTGATCCTCAGGCTTTTATCACCATTTCAGAAAACGTTCATATCATCGGACGCTTTGTGGAAACAGAAGAATAAAAATAAAGGTCACCACATTGTGGTGACCTTTATTTTGTTGATTCAGTTTCGTGGAGAAGGAGCCAACTATGGGCAGGAATAGAAAGTTCCTTTCCTTTAGGAATAGGCGCTTGTAGGTTGGCATGAGGATAGGCAAATAGCAGCTGACTATCGCTCGAATGTTGATAGGTCTGTTCTTGATCACCGATATTGACGAGAATCGTTATTTTTTCACGATCTTTCTCAATCGTGTAGATCAAATGATGATCAGACAACCATTTGACATCACAGTAGTCGCGAATCTCTTGCCCTTTTTTCAAACGAAGGAGTGGCTGTGATTTCCGATAAGCAATCAATTCTTCAAGAAAAGCAATTTCTTCTTGGCATTTTGAAAGGGATGTCCAGTCCAATTGGTTGAGACTATCTGGCAAGTTATAGGTGTTGTCTTCGAGCCCTTTTGTGCGATAAAATTCTTGACCAGCATGGATAAACGGCACTCCTTGAGCTAGTAACACTAAATGAAGAGCTAATCGTGAGAGAGCTTTTCGATCTTCTAGACGAATCTCTTCCTTTTCAAGTTGGAAATAATCAAAAACAGTTGCATTGTCGTGACATTCGACGTACTGAATGGCTTGTTGAGGTTGGGTGAAATGAGCAGGCCCTAGCTTCCCGACATTCGCCGTTAGAATGTTCGCAAAATCATTCGCAGAATGTTGACTCTCACGACGGTGACCGGCTACAAGTGTTCTCTTGATCGTATCCCGGAAGTTATCACTGAAAAAGCCAAAGGCTGGTAATCGTTTCGAATTATATTGGTGAGCGAGCTGATCTTCAGAGAGGCCGGTATCCATCTTCCACCCTTCCCCATAGAGATAGATGTTAGGATAGATTTCACGGAGTTCTTCTGCAATCTCTGTCATGGTTTGAATGTCTAGAATTCCCATCAAGTCAAAGCGGAAACCATCAAAGCCGTAGAGGGAAACCCATTGTTTGAGGGATTGCTTGATATAGTGTCTCACCATGGAGCGTTCACTTGCTACGTCATTTCCACAGAAGGTTCCATTGGTCCGCTCTCCCTCTGCATTATAGCGGTAGAAATAACCAGGAACGATCTGTTCAAAAGCGTATTCATCTGCCTGGTAGACGTGATTGTAGACTACATCCATGATGACACTCAGATTAGCCCGGTGATAGGTGTCAATGGTGTCTTGGAGCTCTAGGATTCGCTCATAAGGATCGTTAGGATCACTCGCATAGCTTCCTTCTGGAACATTGTATTGAACAGGATCATAGCCCCAGTTGTAGGCTTTCCATTGATCCTCTTCATCGACACTACCGAAATCATAGACAGGAAGTAACTGTACATGGGTAATGCCCAGTTTTTGAAGGTAATCAAATCCAAGGACCTGGCCATTCAGTTGGGGCGATTCTGTCAAGCCTTTAAACTTACCAGGGTGTTTAAAGCCAGCCTCTTTTTGGGCAGAGAAATCACGAACGCTCATCTCGTAGATGATTGCTTCTGTTGGGTCTAATTGACGAGTGGCACGCCTGATAGGACACGTAATCTTCTTCCGGTCGATGACCAAGCTATCTCCAGAGTTCGCTAAAGAGGATAGAGCATAAGGATCATGAATCCGGCGTTCTAGGCCATTGACACGAAATTCATAGTGGTAGGCAGCTCCTTCCCAATCCCCTTTGAGAACGAGTTCCCAGACACCGTTTTCTGTACGATTCATCGGATAGACCTGATCTTCGATATGGAGACTCACATCTTGCGAAATCGGTGCCCAGAATTTAAATTGCGTCTGACCTGGTGTGTAGAAACTTCCTAGATCTTCTCCACTATAGGTGAAGGTTTGATCAAAAATGGGTTTGTGAACAATTTGACGATAGTGGAGAATAGAAGAATTTCCAGCAGCATCGTAGATGGTGTACTCTTCTCCGAGTTCAAGCGGAATAGGGCTTAAGAAATAGTCTCCTGTATCAGTCGCTCCACTTGACGTTTTGACAGGTATTAAGGCAAGACGACCTTGGTTTGTTCCCAAATAAAAAGGAAGGGTATGCTCCTCTCCTTTTTGGATACGAATCAGGTCTTGGTCATCTAAATAAGCAGTAAATGTAGACATAGAGACTCCTAAAGTTTCGTAATGGTATGGTCAATCAATTGACGGTAGCAAACGGTTTTTCCTTCTTTGTTATCTTTGATAATTTGTAGAATCGTCCGAACAGATTCACGTCCGAGTTCCACCGCATTGATGTCAATATAGGCTTCAATATCGAGTCGTGGTTTGATCGAATCAAAGGAAATAATCGGGATTGTCAGCTGGTGTTCTAATAAGTATTGGCGCACCCCTTCAGCAACGAGAATATCGGTTGTCATGATGGCATCTAACTCTGCTAGGGGAAGGCTTTCCATCATTTGATAAGAATTGTCTTCTAACATAAAACCAAATGAAAAATGAACCAGTTTTTCATCGAGAGGAATCCCTGCTTTTTGGAGGGCTTCTTTATAACCTTCGTAGCGGTCTTGAGATACGAACAGTTCTTTGTTTCCTCCAATAAAAGCAATTTTTCGGTAGTTTTGTTGAATGAAATAATCCGTCGCATCAAATGCAGCCTTAATGTTGTCATTATCCACTAGCGATACAAAAGGAGAAGCTGCCTTTCCAAGAATGAGGAAGGGGAACTTGTCTTTGATCGCAAATTCAACGAGGGGATCATTCGGGTTGGAATAAAGGAAAATCAAACCATCTACACGATTTCCGTAGATGAGTTGTTTGAGATTATCGAGCCGCCGTTCTTCATTTTGCCCCGTACAGATTTGGATGGCATAATCATTGTCTGACGCGATCTGGGTAATCCCTCTTAAAACAGTTGGGAAGAAAGGATTCTGATAGAAGACGTCACTGTCGATTGGTAGGACCAAAGCAATGACTTGACTAGATTGGCTGACAAGGCTGCGAGCATTAAGATTGGGATGGTAGTCCAATTCGACCATGGCCTCACGGACACGTTTTTTTGTTTCATCACTAATCGTGGATTTGTTTTGGATGACGCGCGTGACAGTTGAAGGCGCGACGCCAGCGAGTTTCGCCACATCTTTGATGGTAACACGCATGAGAAAACCTCCTAGCGGTGATAGTCTGGATCACGGAAGTGGGTCTTATAAAATACCATAGCAAGATAGAGTACAAATAAGACATTTTGGATCATGATCATCGTAGTAAATACTTGATGGAATAGTAAACTGATGAAGACACTCAGTAAAATAGGGAGTCCCAAGCAATTCAGAATACAATTGAAACATTCCTTGAAAGTTTGTAGTGAAAAGAGTCGAGATTTTCGTGTCAAGTAGAGGAAGAAAGAGGCCCCTACGATGAGAATCAAATAATTGACTGTCGATAAGAAGCCAGAGAAAATCACGAGAAAGAGACTGACAGGGAGTCGATTTTCACGGAACCAATCGCTAGAGATAGCTTGAGTGAAGCTTTTTTTATCCCGGAGGCTCTCTTGATTGATAGCCTGGTATGAGACGGTAGCGAGTTCTTTATTTTCTTTTGAGATGATCAACTGTTTGCGATCAAAATGGAGTGTTAACTCCTTGCCTTCACTAGTCTTTGCCTCTTGGCCTAAGATAACCTGTCCTTTTGAAGTCTTGTGTACAGGGTTAGTCCCTGTATAGGTGAGCTCTTGGTCTTTGATCACGACGTGTTCTTGGATATCTTTCATAACGTCTGTTGATAAAGGATCAAACACATCGCTGACAAAGGTTGTCAAAGGATAGGTTTTGAGTTGAGCATTTTGCAGAGCCACAGGTAATAGTGTGATAGAGATTAGAAAGAAAGAAGTAAAAATCATTTGGAACCAGCTCAGTTTTTTGCGGTTTGCAAAAGAAGAGCGGAAATTGAAGATACTTGCGAAATAATTAAAAGGATAGGGCATAAGATGACCTTTCTAAACATAAGAGTATCAGAAATGCAAAGAGAAATCTCTTTGATTGATTTTATTCTTAACGAAGGGTAGTAAAGCATCCACCATACTACCCTCAACTTAAAAATAAAATGTGCTTGAAATAAGATTCTATTTTATCCTTTATCTCCACCAGCTGTCAAGCCTGAAACAAAGTTCTTTTGTAGGAAGAAGAATAAGATACAGATTGGAACCGCGATCAAAATAGCACCGGCTGCAAAGAAGGCGATTTTTTGATTTTTTTGGTCACTGATAAAGGTTTGAAGACCAACGGCTACCGTATAGTTCACTTCGTCACGAAGCAAGAATTTAGACAAGATATAGTCTCCGAAAGGCCCCATGAAAGCCCAAAGTGCTTGAACGGCAATCATTGGACGAACAAGAGGAAGGACGATTTGCCAGAAGCGACGGAAGTGTCCAGCTCCATCCAATTTCGCAGATTCATCGAGAGAAATTGGAACAGTATCGAAGTATCCCTTCATCAACCAGGCATTCATTGGAATACCACCACCAACATAAAGGAAGATCAAGAACCAAGGTTGGTTCAAGGCATTCAGCATCAAAGCCATAACGAAGAAGGCTGTGAGGGCTGCCATGGTTGGGACCATTTGAATAATCAAGAAGAAGACCAAACTTTGTTTACGCGCCAAGAAATTGTAACGGCTGTATGCGTAACCTGCGAAGGTAACGATACTTGTTTGTACAATCATGGTGATAATGGCGATAACCAAGGTGTTCATATACCAAGTGCCATAATGAGTTTCAGAGAAAAGTTTTGAGAAGTTATCAAAACTAAGATTGCCACTAAAATCAAGTGTAAAGGCACTGACATTCCCTGATTTGAAGGCTGATAGAACCGTAATCAACAATGGATAAATGATAACGATTGAAAGAACCACCATGTACAGGTAAGTCAAGAAATGATTGAGGCGGCGTTTAAATTGAACTGAATTTTTCATTTTATACATCCTCCATATCAAATGCATGTAGTTTCTTGAAGGCAATCATAGAGATTGAGATCACAATCACAGAGATAATCAAGGTTACCGCTGCGGCCATTGAATATTGAGGAGAAGAATTGGTTGTCAACTTGTAGATCCATGAGATCAAGATATCTGTAGATCCGGCGTTTCCTCCGACAGAACCAGGTCCCCCATCGTTAAACAAGTAAATGATGGAGAAGTTATTAAAGTTGAAAGTATATTGACTGATCAAAGTTGGAGCTGCAACAGCCATAATCATTGGGAAAGTGATGCTGCGGAATTTTTGCCAACCGTTGGCACCATCAATATAAGCAGCTTCGTAAAGATCGTTTGGAATAGATTGAAGAATCCCTAAAGTCAAGACGTAAATGTAAGGGAAGCCGAGCCAACCTTGCATCATAATCAAAGCAATTTTTGTCCAAGTAGGATCTGTTTTCCAAGGAATCAAAATGCCATCTAAGAATGGGAAGATCTTCGCAAACAATGGGATAACTTGTGCATTGATGGCACCGACACTATCGTTAAACATATTTGAGAAAGTTAAGATAGTGATGAAGGCTGGAACAGCCCATGGGAGCAAGAAGATAACCCCAAAGATTCGTTTTCCTTTTACGAATGGTTGGTTTGCAACAATAGCGGTCAAGATACCGAGTACGATTTGAAGAGTAGAAGCTGCGAGTGCCCAAATCAAGGTCCAGCCAAGAACAGATGTAAAGGCTGAGCGGAAGGTGCTCAAGGTCCACATATTAGTGAAGTTTTGGAACCCGATCCAATCAAGCAAGGTTGTTGGAGCGGTATGTTTGAAGTCGTAGTTGGTAAAGGCGATCATCAAAGTTACTAAAACTGGGAAGATAATCGCAAATGTCATAGCAATGTATGAAGGAATGATCAATAAATATGGGAAGCCATTTTCATAGATGGCTTGAACCATTTCTTTTCCAGTTTTTGGAACAGCAATGCCATTGTTGATACGTTTTGCAACGGTTCCAGCATCCTTAATATTTAAGGCATAAAATAGGAAGTAAACAATGGTAATGATCAAGTGGAAGGCGCCACGAATCAAGATAAAGAGAGAATTATCTTGTCCACGGACGGTTCCAAGTGTAACCAATTTCGCTAATTCTCCAGCTCCGATTCCTAGGAAATAGGCGAGAAAGAGAACAGTTACGGCAAGAAAAATATAGCCTTTGGTTTTTTGTTTGTTATAAATTTGCCCAAGACCCGGGATCAAAGAGAGCCACATAGCCTTTTTAGGGTTTTGTTCTGTAGTCATTCAAATCTCCTTATAATGTCCTTGCTAGAGAGCAAGAAGACAAGTCAGACAGTCAGTTGTGCTTGAAAATTGAACATAAGAGGTTGGGACCTTGTCTCCAACCTCTTACTCACACCTAAAAACTGTCTTATTTGCTACCGAATTTTTGTTCGATGGTTTCTTTAATCAATTTCACTGCATCGTCAGCAGATGCTTTTGCAGATTTTTTACCACTTACAGCATCGAAAAGCATAGTAGCAGCTGGATCCCAAACAGCACTCATTTCTGAGATATTTGGCATTGGTTGAGCATTCTTGAATTGATCAACAACGGCAGTTGTCAATTCATCGTTTTTGCTAACCGCATATTTACGAGCTTCGGTGTTGGCAGGAACTTCATTGGTCTTGTCAAACAAAGCTTTTTGTTGATCAGTACTTGTCAAGAAGTCAATGAATTTTTGAGCGCCATCAAGGTTTTTCGCACCTGCAGGGATAACCCAAGCTTTACCACCACCAAAGGCAGAGTATTGTTTTCCGTTTGGAAGAGTTGGAATCGTTGCGACACCGTAGTTTACTTTAGCTTCTTTCAATGAAGCAGCTTTCCAAGGACCATCGATGATAGCAGCTGTTTTACCTTCTTGGAATTGTGTTTGGATGAAGTTAGCAGCACCTTTTGTATCTTGCAAACCTTTTGGCCATTTAGCATACCAAGTTTTTGCATATTCGATACCATCGATAGAACCTTGGTTGTTCAATCCAATATCTTTAGGATCTGTACCGTCTTTACCAAACACATAACCGCCGTTACCTGAAAGTAAACCGTAAGTGTAGTAGAAGTTTGTCCAGTCAGCTAAGAAGGCAGTTGTTTTACCAGGTTCGCTAGCGAAGTCGTACTTGCTATCTTTTGCAAGATTGTCAAGATCACCAAATGTTTTTGGAGCTTCGCTTAAAAGATCTTTGTTATAGTAGAGAACCAATGTTTCGATGACAGCAGGTGCACCGTAAACTTTACCACCGTTTGTTACAAGAGCTTCAGTTGTTTTATCTGTATGGCTATCTTTGTTTAATGTCACTTCAGCCAATTGACCATCGCTACCAAGACCACCTACACGGTCGTATGGAGCCATCATTACGTCTGGAGCTTTTTTAGATTGGTTATCAAGAGAAAGGTTATCCAATCCACCAAGAGCATCACCAGTCTTGATGTTAACTTTTACGCCATTTTCTTTTTCAAAAGCTTTTGCAGCTTCTTCAACATAAGATTTGTAGCCTTTGTCTACATAGACGTTGATTTCTTTACTTGCCTCAGAAGAACCTGATGAGCTATTGCTACAAGCAGCAAGTAAGAAGCCGGCAAAACCAACTGTACCAAGTACAGCAGCACTACGTAAAATTGTACGTTTCATGATTTATTCCTCCTAAAGAATAAAAAAAGATAATAATTAGAAACCGTTTTAGACAAACGTTTTCCTAAAACGTCTTAAGTATATCACAAGGCGAAAACGTTTGCAAGTAGTTTTAAACAATTTTTTTAAAAATATTTTAATTCCGAACTTTCTTCTATAAAATGCATCAAATTTGTTGACATTAGCCAAAGGAAAGAATACACTAAGGGGGTGAGGACATTCTGAAAAAAGTTAAAAAAGTTTTTAAGAAATCCCTTGCAGAAAATAGGGAAAAAGTTTATAATAACATGGTACGCAAACGTTTTCGCAAAAATTGCGTAAACTGAGTTGCGCCTGTTCGATTTTTAACAAAGAGTAGAGCCGCTTGAGAGCTGGATACGACTCTGCAACGATACCCATACCGTGCACCGAATCGCAGGCTTCAAAGAAATAAAAAAAGGTGGTAACCCATGAAAAAACGTCAAAGTGGTGTTTTGATGCACATTTCTTCCCTTCCTGGACAATACGGGATCGGATCATTCGGTCAATCAGCATATGATTTTGTTGATTTCCTCGTTCGGACCAAGCAACGTTACTGGCAAATCTTGCCGCTTGGTACAACTAGTTATGGAGATTCTCCATACCAATCTTTCTCAGCTTTTGCTGGGAACACTCATTTTATTGATTTCGATCTTTTGATTGAACGAGGTTTGTTGACAGAAGCAGATCTTAAAGGAGTGGACTTTGGTCAAGATCCTACTCAAGTGGATTATGCAAAGGTTTTCGAACAACGTCGTCCCTTGCTTGAAAAAGCAGTTGCGAACTTCTTGAAATCAGGTGATCAAAAAGAATTCCAAGCCTTTTGCGAAGCCAATGCTTCTTGGTTGGAACTATTTGCAGAATACATGGCTATCAAAGAACACTTTGATTTAAAAGCCTGGACAGAATGGCCAGATGCAGCTATTCGTGCACGTGAACCAAAAGCTTTGGCTCAATACCGTGAAGAATTGGCGGATCAATTGACTTACCATCGTGTGACTCAATTCTTCTTCTTCCAACAATGGTTGGCCTTGAAAGCTTATGCCAATGACCATCACATTGAAATCGTCGGAGACATGCCAATCTATGTAGCGGAAGATTCAAGTGACATGTGGGCGAACCCTCATCTCTTCAAAACAGATAAAAACGGGAAAGCGACTTGCATCGCAGGATGCCCGCCAGATGAATTCTCAGCAACTGGTCAACTTTGGGGGAACCCAATCTATGACTGGGAAGCAATGGACAAAGATGGCTACCAATGGTGGATTGAACGCTTGCGTGAAAGCTTCAAGATCTACGACATCGTGCGGATCGACCACTTCCGTGGTTTTGAGTCTTACTGGGAAATCCCTGCTGGATCAGATACAGCAGCACCAGGTAAATGGGTTAAAGGTCCTGGCTACAAACTCTTTGCAGCTGTGAAGGAAGAGCTCGGTGATTTGAACATCATCGCTGAGGACCTTGGCTTTATGACAGATGAAGTCATCGAACTTCGTGAAAGCACTGGCTTCCCAGGAATGAAGATTCTTCAATTTGCCTTCAATCCGGACGATGAAAGTATCGATAGCCCTCACTTGGCACCAAACAATTCTGTGATGTATACAGGAACACATGATAACAACACAGTTCTTGGATGGTACCGCAATGAAATCGACGATCCAACTCGTGAGTACCTTGCTCGTTATACTAACCGGAAAGAGTACGAATCTGTACCGCATGCGATGCTTCGTACCGTCTTTGCTTCCGTCAGCTTCATGGCGATTGCTACGATGCAAGACTTGCTTGAGTTAGATGGCTCAGCTCGGATGAACTTCCCATCTACTCTCGGTGGTAACTGGTCATGGCGAATGACAGCGGATCAATTGACTCCAGCTGTCGAGCAAGAATTGCTTGATTTCACTACGATCTATCGTCGTGAAAACAAAGACTTGAAAAAAGAAGTTAAGAAAGCAAAAAAATAATCTTTCCCCCTATTAAAATTGTTGAAACAAAGGAGACTCCCAACATGGAATCATTACAAAAATATGTGATTGATCATCATCAAAAAACAATTGCTGAATGTTCAAATGAAGAATTGTACATTGCCTTGCTAAATTACACCAAGCAAGCAAGCGCTCAAAAGAAAATCAATACTGGTAAGAAAAAAGTTTACTACATCTCAGCTGAGTTCTTGATCGGTAAACTCTTGTCTAACAACTTGATCAACTTGGGTCTTTACGACGATGTTAAAAAAGAATTGTCAGATGCTGGTAAAGACTTGATCGAAGTCGAAGAAGTGGAATTGGAACCATCACTTGGTAACGGTGGTTTGGGACGTTTGGCAGCCTGCTTTATCGACTCTATCTCAAGCCTTGGTTTGACAGGGGATGGGGTTGGTTTGAACTACCACTTTGGTTTGTTCCAACAAGTCCTTAAAAACAACCAACAAGAAACGATTCCAAACGCATGGTTGACTGACCAAAGCTGGCTCGTTCGTTCAAGCCGTAGCTACCAAGTGCCATTTGCACACTTCACATTGACTTCTACCCTTTATGATATCGATGTCCCTGGTTACAAGATTGATACCAAGAACCGTTTGCGTTTGTTCGACTTGGATTCAGTTGATTCATCTATTATTGAAGATGGTATTAACTTTGACAAGACAGATATCGCTCGCAACTTGACCCTCTTCTTGTACCCAGATGATAGTAACCGTCAAGGGGAATTGCTCCGTATCTTCCAACAATACTTCATGGTATCAAACGGTGCACAATTGATCATCGACGAAGCCATCGAAAAAGGAAGCAACTTGCATGACCTTGCTGACTATGCTGTTGTCCAAATCAACGATACTCACCCATCAATGGTCATCCCTGAATTGATCCGTCTTTTGACAGAACGTGGTATTGGAATGGATGAAGCCATCTCTATCGTTCGTAGCATGACGGCTTACACTAACCACACAATCCTTGCAGAAGCCCTTGAAAAATGGCCACTTGAATTCTTGCAAGAAGTGGTTCCTCACTTGGTTCCAATCATTGAAGAATTGGACCGCCGTGTTCGCGCTGAATACAAAGATCCAGCTGTTCAAATCATCGATGAGAATGATCGCGTACACATGGCGCACATGGATATCCACTATGGATTTAGCGTAAACGGGGTAGCAGCACTTCACACAGAAATCTTGAAGAATTCTGAGTTGAAAGCCTTCTACGACATTTACCCTGAAAAATTCAACAACAAAACAAACGGTATCACATTCCGTCGTTGGCTCATGCATGCCAACCCAACCTTGTCACACTACTTGGATGATATCCTCGGACGTGACTGGCACCATGACGCATCTAAATTGGAAGACCTTCTTTCTTATGAAGATAAAGATGCAGTCAAAGCAAAATTGGAAAACATCAAGTCTCACAACAAACGTAAATTGGCTCGTTTCTTGAAAGACCATCAAGGTGTGGAAATCAATCCTAACTCTATCTTTGATACCCAAATCAAACGTCTCCACGAATACAAACGTCAACAAATGAACGCTTTGTATGTGATCCACAAATACTTGGACATCAAAGCTGGAAATATCCCTGCTCGCCCAATCACTGTTCTCTTTGGTGGTAAAGCAGCTCCTGCCTACACCATTGCACAAGATATCATCCACTTGATCCTTTGCTTGTCTGAAGTGATTGCAAACGATCCAGCAGTAGCTCCACACTTGCAAGTGGTGATGGTTGAAAACTACAACGTAACTGCTGCAAGCTACTTGATCCCAGCTAGCGATATTTCTGAGCAAATCTCTCTTGCTTCGAAAGAAGCTTCAGGTACTGGTAACATGAAATTCATGTTGAATGGTGCATTGACACTTGGTACGATGGATGGAGCCAACGTGGAAATCGCTGAATTGGTTGGACGTGACAACATCTACATCTTCGGTGAAGATTCAGAAACTGTAATCGATCTATATGAGAAATCAGCATACAAATCAGCGGACTTCTATGAACGTGAAGCTATCAAACCATTGGTAGACTTCATTATCAGCGATGCCGTTCTTGCAGTTGGTAACAAGGAACGCTTGACTCGTCTTCACAAGGAATTGATCAACAAAGACTGGTTCATGACTCTTCTTGACTTGGAAGACTACATTGTCACCAAAGAACGTATGTTGGCTGACTACGAAGACCGTGATGCATGGTTGGATCAAGTCATCGTTAACATTGCTAAAGCAGGATTCTTCTCATCTGACCGTACGATCGCTCAGTACAATGAAGATATCTGGCACTTAAACTAATCATTAGTTGTTAGACCAAGGTTCTTAGGACCTTGGTCTTTTTCATTTCTTGTTATTTGGGAAGAAAAAGGAAGGAATTTAAAGAATGGACACTTCTGTAAACAGTGTTGTTTTTTTGAATTTTTCCGATCCGGCAGGGAAAAAATTACATAATTTTTTATTTTAACCTTCAAATCTAATCTATTGGTATAAAAAAATACTTCCCCTAAAAAAGCCTTCCGGTGAAATTTATAAAAAGAGAAACCGGGATGAAAATCCTTGAAAATAAAGGATTTTTCACAGGTTCTTACATATATTTTCAACTAAAAGATGAGGAAGGTCCGTAAGGTTTGGCGTTTCAAGTTGTTATATCTTTAAAGTAAAATAAAAAATTAAATAGACAAATATTTAAAAATGGTTGATTGTGATACAATAGAGTTAACTGGCAGTAGCATATTTTTGCCTCTACAGTGAGATTTTTTTAAACATAAACAAAAAGGAGAGTTTTGAAAATGAAAAGCTATCGTGAACATGTTTCGAAGCAGGAAAAATTTTCAATTCGTAAGTTATCAGTCGGTGTTGTTTCATTGGCCATCGCTGGATTGGCTACTGTTAATACCTACGGAGCAGAAGTGAAAGCAGATGAAGCAACAGCGCCTGCAACTGAAGCGACTACTACGGATACAGCAACAAGCGATGCAGCTGTTTCAACAAGTTCTAAGTTGACATCTACAACTGTGACAGAAGGAAATAAAACAGTTACGACGACTTATGTAGAATCACCAGAACTTGAAAAAGCAAAAGCTGATGCGGCTACAGAAGGTGTGACCGTTACAGAAGAAGCTGAAAAAGTCCAACCATCTATCGCAGCAGCAGAAGCAGATAATAAAGCTCAAACAGCTGAAATCAACACAGTAGTTGATAACTACAAAAAGGCAAAAGCGGAGTATGAAGCAAAATCTCAAGAAATCACATTGATTGAAAAGAGAAATGCAGAAGCAGAAGTGGCTTACAAGAAACAAGTAGAAGACTACAAAACCCAACAAGCAGCTTATGATAAAGCTTTAGAAGAGTACAATGCTAAAAAGGCAGCCTACGATGCTAAAGTAGCAGAAAAAGCAGCAGCAGATAAGGCCAATGCAGAAGCAAAAGCTAAGTATGAAGCAGAAATGGCTGTTTACAATACAGCGAAAGCGCAATACGATAAAGATTTACAAGAATACCAAACTAAGAAAGCGCAATACGATAAAGATAAAGCAGCTTATGATCAATTGGTAGCGAAGAAGGCAGAAGAAGATGCTGCTAAGGCTCAATACGAAGCTGATCTTGCAAAATACAATGTAGAAAAAGTACAGTACGAAAATGATTATATTGCTTATCAAAAGAAATTAGCTGAATACGAAGTTGCCAAAAAACAATATACGGACGCGAAACAAGCATACGACAAATATATGACAGACAATGCGTATGCTGACCTTAAAAATGTTTCAACTGTTCAAGATTTGACCTTCCAACGTGAAGGTGGTGCAACTCACACCATTGACGGCATCAGCACTTATCTTACTCGTGATGCTCAAGCTCGTTTAAATACAAGCAATGTCCATCAATATGATTCTAATAAATTGGAAGCTTCAGATATTGTAGCAACTAGTCCTTGGGCCAATAATGAAACTGAGTACATTCAAGTGAAAGAAGGCGATAAATTTGTCGTTACTTATGATAACTTGAATCAGTCCAGCATGCGTGAAAATACGGATATGCATCCAATCAAACGTGTGATTTACCGTTATGAGATTTTAAGTCTTCCATCAAATGATGGCAAAGGGATTGCAGCAGTCAACGCAGATCCAACGGTAACCATGACAGTGGGTGCTTCAACAGACCAAGACAAACCTGTTAAGGTTGCTGTCGATGTTGAATTCTATGATGGTGATGGCAATAAATTTGATTTGACTCAACGCAATGCCATTGTCGCTTTGAACTCGCTCAACCACTGGACAGGTGCTTCCTATGTCGATAGTGGAGACAAACCTCGTGCCCTTACAGTAGAAGCCAAAGATAAAGATGGCAACACTGTTCGTGGAACTTGGGATCCATATGCAGATGGTTCATCCATGAGCATTGAAAACAATGAAGTGAAGGTTAAAACAGGAAAAGCAGACTTTGGTACTGCAACTGTTTCCATTTCAGCAGACAACCCTCTCAAAATTGTGACTCAGAAATATGGTTATGTTAAAGATGACACAGGTAAATGGGTTCCTGGTACGACACCTGAGAAGGAAGAAGTAACGGATGCGTTAACTGTAAATGCTTCGGGTTCAGGAAGTGTTCATTCTATTGGTACAGAAGAATTTACCTTTGAAGGTAAGGATGATGTTATCGGATCATACAAAGTAGATGCAACTACAGGTCAAATTACGTTCACACCTAAGAAGAAATTTGAAAACGTGGAACACCAAGAGTCTGTAAATGTTGGAAATAATAAATTTATTCCAATTCCAAACTCAAGTGTTTCTTATGATGCTGCTACTAAAGAAGTGACTTCCTTTAAAGATAACCAATATATTGAACATGGATCTGTCTTTAACGGTGAATCTTCAACAACTCTTGAAGGTTGGGATAATCCATCTTCTCCATACCTCTATTATGGTGGAGCAGGCTTGAAGATGTCAGATGGACACTTAGTCTTTACGGCTAATGGTGCCAATGCGGCTGGTCAACCAACGGTTTATTGGTTTGCCATCAACTCAAATGTAGGTCTTCCTAAAGAGCCAGGAGAAGAACCGAAAGAGCCAACAAAACCAACAGAACCAAAGGCTCCAACTCCACCAACGATTACAGTGGAAAATCTACCTGCAGAGCCAACGAAACCAGAAGAACCTAAATCACCAACTCCGCCAACAGCACCTAACTACACTGTGATTACGGTCGATGTGGAGGAACCAAAATCACCAACTCCACCAACAGAGCCAACCCCACCGACTCCTGAAGTTGTTCCAAATACGAATCCGGTGAAACCGGAAGCTGAAGTGAAATGGCATAAGAATAAAGTGGTAACGGAAACAGATATTCCAACCCCACCAACGCCAGTTCCTCCAACTCCACCAACACCATATAACCCACCAACACCAATTGTTCCACCTACACCAATCGTTCCACCAACTCCAGAGGTTCCAACCGAACCAACTCCTGAAGTTCCGGAACAGCCTGTACAACCTGCGCAACCACAAACACCTGCGCTTCCAAATACAGGTACAGAAAGCTCAACTGCAGCTGTTCTTGCAGGTGCGATGGCTGGATTGCTTGGATTGGGTCTTGCACGCAAGAAAAAAGAAGATTAATTCTTCGTTCTTTCGTCCATTCATCTAAATAAAGAAAGTCAGAAGGCAAGTCCTTCTGGCTTTTTTGATGGGAGTGATGACCAAATAGTTGAGAAATAGAACAGAATAGTTTTTGGATAAGGAGAGGAAATGGCTTTTATAGACCAAATCGTGTCGAAATGAAGCAGAATAGAAATGGATGACACAAGAAGAAGAGAATGAGGTATACTGGTGGTGTTCGAATGAAAGTTTATAGGACTCCGTTATATCTCTAATCATTCCAATGATACAGTTGTGATGTCTTTTTCATCTTTTGCACACATTATTTTCCAAATGAATTTCATTTGAACGTATCAGTGATCAGGCAAGTGCTTCCACTGTTTTGAGGCGCTTGCCTTTCTATCTGTATCGCGATATAATAGGGTGTAAGAAATGAAAAGGAGTTTGTATGAAAAAGAAACCTATCTATCTTTACATCCTGTTATTTTTCTCTACGGTTGGAACCCTGACTTCAGCTGTCTCAACCTTTGGAGCTTCAAAGAGTTTTGAGCTGACAGATGATTTTGCGAAACAACTTGGTTTAACAACGGCTCAAGACAAGGCGGACTATGTGACATATTATGAGAAATCAGCCCAACTCAATCAGTCTCCACTAACCTTTTTATTTGTTTCCCTGATTCTGATTGCCTTACTGGCAACTTTCTATTTCCTCTTTATGAAGCAGGATCTGTTAACAGCCCATTATACTTACATGGGGCAGATTTTATTAAGTCAAGCCTTCTCTTGCTATAATTATTTTGCAGGGCGTCCGCTATTGGCTAGTTTTTCAAACCCGTCCCTTCGTCAACGATATCTAGCATCTTCGTCCATTGCTTTGTTGCTCTTGACTGCTTTATCTCTTCTCTTCCTTGGAATTGTTTTGTATAAAACCTTGCGTTTGAGAAAAGCTCAAGCTACGGCATAATAGATAAGTTTGAATGGAGCTCTCTTAGAGGATAAGAGAGCTTCTTGATTGGAGAAAAAAGATGAAAGTATCCTTTGTTTATATTAGTCTGAGTGGGAATACAGAGAGTTTTGTCCGCCGCTTAAGTGACTATTTGCTGGAAGCCCATCCCGGACTTGAAATCGAGAAAGTGCATGTGAAAGACATGGTCAAAGAGGGCCAGTCCTTCTTTGAAATGACCAATCCTTTTATCACTTTTTTGCCTACCTATTTGGAGGGTGGAAATGGTGTTGACAATGGCGATGTGGAAATTTTGACGACAGATGTTGCGGATTTTATTGCTTATGGAGACAATGCCAGCAAGTGCTTAGGAGTGGTTGGATCAGGCAATCGGAATTTTAACAATCAATATTGTTTAACCGCTAAGCAATACAGCCAACGCTTTGGTTTCCCCATGTTAGCCGATTTTGAAATGCGGGGGATGTTGGGAGATATTAAAAAAGTAGCCGCCATTGTAGAAGATTTGTATCATCTTTAAAATAAAGAGAGTGGGACAGAAATCGGTAATTCGTTAGAATTCGATTTCGTCGTCCCACCTCCGCACAGTTGAGTAGGGCTGTAAAAGCTGATGAAATCAGCGTAGTAGAGGCCACTCAACCACTGCGTCTTGCTCGACAATCCAAAAATAATTGAGAGGCTAGGACTTTTGTCCCAGCCTCTTATTTGTTGCGACTGAATAGAAGAGGAGTCACATTTTATATGACTCCTCTTCTATGGCTTATTTTAATTTTTCTGTGATTTCTTTAGCAAGTAGGAGCCCCAATCGATAGTCTTTGTTGATGGCATGGATGACATCGTTGATATTGTCGGTCTCTTGGATTTTTTCCTTGATGCTATCTTTGAAAGCTTGATCTTTCAAGAGTTGCTCTTGTAAGAGCCGTTGTAGTTTTTCTCTCTCGTACTTGTTAAATAAAAAGAGGACCACTAAACTGATGAAAATTAAGATGTAAACGGTTTGATTCATAGATTTCTCCTGTATATAAAGGATCTGAAAATGTAGAGAATGAAAGGCATTGGACATGAGAAAAGGAGTGAGAAAGAACTAAATTGAATCGCATTTAGTTTCTCCTCTCACTCCCATAAGAGATGTTCTACGTATCCATCATAGATAAGAAATTACATTTTCTCAGGTGCATCGACACCAAGTAAGCGAAGGGCTTCTTTTAAGACTACTGCTGTTGAGTAGCTAAGAGCAAGACGGCTTTCGCGTTCTGGACTTTCATCCAAGATACGAGTGTGCGCATAGTATTTGTTGAAGGCTTGAGCCAAGTTGATAGCATATTTTGCGATCAAGGATGGATCATAGTTTTCAGCAGCACGTTTCACCACACGAGAGAAGTCTTGGAGAAGCTTGATGATTTCCCAGCTTTCAGGATCGCTCAAGCTGTATGTCGCATCTGTAGATGGTGTGAAGTTGGCTTTGCGAAGGATGGATTGGATACGAGCGTAAGCGTATTGAACGTAAGGTCCAGTTTCTCCTTCAAAGGATACCATGGCTTCGAGGTCGAAGTCATACCCATTGCGGCGGTCTGTCTTCAAGTCGTAGAATTTAACCGCACCAACACCGACTGCATGTGCCACTTCTTCCTTGTTTTCCAATTCAGGGTTCTTTTCTTCGATCTGCGCTTTGGCACGAGAGATGGCTTCTTGAAGAGTTGGTTCGAGAAGGATGATATTTCCTTTACGAGTTGACAATTTTTGGCGGTTTTTTGTCACCAAACCAAAGTCAACGTGAACCATATCGTCGCTCCAGTCAAATCCCATTTTCTTCAAAACAGCTTTCAACTGACGGAAGTGGTTAGATTGTTCTTGACCTACAGCATAGATGTTTTTCACAAAGTTGTAAGTCCGTGCACGGTAGATAGCGGTTGCGATATCACGCGTGATGTAAAGAGTGGCACCGTCTGATTTCTTAATCATAGCTGGTGGAAGGTTGACATCATCGAGCTCAACGATGCTAGCACCCTTAGACTCTTTCAACAAGCCTTTTTCTTCAAGAATTTGGACAGCTTCATCCATCTTGTCATTGTAGAAAGCTTCTCCGTTTAAGCTGTCAAATTCAACACCGAGGAGTTTGTAGATACGGTTGAATTCTACCAAGCTTTCGTCACGGAACCATTGCCACAACTCAGTCGCTTCTGGATCTCCATCTTCCAATTTCTTGAACCAGAGACGTCCTTCATCATCAAGCTCAGGATCGTTTTCGATTTCAGCGTTGATCCGAACGTAAAGTTTTAGCAATTCATCGATTGGGTTGGCTTCGACAGCTTCCTTGCTACCCCATTTTTTGTAAGCCACCATCAAGAGACCGAACTGTTTACCCCAGTCACCCAAGTGGTTGATTTTAATCGTGTTGTAGCCCATTTTGCGGAAGATGTTTGAAAGAGCATCCCCGATAACGGTTGAGCGCAAGTGACCAACTGAGAATGGTTTTGCGATATTTGGACTTGAAAGGTCGATGGTAATGTTTTGGCCATGACCTTCGTCTTGTTGACCATAGTCTGCACCTGCTTCGATGACGGATTTGATTACTTGATCAGAGATCTTAGATTTGTCTAAGAAGAAGTTCACGTAAGGTCCAGTTGCAACGACTTTTTCGAAGGCGCTTTGGTCGATCTTTTCAGCAATATCTGCAGCGATTGCTTGAGGAGCCTTGCGTTCCACTTTTGCAAGTGAGAAGGCTGGAAAAGCAATGTCACCAAGATCAGATGATTTTGGTTGTTCAAGCAAGTTTAAAATAGCATCTTGGTCAAGAGAGTCAATCACTTTGGCCAATTCACTAGCAATGAGTTCTTTATTGTTCATATTAGCTCCTTAGTCCTTTTAACTATTATTTTAACACAATTCTGAGCGAATTTTCAATTTTTTTGGTATAATTTAAAGTATATTTATTCAAAAGTGGAGGTCCAATGAAAAAGACAGAACGTCACCTTTTGATTCAACAAATGATTCGAAATGAAAAATTGTCGACTCAAAAAGAGATTCAGGATCGATTAGAAGCAAAAGGAATTGCTGTAACGCAAACAACTCTGTCACGAGATTTGCGCGATCTGGGTCTAGTCAAGGTGAAACGAAAAGACCAGTTGTATTATATTTTGCCAAATGAGCCTGAGGTGGCAGAGATTTATATTATGTTGTCCAGCCACGCCAAGTCTGTCTCACGAGCAGAATTCACTTTGGTTTTGCGGACAGAGCTAGGAGAAGCAGCTCTCTTGGCCAATGGTGTAGATGAAATGTCAGATGAGCGTATTTTGGGAACAGTAGCAGGGGCCAATACCCTCTTGATTGTTTGTCGAGACCAAGAGGCAGCCATTGAAATTCAAAATGAAATTTTAGGGATGATGCAGTAATCAAGCCCTGTTAAGATGTCAAAAGGAGGAAGATAGTGAGCTATCTACTCCTGTTTTCATCTATGGAGCTTGTGTCAGAAAATGATGCAACAGTAAGGAATAAAGAAGTATGGCAGTAGAGAAAATATCCCCTGGAATGCAGCAGTATCTAGATATCAAAAAAGACTATCCGGATGCCTTTTTGCTGTTTCGAATGGGAGATTTTTACGAATTATTTTATGAAGATGCAGTGAATGCAGCTCAAATTTTAGAGATTTCCTTAACCTCACGGAATAAAAATGCAGAGAATCCGATCCCCATGGCGGGTGTTCCCTACCACTCGGCTCAGCAGTATATTGATGTTCTCATTGAACAGGGATTTAAGGTCGCGATTGCAGAACAAATGGAAGACCCTAAAGAAGCCAAGGGGGTCGTTAAGCGTGAAGTCGTACAGGTGATTACGCCGGGTACAGTGGTGGATTCGACCAAGCCAGATAGTGAGAACAACTTCCTGGTTGCTTTGGATCGTTCAGGAAATGAGTATGGGCTAGCCTATATGGATCTGGTGACAGGGGAGTTTCAGGTGACGACCCTCAATGACTTTAGCATGGTTTGTGGAGAAATCCGCAATTTACGTGCGCGTGAGGTGGTCCTGGGTTATGAGTTGCCAGAACAGGAAGAGCGTGTGTTTGTTAGCCAGATGAATCTCTTGCTGTCACATGTAGAGACGGCGCTCGACGATGTTCAACTCTTAGGGGATCAGTTGAGTGAGCTAGAAAAGAAAACGGCTGGAAAACTTCTCCAGTATGTCTACCAGACACAAATGCGGGAATTGAGCCACCTCAAAAAAGCCCATCATTATGAGATTTGCGATTTCTTGCAGATGGACTTTGCGACCAAGGCTAGTCTTGATTTGACAGAGAATGCGCGGACTGGGAAGAAACATGGTAGCTTGTATTGGTATTTGGATGAAACCAAGACGGCCATGGGCGGTCGTTTGTTGCGGTCCTGGATTCAGAAACCCTTAGTCGATTTGAAACGGATTCGAGAGCGCCAGGACATCATTCAGGTCTTTATGGATCATTTCTTTGAACGGAGCGATTTGACCGACAGTCTCAAAGGGGTCTATGACATTGAACGCTTAGCGAGTCGTGTTTCCTTTGGCAAGATCAATCCTAAGGATCTCTTGCAGCTAGGAGATACTCTGGGGCATGTGCCGACGATCAAGTCGATTCTACTGGGGATTGGTGATCCAGTCTTAGATGTCTTAATTGCACGCTTGGATGAACTTCCTGAATTGCACCGCTTGATTACCTCAGCTATTGCTCCGGAAGCGTCTGCTGTTATTACGGAGGGAAATATCATCCGAACTGGGTTTGACGAGCAATTGGATCAGTATCGTGTCGTTCTTCGGGATGGTACTGGTTGGATTGCTGAGATTGAGGCCAAAGAGCGCGAAGCCAGTGGCATTACAGGTCTAAAAATCGATTACAACAAGAAGGATGGCTATTATTTCCATGTCACCAATTCTCAATTGAGTCACGTTCCTGCTCACTTTTTCCGCAAGGCGACCTTGAAAAATTCAGAACGCTTTGGTACGGAGGAATTGGCACGCATCGAAGGAGATATGCTAGAGGCGCGTGAGAAGTCTGCTAATCTGGAATATACGATTTTTATGCGGATTCGGGAAGAAGTTGGCAAGTATATCCAACGTCTGCAACAGTTAGCTCAGGCGATTGCGACGGTTGATGTTTTACAAAGTTTAGCCAGTGTCGCTGAGTCGCAACAGTTGAATCGTCCCTTCTTTCATGAAGAACGACGAATCGCGATCGACAAAGGTCGTCATCCGGTTGTTGAGAAAGTGATGGGAGCCCAGTCCTATATTCCTAATAGCATCTTTATGGATGAAGAACGGGATATTCAGCTGATTACGGGGCCAAATATGAGCGGGAAGTCTACCTATATGCGCCAATTGGCGATCATTGTGATTCTTGCCCAAATTGGCTCTTATGTTCCAGCGCAAAGGGCTGAATTGCCAATCTTTGATGCGATTTATACCCGGATCGGAGCTGCTGATGACCTGGTATCGGGTCAGTCTACCTTTATGGTGGAAATGATGGAGGCCAATCATGCCATTCGCAAGGCAACGCCTCAGTCCTTGATTTTATTTGATGAGTTGGGACGGGGAACGGCGACCTATGATGGGATGGCCCTCGCCCAGTCCATCATCGAATACATTCACGATCGAACCGGTGCCAAAACCTTGTTTGCAACCCACTACCATGAGTTGACGGCACTCTCAGAGACCTTGTCCCGTTTGGAAAATGTTCATGTTGCGACCTTGGAGCGAGATGGTCAGGTTACCTTCTTGCACAAGATTGAACCCGGACCAGCTGATAAATCTTATGGGATTCACGTGGCCAAGATCGCTGGTTTGCCAGAAGAATTATTGAAGCGGGCGGATGCGATTTTGACCAAGCTCGAAGGACAAGCCCAGCAAGTACCGCTTGCGGATGCAACTCCTAAAAAGGAAGTGTCTTCGCAGGTTGCTGAACAAATGTCCCTCTTTGAGGAAGAAACAGAAAATACAGTGATCACAGAATTGAAGAATCTGGATCTCTACAATATGACTCCCATGGAAGTCATGATGGCAGTCGCCGAATTGAAAAAGAAATTATAAAAGAAGATCCTCGTGACAGCGAGGATCTTTTATTGAAGACAAAGTCATCTTAGAAACTTTCCTTAAGTGAGTACGGACGTCAGCGAACTTCTTCGAAGTTCCAAGACTAATTATTGAGCCTAAGGTCTCAATAATTCCGAGTGCCTGAAACAATTGTGTTTCAGGCACTTTTCTCACAGCGGAAAGTTTCAGTAGATGATTGAACAACTATAACGAGTATATTTTTTATAGAATTTATTAGATTTGTATAAAGGAACAGTTTATCTCTACTTTCAGATCCTCGTAGCACTGAGGATCTTTTTGCTTAGTGGTTAGCAATGCTTTGATTGATTTCTTGAACTTGTTTTTTATAAAAATGATGGGAGACCAACCAGATGATCACGTAAACGAGGGTGAATTCGACAACGAGTGAGAGGTAAAATCCGAGTCGTGCTGGAAACCAGCCGGCTAAGGTAGCTAGAGGAATAAAGCCAAGCAACATGAGTAGGTAATGGCTCAGAGTAGCCCGTAAGAGGCTCCAGTCTTTTTGAAAGAGGAGACTTCCGAAGCTAAAGAGGACCCCAATCGCACCCCAAACGAGGGCACAATAGAGCATGACCAGTGAGCCGTGAACATGATGCAAGAACATCCAGCGACCGACTGCAGAGTTGGGACTTAAGGGAAGGTACAACTCAGGTGAGAAGAGGTAGGAAAAGAAAATGGATAGGATGAGCCCGATGAGAATGCCTTTCAGGGCGTCAGAAAAAGATTGTTTTAGCATGATAATTTCTCCTTAATGGCTTTCAAGTAACGACGGGAGGAGTAGGTCAGACTCCCGTTTTTAAGATAGATTTGCACCGATCCTCCACTGGTAAAGTGCAGGTGATCGATTTCTTTTGTGTTGATAATTTCAGATTGGGAAATTTTGAGAAAGCAGGTCGGCAAGTCTTCAGATAGCTGATAGAGTGGTCCAGTCAGAATAAATTGATCTGTCATGGTCTCGCCAATTACTTGCCGATTTTCAATGTAAAAACGTTGGAATAGTTGGCTTTCGATCAGGTAAGCTTCCCCATCCTTTTTGGCACGTAAGCGCCCTTTTTGATCCAATTCTTCCACAAAGTCACGGATTTTCTCTACACGCGCAGATAGTGCAGGTGCTGTGATCATCACCGTTTCTTCTTGGAAGTGGGAATCAATGTGTACTTCTACTTTCATAAGATATTTTCTCCCTCCTTAGGTAAAGTCGGTTAGCCTGCTAGCCCGGCTCCTTCTTTACACTACTATTAAACACTTTTTCCAAAGGGAAGACAAGGGGATTTGTTTATGTGGTCATTTTCTTTGCCTATGCGGTTTTTAGGGAAGAAGATGGGATCAGCCTCCATTTTTTAAGAAAGGGGGTCCTGTGGATCTGTGGTATAATAGAGCTACATGTATCGGTGAAAAAAAGGTAAAGGAGCAGCTATGTCACAGATTATTGAATTGCCAGAAGTCCTAGCCAACCAGATTGCGGCAGGTGAAGTAATTGAACGACCTGCAAGTGTGGTCAAGGAATTGGTTGAAAACTCGATCGATGCTGGAGCTAGCCAGATCGTTGTCGAAATCGAAGAAGCAGGATTGAAGTCGATTCGGATCACAGACAATGGGGAAGGAATTGCGCATGATGAGGTCGCTCTGGCCCTTCGTCGACATGCGACCAGTAAGATCAAGAATCAAGCGGATCTTTTTCGCATTCGAACGCTTGGTTTTCGTGGCGAGGCCATGCCTTCCATTGCTTCTGTTAGTATTCTAACCCTTCTAACGGCTCAAGAAGGAGCTGCCCACGGGACCAAATTGGTCGCAAAGGGTGGTGAAATTGAGGAATTGGAGCCAGCGACAAGCCCTGTCGGGACCAAGATTACAGTAGAAGATCTCTTTTTTAATACCCCTGCTCGTCTCAAGTATTTAAAGAGCCAGCAGGCAGAGCTGTCCCATATCGTGGATATTCTCAACCGATTGAGTTTGGCCCATCCAGAGATTGCTTTCACCTTAATCAATGATGGAAAAGAAATGACCAAAACGGCAGGTACTGGCAATCTCCGGCAAGCGATTGCGGGCGTCTATGGATTGGCGTCTGCCAAGAAGATGGTGGCCATTGAAAATCGCGACCTGGATTTTGAAGTGACGGGCTTTGTGTCTTTGCCTGAATTGACTCGTGCCAATCGCAACTACATCAGTCTCTTTATCA
The DNA here is from genome assembly GCF_029589235.1 of Streptococcus taoyuanensis. Classification (NCBI taxonomy): domain Bacteria; kingdom Bacillati; phylum Bacillota; class Bacilli; order Lactobacillales; family Streptococcaceae; genus Streptococcus; species Streptococcus taoyuanensis. The sequence goes on from NZ_JARQVW010000006.1 coordinate 93,401, forward strand.
ACGGGCGCTACATCAAGAATTTCTTGCTCAATCGGGCTATTTTAGACGGCTACGGTAGTAAACTCATGGTGGGTCGCTTCCCACTTGCGATCATTCACATCCAGATCGACCCTTACTTAGCGGATGTCAATGTTCACCCGACCAAGCAAGAGGTTCGTATCTCCAAAGAACGAGAACTGATGGCCTTGATTTCCCAAGCCATTGCGAATGCTCTGAAAGAGCAGGACCTAATTCCGGATGCTCTAGAAAATCTAGCCAAGTCGACCATTCGTCGAGCAGAAAAGCCGGTTCAGACGACCTTGCCTTTAAAAGAAAACCGCCTTTATTATGACCGAGAAAGTCAAGATTTCAAACTTCGACCAGAGGTGGCAGATCCTCAACGGCCTCTGACAGATGAAGCTACTGCTGATTCGATAAGCCAAGAAAATCCAGTAGAAAAACCGACAAGCGCGATCAAGTTTGCGGAAAGAAAGGCTGCGGTATACGATGAACTGGATCACCCAGAGTTGGATCTGGCTAGTCTAGACAAGGCCTATGACAAGCTGGAGGGAGAGCAAGCATCGACCTTCCCAGAGTTGGAATATTTTGGTCAGATGCATGGGACCTATCTCTTTGCCCAAGGCAATGGAGGCCTCTACATCATTGACCAGCACGCGGCCCAAGAGCGGGTCAAATACGAAGAATACCGAGAGAGTATCGGGGATGTGGACGGTAGTCAGCAACAACTGCTAGTGCCTTATATCTTTGAGTTCCCTGCAGATGATCTGATCCGCCTGCAACAGCGTAAACACCTCCTAGAGGAAGTGGGCGTCTATCTAGAAGAGTACGGAGCCAACCAGTTGATCTTGCGGGAGCATCCGATTTGGATGAAGGAAGAAGAGATCGAGTCGGGTATCTACGAAATGTGTGACATGCTCCTTTTGACCAAGGAAGTGTCCATCAAGAAATACCGGGCTGAGTTGGCCATCATGATGTCTTGCAAACGCTCCATCAAGGCCAACCACACACTGGACGATTACTCTGCACGCGATCTGATCTATCAACTGTCCCAATGCGACAACCCTTATAACTGCCCTCATGGCCGTCCGGTTTTGGTTAACTTCACCAAGTCGGACATGGAAAAGATGTTCCGACGCATTCAGGAAAATCACACTAGCCTACGAGAATTGGGCAAATATTAAGTAAACGATAAAGGAAGATTATGTACGAATACATTAAAGGAATCTTAACGAAAATCACTGCTAAATATATCGTGGTGGAGACAGCTGAGATCGGCTATCTCTTGCATGTGGCCAATCCCTATGCCTACTCTGGCAAAATGAATCAAGAGGTGCAAGTCTATCTCCATCAAGTAGTCCGGGAAGATGCTCACCTTCTTTATGGCTTTGCGACCGAAGAAGAGAAAAAGCTCTTTTTGAACTTGATCTCGGTCTCTGGAATTGGCCCAGTGTCAGCTCTAGCTATCATTGCTGCAGATGACAATGCAGGCCTTGTCCAAGCCATCGAAAGCAAGAATATCACCTACTTGACCAAGTTTCCGAAGATCGGCAAGAAAACAGCCCAACAGATGGTCTTGGACCTAGAAGGTAAGATCAATCTTGATCTAGAAGATGCACCGGCTCAGTCCAAAGCCAAAGTTGCAGAAGAGAACCAAGCTCTTGAGGAAGCCATGGAAGCCATGTTGGCTTTGGGCTACAAGGCAACGGAACTCAAGAAAATCAAGAAATTCTTCGAAGGGACGACGGATACAGCTGAGAACTATATCAAATCGGCCCTTAAAATGTTGGTGAAATAATGGGTATTGCTCGGATCAATCTAGTTGAAGCAAGGAACAGTAGCAACCATATCAAGATAAAGTTTAAAAATGGGAAGATTGATACACTATGGCTACACTGTACCGTTTTTCCATTGTTTTGTAAAAATTGTCAACAGAGCCAAACAGGATTATTCTTGCATAGTGGATCTCGCTATGGTCAAGTTGGCTCACTTCCTTGTGAATTTTGTGGTGCGAGTATTACCATAGTAGATCATGACAATATAGTAGAAAGTATAAAGGTGAATGATGAACCTTGTTCTTTCGAAAAACTCTACCTGTTAAGTGCAGACTACATTGAATGGTTTCAAGAATGGTATGGGATAACATTGGCTACTGAAAACTTATTTGAAGGTTGGACTGATTGGATGTCTGTAGACCAGCTTCGAGAACAGATTGAAACATTAACTGGTATAGAAACAGATGGTCAAGCAAGGTATCAAACAGATGAAAAATTTAACCCTCTGCCACCAGATATTAATCGTTGGATTAATCTATTGGATAAGTCTACTGTTCCCTTGCCTGACTATGTTTCAAAGATAGGAGAATAAGATGTCAAAACGTTGTGGTTGGGTTAAAATAAATAACCCGCTATATGTAGCCTACCATGATGAGGAGTGGGGGCGTCCCCTCCATGATGACCAAGCGCTTTTTGAGTTGCTCTGTATGGAGACTTATCAGGCCGGTCTATCTTGGGAGACGGTACTCAATAAACGCCAGGCTTTCCGAGAGTCTTTTCATGGTTACCATCTTCAACGCGTCGCAGAGATGACCGACTCTGAACTGGAAACTTTGATAGACAATCCAGCCATCATTCGCAATCGTGCTAAGATCTTTGCGACACGGGCCAATGCTCAAGCCTTTCTACAAATCCAGGAGGAATTTGGATCGTTTGATGCTTATCTTTGGTCTTTTGTCGATGGAAAAACTATCGTCAATGATGTCCCAGATTACCGGCAGGCTCCAGCGAAGACAGCTCTTTCTGAGAAGCTAGCCAAGGACCTCAAAAAACGTGGTTTTAAGTTCACAGGACCAGTCGCAGTTTTATCCTACCTACAAGCAGCAGGCCTGGTCAATGACCATGAGAATGCTTGTGACTGGAAAAGTGGAAATAAGTGACGTTAGATGTCTAGAACATCTGAGAATATAGAAAAGAGGCTGGGACAAAAGTCCTAGCCTCTCAATTATTTTTGGATTGTCGAGCAAGACGCAGTGGTTGAGTGGGCTCT